>JBHBMT010000078.1:0-14022 GCA_041773075.1 Moraxella sp.
ATTCCCGTGCAAAAGACGAGTTACGCCCTATCAGTTTTCATCGCCAATATACCAAGCATGCCGAAGGGTCTGTGCTTGTGTGCTTTGGTGATACCAAAGTGGTGTGTACTGCTAGTATTGAGGCGGGCGTTCCTCGCTGGCTAAAAGGTCAAAACCAAGGATGGCTGACGGCTGAATATGGTATGTTGCCCCGCTCTACAGGAACGCGCAATCAGCGAGAAGCAGCCAAGGGCAAGCAATCAGGGCGCACCCAAGAGATTCAGCGTTTGATTGGTAGAAGTTTGCGTGCGATGGTGGATTTGACCAAGCTTGGAGAAAACACCATCTATATTGACTGCGATGTAATTCAAGCAGATGGTGGTACTCGGACAGCAAGCATCACGGGGGCAGCGATTGCCTTGATGGATGCTATTGAGACATTGCAGCGCCAAGGCAAACTAAAAACAGACCCTTTTATTGGTTTGGTGGCAGCGGTGTCGGTAGGTATCAAAGATGGGCAGGTTTTGCTGGATTTGGATTATGATGAAGATTCTACGTGTGAGACAGATTTGAATGTGGTCATGACTCAAAGTGGTGGCTTTATTGAAATTCAAGGCACTGCCGAAGATAAGTCTTTTAGTCGCGAGCAAGCCGATGCCATGCTGTCTTTGGCACAACAAGGCATTGAGCGTTTGATTGATTTGCAAAAACAAGCGTTGGGCTGGTAAGATGCTTAAAGTCAATACCGATGGCAGTATCACTGTCAAGCTGATAGGCAATACCCCTGCTGACAAAGTATTTGGATTGGCGGTGGTATTGGTGCTTGGGGCGATCGTGGTGGCGCTGATGGCGGCAATGTTGCCTAGTCGCTATGCCATTGGAGGTGTGTTTGTATTGGCGTGTGGGTGTTTTTATTTTAATCGCTTGCGTGAACGTGCCAAAACACATCAAGTCATAGCTTGTGGCAATCTGACTGTTGGGGCGTATCAGCTACAACATCAAGGGCAGCTGATTTCTCTTAGCAAAACTGCCAGTATTGAAATATTGAATGATGCGCTCTGTATTTGTGACAAAGGTAAAACGTATCATGTGACAGGCTTTGAAACAGCTCAAGAGATGACAGTAGCGCAGGCGGTGTTGCTGGGAGGGGTTGTTCAAGGGCGCATGGCAACCATCAAGATGAATGAGGCGTAGTATTGTTAAGCGATCTAGGTTTATTCAAGGTGGATTCATTGTTGGCTGTTAAATAAGTCATTATAAGGAAGAATCAAAGTCCTTAGGGCATTCTGACAGTTCGTATTTGCCATTAAACTTAAGAAAAATCGCAAAAGTTTCAAGGAAAATGGCGCGGTTGATATTGAAATATCAACAAGCAATTTGACAATAAAAGCGAAGATTTGGCTATTTTTAAGGTAAAATTGCTATGTTTTTTCTAAATGATTGCTAGATAGTCATGAGTGTGATGACGTGTCAGGATCTCCTAATATCAAAAGCGCGTGGATTTGATAAATGCAAATAAAACTTTTGTTTTAACTTGACAACAGTTTTAAGAGTTGCTAATAGCGAACAACTCTTAAAATGGCTATCATAAATCGCTTGCAATCTTTTTAAAATTGCCTATAATAGCACTCAAAACAGCATAAGTAATGAAAAAAACACCATTCCATTTGGGGTGGTGTTTTAGCTTATGTGCTTATTTTTTTTAAAGGAGAGATTGATGCAACGTTACCCTATGACGCCAGAAGGACATAAGGCATTAGAAGAGGAGCTAAAGCACCTAAAAACCGTGGAGCGCCCACGAATTACCACCGCCATCGCTGAGGCACGCGAACATGGCGACCTCAAAGAAAATGCCGAATATCATGCCGCTCGTGAACAACAGGGCTTTTGTGAGGGGCGCATTCGTGATATCGAAGCCAAATTAAGTGGCGCGCAGATTATTGACCCAAAAACATTGCCCAAAGATGGTCGCGTGATGTTTGGCTTGACTGTGGTCATTGAAAATACCGATACAGGCGAGCAAAAACGTTATAAGATTGTTGGGGATGATGAGGCAGATTTTAAGGCGGGTAAGATTTCAATTGGCTCGCCTGTGGCGCGTGGATTGATTGGCAAATACGAAGGCGATGAAACCAAAATTCAAACACCTAGCGGTACAGTAGAGTATGAGATTTTGGAAGTGATTTATGAATGAGAGCGCTTGATAACTCAAGATTGGTTTTTAGCATGATTCAGAGGGCTAGGGGAGTATTGACGCCTGACAACCTAATGCGTTACTGGGCAAGCCCTAGGATATTTAAAACAATAAGTCTTGATTTATCAGTAATTTTAAACCAAAGCACACTTTGAATTAAGGTGTGCTTTTTTTTTGAGAGAGATTTTTTGGTAAGTGCAAAAATATTATATGAGTAAACAAATGTTTGTGATAAAATACCCCACATTTATCATGCCTTTGACAAGGTTATTTATAAAGATAGTGTGGGTAGCGTGTGAAACATTTTCATTTGTTGATGGTTGTTCTGACGATAGGGTTATTTTGTTATAGTGCCTTGGGTATTGTGCAAAACAAAACACCAGCCAAGGCATTTTTTATGTTAAGCCATTTGGTTTATACCTTGGTGGTGTTGACAGGCGTGTATTTGTTGTGGCGTTTGAGTCAAGTTGCAGGTACGCAGCATTGGGCGTATGCCAAAATTGTACTGCTTGTGGTGGCAATTTCAGCAATGATAAAAGCGCGCAAAGCCAGTGCAACCAAAGAGCGCTATGTTGGGCTAGGCGTTGCTGCGATAGCGCTTGTAGCAACGATTGGGTTGGCAATCACAAAGCCAGTATTGGGCTGATGATTTGGTAAGATTTTTAAGGAAATGATGATGAATTTAACACATGATGTCATTATGATGAACGCATCAGCCCCAGATAAGCAAGCAGCATTGGCATTGATGGTAGAAAGATTTGTGGCGCTTGGCTTGATAGAAGAGGTAAATAAGGAGCTGTATCTGTCTGCTTTGCAAACACGAGAAGAGACAGCAACCACCTATTTGGGAGCAGGAATTGCCATTCCGCACGGCACACCTGATGTCAAGGATAAAGTAATAAAAACAGGGGTGGCGGTACTGCATTTTGCTGATGGATTGGCATGGGGAGATGGACAAACCGCTTATGTTTTGGTGGGTATTGCCGCCAAGTCTGATGAGCATCTGACCATCTTAAAGTCCTTGACGCGCGCATTGGGTGAGGAAGAGGCGGTGTTACACGCTTTAAAAACCGCCCAAACGACCGATGAGGTATTGGCTGTCTTAACGGGCGAAAAGACATCGGAGGCTCAAGAAGAGGTGACATTGACACAGATGCTGACTTTGCAAAGTAATGCTGAAGATGCTGATGGTGTCGCCTATCAGGTGGCTGATTTATTAAAATCATCACAGCTTGTGGAGACGGGGTTTTTGGGGCAGTTGCTTGCCAAGCCTTGGGTGAAGCTAGATAATGGCGTGTGGTGTGTGCAGTCATCTTGGGGTGTGTCACAGCCAGCACTGGTGTTGGCGCATAGCAAAGCAGGGGTGACTTACCAAAATCAGCCTTTAAAAACATTAGTGGTGTTGGCGCTGACAGAGTCTGTCAGTGAAATGTCAGTCAGTGAAGCATTGGATGTATTGCTTGCCCATGACCTAACTGCTTTGGACAAAAATGGATTGTTGACTATTTTTGGGCTTAATGAAACCAAAGATTGGGTGAAGGGCGAGGTCTTTTTGGCAAATCGCCATGGATTGCACGCACGTCCTGCAACGGCACTGGCAGTCCTAGCCAAGACGTATGAAGGCGAGATTAGAATCAGTGTGGATGGGGTGGACTATGTGTCTGCTACCAGCTTAAGTCGGTTGTTGGCACTGGGTGCAAATTATGGACAAAAGCTATACTTTGCTGTCAGCCCCAGTAATGATGCTGAAGATTGCCTACAAACATTGATAAATGCAGTACAATCAGGCTTGGGCGAGGAGGTAGTGCCTATTGAGCAAGTAGTAGAAAATGCCACAGAAATAGAATTAAAAAACTTGGTAGAGCTCGAAGCTGCATTGGTTCGTGGTGAGCGTATTCATGGCGTTGGTGCCTCTAAAGGGTTGGCGGTTGCTCAAGCATATATTCCAAAAGAAGTGCGTTTTGAATATGCACCAACGGCGGATGACACAGCAGCTGAACAAAAGGCGCTTAAAGAAGCTTTGCAGGTAGTTAAGGCGGATATTCAGCGAATCATTGATCAAGCAGTCAATGATGAGATTTCAGGTATTTTTACAGCGCACTATGCCATGCTCGAGGATGATGAGTTGTTGGTGGCGGTTAAGCAGAGAATTGATGCAGGTGCAAGTGCAGCAGCAGCTTGGCATGATCAGATTGAGATGATGGCACAGCAACAAGCTGCTTTGGAAAACTCTTTGTTGGCGCAACGCTCGGCAGACTTAAGAGATGTAGGTCAGCGTGTATTAGCAGCCTTATGTGGTGGTGATGCTCATCGTGTGCCTGATGTGCCATATATTTTGGTCAAAGAAGATTTATTGCCTAGTGATGTGGCAAGCTTGGATAGTAGCAAGGTATTGGGGGTTGTCACTGCCTTTGGGGGTGCTAGCTCACACAGTGCGATTGTTGCGCGCTCACTGGGCATTCCTGCGGTGGTGGGGCTGGGCTTATCTATCCTTCATATTGCTCAAGAGGAGCGCGTGTTGTTACATGCGCCATCGCACACCCAAGAGGGATATTTGGTGGTGGAGCCTGATGAAGAATTGGTGCGTTTTTGCCAAAAAGCTCACGAGCAACTGCTAAAAAAAGAAGCGGATGCCAAAGCCAATGCTCAGCAGCCAGCCGTTACTTTGGATAATCACAAGGTCGCTGTGATGGCAAATTTGGGCGATGTTAATAAATCGCGCGAGGCGGCAGCGCTAGGTGCTGAAGGTGTGGGATTGTTGCGCACCGAATTGGTGTTTATGACTCACAATAAAATGCCTGATGAGCACATACAGCAGCAAGACTACCTTCAGGTGTTTGATGCTATGGGCGCTAATCCTGTGGTGGTGCGTACGTTGGATGTGGGCGGAGATAAGCCTTTGCCTTATTTGGCAATGAAAGCCGAAGACAATCCATTTTTGGGGGTGCGTGGCATTCGTTTGACATTGCGCAAGCCAGAGTTATTGCGCACTCAGCTGACCGCACTGATTCAAGCAGCCAATCATCGCCCATTGTGCATTATGTTTCCTATGATTGCACGACTAGAGGAATGGCATGCCGCCAAAGCCATTTTGGATGAAGTTTTGGCAGAACATCCACATAACAACTTGCAAGTAGGCATGATGATTGAGGTGCCTAGTGCGGCGATTATGGCGCATATTTTTGCAAAAGAAGTGGACTTTTTTAGCATTGGTACCAACGATTTAACTCAATATACCTTAGCCATTGACCGTGGACACCCTGTCTTATCACAAGAAGCGGACGGCTTGCATCCTGCGGTATTACGCCTAATTGATACGACAGTCAAGGCGGCACACCTACATGGTAAATGGGTGGGTGTTTGTGGGGAGTTGGGTGCAGATGCGCAGGCGGTGCCCATTTTGCTTGGACTTGGGGTTGATGAGCTTAGCGTGTCTGCCAGCCAAATTCCTATGGTCAAAGCGCAAATTCGCACACTTAATTTTGCGCAATGCCGAGCATTGGCAACGCGCGCCTTGTTGTGCAAAACCGCAGACGCTGTTAGGGCATTGCAATATTAATAAAGGAGTAAGACGATGGCGCGTGTAGTATGTATCACCTTAAATCCTGCGCTAGACACCCTGTTTCATCTAGATGAGTTGCGCTTTGAAAAGGTGAATCGCCCACTACAGACTCATCATTATGCTGCAGGCAAGGGCATTAATGTGGCAACTTTGTTGGCAGCGCTTGGGCATGACGTGATTGTCACAGGCTTTTTGGGTGAGAATAATGCCACTGAGTTTGAACAAAAGTTCAAGGCTTGTGGCTTTGACAATCGCTTTGTGTATGTCCAAGGAGCAACTCGTCAAAACATTAAAATCACCGAAAATAGTGGGCGCATGACAGATATCAATACCCAAGGTTTTGTGATTAATGATGATAATATTGAAACGCTATTTAAGAGGCTAAATGACGTATTAGCAGAAGCAGATATGGTGGTGGTGGCAGGAAGCTTGCCATCAGGATTTGGATTGGATAGCTTGGAAAAATTGCTACAAACCATTAAAGTGGCAAAAGTTCCCTTGGCGGTAGATACCAGTGGACAGGCGCTAAAAACCGCTATTTTATTGAGTCCTGATTTAATCAAGCCCAATACAGATGAGCTTAGTGAGGCGTTTGGGGGTGTGTATGATACAGCAGAGGCTCAAAGACAGCTATTTGCAATGCTTGCTACCCAAGGTGTTTTGGTAAAAAACGTGGTCGTGTCTATGGGTGAAAAAGGCGCTAATTGGCTGCATCAAAAGGGTGTGTTGCACGCAACCCCTCCCACAGTTGAGATGGTGAGTACTGTTGGTGCAGGAGATACGATGTTGGCAGGTATGGTGCATGGACTGCTTAGCCAAGAGATACCAGAGCAGATTTTTAGACGAGCAACTGCCATGAGTGCGCATACGGTGAGCGTCGTCGGCGTGTCATTGCCTGACGATGACCGCTTGATGACATTGATGGCAAAAACAGCCATTGTGTCTTTATAACCAACAGCCAAATAGGTGAAATAATGAACAGTTTATTGGTATTATACAAAAAAAATGACCTTGATGCGCTGATTTTGGCAAAAACAGTGGCACATCAAGCTGCTGCAACTAACATACAGGTGCAACTAGCGCACCACCTACCGCAGACCATGGAAGCGGACAAGATTGTGGTGATAGGACAGCCATCAGCGTTTGAGTTATCGGATATAGAAGTAATCACATTGCAAGCTGATGAGCTACATGGCGCAACAGATGTGATGGCTTTGATTGAAAGCAAAACCCCTGAGCGTATCACAAAGGCACCCTCTGTAAACACACAGCGTTTTGTGGCAATCACTGCTTGCCCCACAGGGGTGGCGCATACGTTTATGGCGGCAGAGGCGCTAGAAATCACAGCAAAAGAGTTGGGTTTTGACATCAAGGTAGAGACACAAGGTTCTGTGGGAGCCAAAAACATCTTGACTGATGAAGACATTGAGCAGGCTGATGTGGTTATTTTGGCGGCTGATATTGAGGTTAATGCTGACCGATTTGTGGGTAAGCGCATTTATCGTACTTCCACATCTCAAGCACTTAAACAAACAAAAAAAGTATTTTCAGATGCAATTGCAAATTCTACAGTGCATCAGGGTGTGCAACAGAATAACTCTCACGATACTACCAAAAAAGGCGGCTCTGGCATCTATAAACATCTGATGACTGGTGTTTCCTTTATGTTGCCTATCGTGGTGGCAGGAGGACTGCTGATTGCGATGTCTTTTGTGTTTGGGATTAAAGCATATGAGGTTCAGGGAAGTTTGGCAGCTGCACTGATGCAGACAGGCAAAGCGGCGTTTACCCTGATGATTCCTGTTTTGTCAGGATATATTGCCTATTCTATCGCAGATAGGGCGGCACTGGCAGCAGGATTGATTGGAGGATTACTCTCTGCACAGTTGGATGCTGGATTTTTGGGAGCGATTGTCTCGGGATTTTTGGCAGGTTATCTGACGTTGTTTTTGGTAAAAAATTTACGTCTACCACAAACGATGGACGCCTTAAAGCCCATCTTGATTATTCCATTATTAAGCTCATTGGTTGTTGGGCTGGTTATGGTGTATGTTGTTGGGGCGCCTGTTGCCTATGCTTTGGCAGAATTGGAGGCTTTCCTAAAGAGCTTGGGAGCGGGCAATTTAATGCTGTTAGGCGCATTGCTTGGTGGCATGATGTGCGTGGATATGGGTGGACCTATTAATAAGGCGGCGTATACCTTTTCGGTGGGATTATTGACACTAGAGGTGCCCAATCAATTTCCTATCGCTGCAGCGATGGCAGGAGGTATGGTGCCTGCGATTGGCATGGGAATTGCCACCTTGTTGGCAAAGCGTAAATTTAGCATCGATGAACAAAATGCAGGCAAAGCGGCTTTGGTATTGGGGTTGTGCTTTATTTCAGAAGGAGCAATCCCTTTTGCTGCCAAAGATCCAAGTCGTGTCATTCCTGTGTGTGTTTTGGGGGGCGCTTTGACAGGAGCAATGGTGGGTTGGCTAAACATTACATTGGCAGCGCCTCATGGCGGTGTGTTTGTTTTGCTAATCCCTAATGCCATCAACCAGCCTTTGATGTACTTATTGGCAATTGCAGCAGGTAGTGTGGTAACAGGTGTCTTATATGCCTTGCTAAAACCTAAGCAAGCTCCTGTCTTGGCTATTGCATAAGTCAATTAATAAGCTGCCCCTCTAACTGATAAGCTGGGCATTGACGCTAAATGGCTTTGCAGTGTTAATATAGTAAATGGTTTTGTTTAATTTTAAACCCTCATTATTTAGTCTAATGAGGGTTTATTGTGTTGTGATGCCATTTGTTATTAATGCTGATATCTTTGTTAATATATACTTTTGTAATATTTGTGTAAGGCTTATGCAACAATAATAAAAACAAGGTGATACTATGATGTAGATTTTAGAGAAGCAATTCTGCTTATCAGGCACTTTGTAAAACTTTTTTGCAAAATATGACAAAAAATGGCAATTAATCCATGATTTTTTTTGCATAAATCGGTATAATTTAGCACGTTTTTTTAAATGCCTTGCATCTGTACAAATTTTAATCAAATTATTATTTTTTGCATTTGTCTTGGATGTTGGCTTATTTATTTTTTATTTTTGATTACTCTGTGGAACGCACACCATGAATTTGTTTGGATTTTTATCAACCAATATTGCCATTGATCTTGGCACAGCCAATACTTTAATTTATGTTCCAGGCAAGGGAGTGGTGTTGGATGAGCCGACGGTGGTGGCGCTACGCAGCAACCGCACTCAAAATCCAACCGTTGCTGCTGTTGGCAACGACGCTAAACAAATGCTTGGGCGTACACCTGAAAATATCACCGCCATTCGCCCCTTAAAAGATGGGGTCATTGCTGATTTTGAAGTAACTGAAGAGATGCTCAAGCATTTTATCAAAAAAGTAAAAGTTAAGCGTTTTTTGGCTGATCCTAATGTGGTGGTGTGTGTGCCTTGCCGTTCTACGTTGGTGGAGCGTCGTGCTATCAAAGAGGCGGTAGAAAAGGCGGGTGCTAATATTGTGCGTTTATTAGAAGAGCCAATGGCGGCAGCGATTGGGGCAGGTTTACCTGTACATGATGCCAGTGGTTCTATGGTGGTGGATATTGGTGGTGGCACCACAGAGGTGGCAGTCATTTCTTTGTCAGGTTGTGTGTATGCAGACTCGGTCACAGTAGGTGGTGATAAGTTTGATGATGCTATTATCAGTCACGTCAAAAAAACGCATGGATGCTTTATTGGAGAAACTACTGCCGAACGCATTAAAACCGAAGTGGGTACAGCCATTTATGACGAAAAAGAGCACTTGGAGGTAGAGGTGCGCGGTCGTAGCATGGCGGAGGGTGTTCCCAAAACCTTTACTGTTACCTCCAAAGAAATTCAGCAAGCATTGTCAGAGCCTGTTGCAGACATAGTGACTGCTGTCAAAAAGGCACTAGAAGAAACGCCACCAGAATTATCAAGTGATATTGCTGAACGCGGCATTATGCTAACAGGGGGTGGGGCTTTATTGCGTAATCTTGACCGCTTATTATCCAAAGAAACAGGACTGCCTGTTGCTGTTGCTGAAGACCCGTTAACCTGTGTGAGCCGTGGCGGTGGCAAGGCGCTTGAGTTTTTAAACAGCAAGAGTCTTAGTATGATTTTTGTGGGCTAATTGGATTGATGACAGACAATTATGCCAAGCATTTTTTCTGAAAAGCCGTTATTATTTAAGCGCAGCTTGATGTTGGCGGTGGTGGCGCTCATTTTGATTTTGCTAGACAGCAAAAATCCCGAGTGGTTTGCTTCTGTGCGTTCTGTGAGCCATGCTGCCATGCAGCCCATCTATCAGGCATCATTGGTGCCAAGTTTTGTAAGCAATTGGGCGAATGGTAGTTTTCAGAGTAAAGAATCCTTGCGTCGTGAAAATTTACGTCTAACAGCTGAATTGGCACAGGCAAGAGCCAGATTGCAGCAGCAGGACTATTTGATTGCACAAAATAGCCGCTTAAAAGGCGTGCTCTCTACTACAGAATCAAGCACGCACAAACTTGCTTTGGCACAAATTATTGGTACAGACACCAATCCTTTAAAACAAATCGTAGTACTTAATAAAGGTGCTAATGATGGTGTTCAAATTGGACAAACGGTCATTGATGAAAATGGCATTTTAGGACAAATTATCAATACCTATCCCAATACTAGCCGATTACTGCTGATTACCGATGAGCAACAATCTGTTTCTGTGGTGGTGGCGCGTACAGGACAAAGAGCAATGGTATCAGGTGGCGGTAGGCTGGATAGCTTAAGTCTTGATTATATTTTTAAGACCGCTGATGTGGTAGAGGGTGATGTTCTGATTTCTTCAGGACTTGGCGGACGCATTCCTGCAGGATACAAGGTGGGTACCATTTCAGCCATTGATACAACGCGCACAGATAATTTTGCTGATATTAGCGTAACCCCTGCTGCTAATTTTGTGGGCAGCAGTTATGTGCTGATTTTACAAGACAAATGATGAATCAGCGTTTTATGACTATGATTGCCATTGCTGCAAGTTTTATTGTGGCATCTATGATTAATGTGTATCCATTAAGTTTTGGATTGGCACTATGGCGCCCTATGACTTTAGTGCTTGTGTTAATTTTTTGGGCAATTTATCAGCCAAAAGTAGTTGGTGTGGGAGTGGCGTTTTTGGTGGGATTGGCAGCGGATTTGTTGTTGGACACTCATTTGGGTCATCAAGCTTTTTGTGCTGTGGTGATGGTGTTTTTTTTAAGACTTACAACCAATTATACCAAGCGTTTGAGTTTTTCTGCGGTGTGGATATTAGCGGTGGGCGCGCTGTTTGGGTATCGTTGCTTATTGTGGATACTTGAATTATTAGCGCACGAGCGATTTGTATGGTCGGGCATATCCTCTTTATTGGTTAGTATTTTATTGTTTCCAGTTGTATGGTGGGCGTTGTCATTTATTCAACGTCGCATACAAGCTTATCAGTGGTAGATGGTAGTGAAAATTGTTTTGGCATCTACATCACCTAGGCGGCGCGCGTTGCTTACCCAAGCGCATATTAAGTTTGAGAGCTTGGCAGTGGAGGTGGATGAGTGCATTCATCCTGATGAATCTGCTATAGATTATATCAAGCGTATGGTTTGTGCCAAAGCAGATGCTGCTTATGGTTTGTGTCATGATGAAAACGCCCCTGTATTATTAATTACAGCGGATACCATTGGTGTATTGCAAGATGACATATTAACCAAACCTACCAACAAAACAGAAGCGTTTTTGATGTGGCATAAAATGTCAAACAAAACGCACGAAGTGTGGACGGCAGTACAAGCAACACTCTTGATTGATGGAAAAGTGCATTGGCAACAACAGCAAGTGGAGTGTACCAAAGTCACTTTTATTACTTTGGACGCTGCCAAAATGGAATATTATTGGCATACAGGTGAACCACAAGATAAAGCAGGGGCTTATGGTATCCAAGGGTATGGTGCAACATGGGTGGCGCGCATCGAGGGGGATTATAGTAATGTGGTTGGGCTGCCACTGGTGACGACCTTATCGTTGATTGAAAAGGCAAATCAAGTGGCTAATCAATCGCCATCTATTTAAATCAAATGTGCTTTGAAAGAAAATTCATTGTATTTTTGATAACTCAACTTATAATGCACCATATAAAAAATAAAACAGGTGCAATATGTCAGAAGAAATTTTAATTAATCATGGTGCATTAGAATCACGGGTGGCGGTGCTAAATTCAGGCATCACCAGTGAGGTGTTGATTGAGCGTCACCAAAAGTTAGGCATGGTGGGCAATATTTATTTGGGTACTGTGGTGCGTGTACTACCAGGTATGCAGGCAGCCTTTGTGGATATTGGAGAGAGTCGCACTGCCTTTTTGCACGCCAATGATATGCAAAAAATCAATCCAGACCCTGCGCCTTTGCATCTAGAAGTTACATCTGTTGCTGCCTTGACGCTCAATCATTCGCAATTACATCCCAAAAATTTAATTCAACATCGCCTAAGACAAGGAGAGCGAATTCTTGTTCAGGTGATTAAAGACCCTTTGGGCACCAAAGGCGCGCGCTTGACCACAAGCATTTCTTTGCCTTCACGTTTTTTGGTGTACCTTCCTGATGGGGAGGCGCATGTGGGTATTAGTCAGCGCATTGAAGATGATGGCGAGCGCCAGCGCTTAAAGCAAGTATTGACCAGTACCATGCAGGCGGTTAATTTGTCAGGCGGACTGATTGCGCGGACAGCAGCAGAGATGGTGGCAACCGATAAATTAGAAGGGGATATTTATTATCTATTGCAATTGTGGCGCACTATTTTGGCACGAAAAAGCTTGGCAATGGGCAAAAAAAATGCCGTGCTTTTGTATCGGGAGTTGTCTTTACCACTGCGTTGCTTGCGCGATTTAGTCAATGAAAAAACCCAAAAAATTCTTGTTGATGACCGTCAAATGTTTGCCACAATGTGCAATTTTGCCAAAGAATTTGTCCCGCATGTGGCAGGTAGTATCGTTCATTATACAGGGGAGCAGCCTTTATTTGATTTATATCGGGTGGAGGAGGATTTGCAGTCAGCGCTCAAACGGCGCGTGGATTTAAAATCAGGAGGATATCTAATTATCGACCAAACAGAAGCCATGACCACTATTGATGTCAATACAGGGTCTTTTGTTGGCGGACGTTCTTTGGAGGATACAGTTTATAAGACCAATTTGGAGGCAACTTATGCCATTGCACGCCAATTGCGATTGCGCAATTTGGGCGGAATTATCATTCTTGATTTTATTGATATGTTAGAAGAAGAGCACAAGGCGGATGTATTGGCTAGTTTACAGACGCAATTGGCTCAAGACTATGCCAAAACCAACATCACTCAAGTCAGCGAGCTTGGTTTGATTGAGATGACGCGTAAGCGTACACGCGAGTCTTTGCCACAACAATTATGCGAACCTTGTAATATTTGTGGTGGGCGAGGCTATATCAAAAGTAGCGAAACTGTATGTCTTGAGATTTTTCGGGAAATTATGCGATGTGCACGTACTTACAATGCCCCCAAAAAGTTCACAGTTGTTGCTCATGCCAATGTGATTGATCGCTTATTGTCATCTGAGGCGGATGTTGTGGCGGATATGGAGTATATGCTTGGGCGGCAGATTAGTTTTGAGGTTGAGCCAATGTACACCCAAGAGCAATATGATATTGTACTAGATTAGACAAAAAAAGCTTGACTTAAACACAGCCATCTGTATAATAATACTTCCATCAAGTAAAAATTTAAGTTAAATTTTTGATAAAATAAAAAATATCAAAAAAAGTTAAAAAAATACTTGACACCCTAAATCTTTCGCGTATAATACGCACCCACTGACAGGCACCAAGCCAACAGTAAAAAAGATTTAAAAAATTAAAAAAAGTGCTTGACAACACAAAATACTGTGATAAAATAGTCAGGCTTACTTAAGCATAGCGCTTAAGACACTCAAATCAGATGATGATTTGAATACTCTTTAACAACAATACTAAAGAACAACTTGTGTGGATTTTTGTCAATACAAGATGATAAAAAAATTATCATTTATCACTGGCAAAAATACTCAAAGTTAATTCATTTACACGATGAGCAGATACGAAAGTATCAAATTATTGCTAGTAAGTACAATACGTACACGATAAATGAGCCATTATTAAAGTCCAATCAAACATCCTTGTTTTATTGGCAAACAAAAGATTAAACTGAAGAGTTTGATCATGGCTCAGATTGAACGCTGGCGGCAGGCTTAA
>JBHBMT010000079.1:0-4346 GCA_041773075.1 Moraxella sp.
CAACCCTTAAGCTGTAATTGGGCAGGATTTTGTTTTAAAAAATCTTCTTGGTCTAAATTACTTTTACCATCACCACGCAAAATCATATTGGTGGTCGCAATGGTAAACATATACGGCTGTAATTCAATGCCATGTAGTTGGTTTTGGCGAATGCTGTCCGCTTGTTTCTTATTTTTGGCTTTTTGAAGCATATAATGCATTCCTGCAATCAAAAATCCAGCCGTGCCACAACAAGGGTCAAGGATATAATCATCAGCAGATAAATCAACCAATTCACAAAATATTTCGGTAATATGCTTAGGCGTGAGTACAATCCCAAGTGTTTGTCCATCACCGCCTGAATAAGACATAAATTCCCCATAAAACCGTCCTAAATAATCTTCGGCAGATTGGGTGTATTTGATGTTTTGATAAATATGTTTGTATAAAAACTCAGTATAGTGTTTTAGTGGCGTTTTATTTAAGGTTTGATTAATTTCATTAATAATCTTGGTATCTTTAATAACCGAAAATTGATTGAGCAATTTATCTTTTTTGACTTCAGGAGAAACTCTTACTCGTTTTAAATGGTCTTGAATGGCTTTATAAATCTTATCGCCATCGGTAGTAATATCATCACCAATTAAATCATCAATGGAAAAATTTTTATGTTTCATTTCCCCTAAGGCTAATAAAATACCAGAAACTAATAATGGCTTATCTTTATCTTGAATACTACCATAATTACGCAAATCTTCATGAAGTTCTTTGGCGTCTTTTAAGATTTCAGCGGTGGTTTTCTCTTGTGGTGTTTGTTCTTTTAAAATTTCCTTAATATAATAATCATCAATATTTTGTGGATTAAAAGAAATAAAAGTTTCAAGGTCAGTTAATTCTTTATATTCACCACGTTCATTAACAAAAATGGGCGTAATATGATGGCGTTTTTCATCACCTGACACACCAATGGCAATAATCTTTTTGTAACTGCTATTTTTGCTAAGATGAATACCATAATGCAATGCACCATTTACAGCATAATTTTTGGTACTCTCGATTTCTTGACAAATCAGATTGTCGTTATTGCGTTTGATGTGTAAATGGACATCTTTTTTATCTTCAATCACAATCAGATAACCATTAATCACACCGACAAATTCAGGCATACCCACATTGCCAGTTTTGGATTTAGATGCGGTTTTTAAGGCATTGTCCAACTCTTCAATAGAGCTTCCTTGTGCGTCAAAATAATCTGCAATCTCTGCTGTTTTAAGTAAATCATAAACCCAAAAATCGGTTGATTTTTCTTTCTTTGCCATAGCTTTTCTCAATATAAAAATAACAACACTCTAATACTTTATGTAAAAGAGTGTTGCGTTTTTTCTTAATTACCCAATCAACTTCTTCAACAGCTCATTGACTTGGGCGGGATTGGCTTTGCCACGGCTGGCTTTCATGACTTGACCAACCAAACCATTAAAGGCTTTTTCTTTTCCGCCTTTATATTCATCTACCATAGTTTGGTTATTTGCCAAAACTTCTTTAATGATGGCTTCAATCGCCCCTGTGTCGGTTTCTTGTTTTAAGCCTTTTTCGGCAATAATTTCATCGGCAGAATGATTGCTTTCCCACAGATAATTAAACACTTCTTTGGCAATTTTACCGCTGATGGTATTATCCAAAATACGAACAATTAATTCTGCCAAACGTTTGGCGCTAATGGGTGATTGATTAATGGTTAATTCGTTTTTATTTAACGCACCTGACAATTCGCCCATTACCCAGTTGGCGCAGATTTTGGCGTGAGATGAACCCACGATAGCAACCACATTTTCAAAATAATCGGACAATTCACGGCTGCCATTTAGCACGTTAGCGTCATAAACAGACAGCCCAAATTCGCTGACAAAACGCTCTTTACGAGTGCTTGGCAGCTCTGGCATATCGGCTTTGACTTTTGCCAAAGTTTCTTCAGAAATCACCACGGGCAATAGGTCGGGGCAGGGGAAATAGCGATAATCGTTGGCTTCTTCTTTGGTGCGCATGGCACGAGTTTCGTCACGCTCAGGGTCGTATAGGCGAGTGGCTTGCACGACTTTGCCGCCGTCTTCAATCACGTCAATTTGTCGTTCAATTTCTGACTTGATGGCTCGTTCAATAAAGCGAAATGAGTTTAGGTTTTTTAGCTCGCAGCGTGTGCCAAAGGGCGTATTTGGCTTGTGTACAGACACGTTGATGTCGGCACGAAACGAGCCTTCCGCCATAATCGCATCGGATATGCCAAGCCAAGTTACCAGTTCATGAATGGTCTTGACATAAGCGACTGCCTCGCTAACCGAGCGCATATCAGGCTCAGAGACGATTTCAATGAGTGGCGTGCCAGCACGGTTTAGATCCACGCCCGTCATGGCTGGTACAGCGTCATGTACCGATTTGCCAGCGTCTTCTTCTAAATGCGCACGGGTAATGCCAATGCGTTTGCTGTATTCGTCTTTGCTGCCTGCATTGACCAAGATGTCAATATAGCCTTTGCCGACAATGGGATTTGCCATTTGCGTGGTTTGATAGCCTTTGGGCAAATCAGGATAAAAATAGTTTTTGCGGTCAAAGGTGTTATACATACCCAGTTCGGCATTAATGCCTAAGCCAAATTTTAAGGCACGCTCAATCACGCCTTCATTTAATACAGGCAGCGCCCCCGGAAAACCCAAATCCACGATGGTGGCTTGAGTGTTGGGTTCAGCGCCAAAGGCGGTGGGCGCATTTGAAAAGATTTTGCTTTGGGTATTTAATTGGCAATGAATTTCAATACCAATCACGACTTCATAGCCGTCAATTAAAGGGGCTTGGTGGGTCATAAGATTTTTTCCTAGATTTTTACATAACTGAAATTAAAAAAATTAAGTGATACTCGCTAAGTGATGAACGCCTTGTGTCTTTGATAACTTTTTGTCAAATGTCCAAAACTCATAATGATTATCCAAGCTATTACAAAAGATTAAATAATCTGAAAAATCAGCATTGGAAGTTCTAAAAAGTGATAAAGCGTGATGATATTGAGCGTGTTTTTCTAAAATAAACACATCGTGCTTGGATAATTTATCCAATACCAATAAAACTTCTGCTTTACTAAACTGATAAGCACTTTCCAAAACCCAAACCAATTCTATTTGTACAATTTGAGAAATATAGACTTGATTTTTATCGGATAAAAGGTGTCGCACCAATTCAATTTGATGGCTGTTGTCATCTTGAACAAATAAGCGTACCAAAATATTGGTATCGATGGCGATGGTCTTATCATTCATCACTGACCACCACGCATTGCGATGGCTTTATCCATTTCTTCTAGACTGATACTTTTATCGCTTTTGAGCGTACCAAAAAACTCATCAAAAGCACCCGCAGATTTTTTTTGAATGGTTTTTTTGTTTAGATAATATTGGATAAATTCAGAGAATAATTGCTCCAAATTATCATCATTATCAATACCATCTAATACATAATGATATTGATTTTTGCTGGTCGTAATGGTGATTTTTTCCATAGATAAATCGTGGTAAAGCAAAGCATTATTTTAAAGTTTATCATTGTTAATCAATTGATTTAGCGACTAAACCATGATAATTTGACCATCATATTGAGCAATTTTTTCATCAACGGTCATCAATATTAAATTTTCGCAATGTGATTGAGCAATCAGCATTCTATCAAAAGGGTCTTTTGTTTAATTTGTGATGATTTTGAATTGCCTAAAGCAAAATATGAGTATCTAACACATAATTCATGAATTATCCTTTAAATACCCATCAAAACCATCAACGTCAATATCATCAAAATCATCAGGCACATCAAAAGGTTTTGCACCGCCTAAGCGATGATAAGCCAAAGGTTTTTCTTTTTGCGTCAGATACTCACGAAATGCCGTCATAAATACGGTTTCAAATTCATGGTCATCTACGGTTTGTACCATCTTTGCAAGGTCATCTTCAAAATTAACCTGATAGGTTTTATGATTAATTTGAAAAATGGCTTGTTGCATTGCTTTGACTCCAAATGATAGAAAGTTGTCAAATCACAAATTTGGACTTGCCAAATGATGATTGCTGGTCTGCTGATAAATATGCGTAGTCGCAAGCAGCTCACTTTCTGCCCAATGTTTACCAATCAATTGCAAGCCCACAGGCAGTCCATTGGCTTGACCAACTGGGTGGCTGATGGCGGGCAGTCCTGCCAAATTCACCCCAATGGTATACACATCACCCAAATAAATGCTGGCTGGATCTAAATCTTCGCCCAGCTTATAGGCGGTCGTTGGGGCGGTGGGACTGGCGATGATGTCGCACTTTTCAAAGGCTTTGGCAAAG
>JBHBMT010000080.1:0-7282 GCA_041773075.1 Moraxella sp.
GTTATGCAGATGATGAGTGTGCAGACAACCCTTATTGGCAGACGTTGCTGGCAGGCACCGATCCGATGACTGTGTTAAAAGACTATGTGGATTTTTCGGTATTGTATCAGCATTTTTTGGACAGTATTTACTCGCTAGATGCAGATTTTTTGGAAGAATGATATGACGCACACACCTACCCCTGCTGCCATTGCTTGTTCTTTGTCAGGAGCATATCTGATAGAGGCATCGGCAGGCACGGGCAAGACATGGACATTGACAGGGATTATTTTGCGCTTATTGATAGAAAAAAATATCGCACCTGAACGCATCATCGCCACGACATTTACTCGCGCTGCTGCTGCAGAAATGCAAGAACGTGTGTATCATCGTTTGGTGGAGTTTGAGGATTGCTGTCATTGGTTACAACTGATATTGGTGGAGCATAATTTATATCAAGTAGAGGAAGAGGTGCGCGTGCAGGCATTTGAGCAAGGTGCGGACACACTGCCTGCATTAAATGATCCTATCAATCAATATTTACTTAATTTTTTGTTAAACGAGCATCCAAAAACACTTGAAGTCATTATAAGACGTGTACAACTGTTATTATCTACATTAAATAAGCTGTTTGTGGGGACACTAGATAGCTTGGCACAAAAATGGTTAAAAGAATTTGGAGATGATATTGGTATCAAAGGCGAGCGCACTTTGCTTATGGACGACAGCCCTTTGATTCGGCGTATTGTGCATGATGCCCTAAGACAAGAGCACGCTCGTCTATATACTCATCAGCCGTTATTATACGAACTTATTGGTGCGAAGATATTTGCCAAAGTGGAGGAGATGGTAGCAATGACTGCCAACGCCATGCACTTTTATGGCGCTCCTATTGATGAGGTGGCTACGATTGACGATACTCAATTACAAGCTATGCAAGCCTCTTTGATGAATGTGTTGGCAGAAGATTTTTTGGCGTTAGAGCCTTATTATGATGAGGCATTTTGTCGCGCGCAGGGTATGAATGCCAGAAAAGCCATTACCACCTTGCTTGGGCTACTACCTAATATGGTGGCGCAATTACACCAACAAGGGCTGTCCTACTTTAGCAAACTAAGCAAGGAAGAGGATAAGCTTTTGGGTGGTTTTACCAAAGATAATATCTACAATATCTTTAATAAAGGCAAGGATGCTGGCTTGGCACGGTGGCAAGAGGTGTCAAAGCCTTTACTGGTCTTGGGTGAGATTTATCAAGGATGTGTGCAAGTAGTGGCAAGTTATTGGTATGCGCTCATTGCGCAAATTGCCCAAAAAATTCGTCATGAGGGTAAGCGGCTATTAGAAGAAAGCAAGGAGACCACCTTTGCGCTACAGATGGCAAATTTAACCCAAGCATTGGCAGGCAGGCAAGGTGAAAAGCTAGCAAAGCATATTCGCCATCTTTATCCTGTGGCATTGATTGATGAAGTGCAAGACATTAATGGCGAGCAAGCCAAGCTGATTGAGCGCTTATATTTAAGGGGGTTTTCAAAAACAGAAGAAGATAATAAATGGTTTTTGTTGCTTGTGGGTGACCCAAAGCAAGCCATTTATCGCTTTCGTGGAGGGGATGTTGCCAACTACACCCGCCTTAAGCACAAAGGAATGGATACCAGTCTGACGCTAGATATCAACCGTCGTTCTAGTCGCCGCTTGATAGAGGCGCTAAATCAGTGGTTTTGTGCAGACGAAGAGGCGCTGTCATGCTTGGGCGATGAAATTTTTTATCATCCTGTGAGCGCCAGTAAAGGCGATGCCCATTGGCAATATCAGACATCTGGAGCTGACATATCAGCGGTGCCAACACAGCCTATTTGTGTTTTGGCGGTGCAAAACCAAAGTGACCATCAGCCTATTGATGTTTTGGCAGCCCATATTAATACATTGTTGCAAAGCGGAGTGATGCTAGGGGATAGGGCGCTATTGCCTAGTGATATTGCGGTCTTAACTTTTAGTAATGATAAGCTGTATCAAGTGCAGGCAGCGCTTGGTGCGTTTGGTATTGATGGGGTGATTAGCAAGAATGAAAGTGTGTTTCATAGTGAGGCTTGTCATGCGCTGTATGCATTAATACAAGCCATGATAAATCCTAGCGATGCTAATTTAGGCAGAATGCTGACTTTGTTATTTCGTCTAACGCTTGAATCTTCACAAGAGCTATTAACAGAGGAGACTCAAAAATCAATCCTGCTGATTTATCTTAAGCGACTAGATAGACAGTGGCAGCGTGCAGGTGTGGGTGCTGCCTTGGAGATGGCACTGGCGCAGATGCCACAGATAGCGCAGATGGGTGATGACAAACTAAGCGTATGGCAGTATTTGTCGGAATTTGATGATGCTAAGCGTCATTTGACCGATATGTGGCAGCTGATTTCTTTGTTGGCGATGCAAGAAGGCTCTACCCATCAGATAGCGACATTTTTGATGGAGCAGATGACAAAGTCAGCGGTAGAAGAATCTCAAGAGCGCCTAACCTTGCCCAGTGACTCTAGCGTACAATTACTAACAGTGCATAAGTCCAAAGGGCTTGAATTTGCAGTGGTGTATGTGGTTGGGTTGGAGGGTGAATTAAAAAAAGACACCTCCTACAAATTATACCCTTATAGTGATACACAAGGGGAGCGCCGTCTGTCTGCCACACCTCATCGGCATAATACTGACGAATATTACCAAACACTAGACCAAAAAGAGGATGTGAATGAGCGCCGCCGTTTGGCTTATGTGGCATTGACGCGCGCCAGTGAACAACTTATCATCATTGCCAAAGAGTCTAGTCGCAATACCGAAAGTTTGCTTAAGCAGTGGGGGGTGCTTGAAAATAAGCAGCTGACCATACCAGAGCGTATGAAGGGCTATATGCAGATTTTACCTTATGATGAGCTGGTGCAAACCAACAGTTTGATTAAACAAAGCTACCAATATCAACACGCAAGCGTACAAAATATTGAGCATTTGCCATGGCAGAGGGTATATCCCAAGGTACGCTTTGAGGGGGTGTATCGTACCAGTTTTACAGCATTGTCCTATTATTTTGATTGGGCAACCCAAACGCGCGCGCGCATAGAACCCTCCCCTGATATACCTGATTATGATGCCACAGAGGAGACAACCACAGCATTAGGACAGGCACAGGATATTCGCGCAAGCTTTGTTAAAGGGGCGGCGGCAGGCACGTTTTTGCACAAAGTGCTAGAGATGATGAATGCCAAAGATGGTGCCCATGTTAGCCAAACCATCATTCAACAAGCCAAGGCGCTTGCCATGCCAGTAGAGCTGACTGATGAAAAAAGCATGGCTCATATGCAGTTGCGGGCGTGGCTGATAGAGGTGGCGAGTCGTCCATTTTTGGCATCTGGTGTGGCATTATCGGCATTGGGCAAGGCACAGCGTCAAAGTGAAATGAGCTTTATGCTAGGATTGGGTGAGCATTTTGAGTTGTCAGCATTGCACAAGATATTTAGCCAATATAGTGATAAGCCTTTGCCAAAATTTTTTGATGTGGATAGATTTTTTGGGTATTTAAGTGGCGAAATAGACTTGGTGTATTGTGCGCAGGGCAAATATTATGTGGTGGATTATAAGTCCAACTTTTTGGGGGAGGCGCCCACTCACTACCATCAAGCCGCCTTGGAGGAGGCAATGAATACTCATGGATACTGGTTACAAGCAACAGTATATCAGCTTGCATTACACCGTTTATTAAAATTGCGCATCAAAGACTATCAAGGCAATGAGACATCTTATTTGGGAGCGGTGGAATATGTGTTTTTAAGGGGGGTGAGTCAAGCAGACGACAGTTCTGGCAGACTGGTTTGGCAGCCACCTATGGCATTGATTTGGGCATTGGATCGTTTTTTTTCATAAAGAATATATCATGAATGAATTAAAAAATATTTTAAGCTCTTATCGTTTGGTATGCTATGTCATTGCACGCATTAAGACACACGCAAGCGTGTATCAGGCGCATATTTTGCCTTTTGAATTACTAGGGCGTGATGAGGCAACCTTTGGCGTGGTGCAGATGGTGTTGGCAGCGCATGAGCAAGCAGGGCATACAGTATTGATGCTTAAAAAAGACACAAAATGGCACAACCAAATCATACAAGGTGTATGTCAGCCTATCAGTGAGGCATTAGATTATGATATCAATGCCAAAATAAACACACTGCTACAGCTATCATCTACACAAGTGGCAGATCAAGTGGCTGCATGGCTTACAGAGATTGAGCAGTGTGCCAAAGCAACCTCAGTATCACCCCAAGAGGCTAAGATGTTAGCACAAGTGGTGCAGATGATATTTCGCTTTGTGTGGGTGTATCGGCATTTATCGCTAGATGATTTTTTTGAGAGGTTGATGCAATGTCCTTTTGTTAAAGGGCAAATCAAAGAGCTGACAGCCCTAGAAGTAAGTGATGCTCCCATTGTGTGTCAGCGTCTACCAGAGGGTGTAGGTATATGGCAAAACCGCACCTTTTGGGCAGAATTTCAGCTTGTACACCACATCAAGCGCCTTACCTCTGTTGTGCAGTCTATTGATGTCATGCCAACACTTAGTTCTTATTTAAATAGCCAGCAGCATGAAGCGATTACACGGGCATTGGCAAGCAGTTTTTGTATTATTACAGGGGGTCCTGGAACAGGCAAAACGTTTACAGTGGCGCAACTGGTGATGGCGCTATTAAGTCAGGCGGATAAGCCATTGCAGCTGGCATTAACAGCACCAACAGGTAAGGCAGCTCAACGTATGCAGGAGTCCTTGCAACTGGCATTGGTGCAGGCGGATGTTCAGGTAAATCTTCCTAAGGCTCAGACTTTGCATCGTTTATTGGGCATTGGTAGACAAGGCGTGCCTGCATATCATGAGCGCAACCCTTTGCCATTTGATATGATTATTGTAGATGAGGCATCCATGCTGGGTGTGGGGTTGGCATCTGCTTTGTGTCGGGCAATCAAAACAGGCGCTCGCTTGATTTTATTGGGTGATGTTCATCAGTTGGCAGCAGTGGAAGCAGGGGCGGTGCTGGCAGACTTATATCAAGTACCAAGCCTTAAACCGTATCGCAGTCAGTTGATCGAAAGTCGGCGTTTTGGGGCGCAATCTGCTATTGGCAAGCTGGCACAATGTGTCAAAGCAGCGACAACGCAAACAGAGGTGGATAATGCCATTGAGTTGATGCACGCTGCCTCACAGCTGAGCTATCAGCGCACCTTCTCTCATGCCCCGCAAACAATGTACCAAGCAGTGATTAAGGCGTATCAGCCGTATTTCAAGGCATGTCATCGCATCAAACCCAAGCTTAAAGGCGCTAGCCAAGAGGCTATTCACACACTAGTTGCCTCATTAATGGCACAGTTTAATGCCTATCGTGTGCTCACTGCAAGCCATCAAGGCGCTATGGGTGATGTGGCAATCAATGAAGTGGTTGCAGCGCATTATGGCACACAGATTACAAGTGCAATGACAAGACAATGGTATCATGGTCGGGCGGTCATGGTCACAAAAAACAACTATGAGTTGGGCTTGTTTAATGGGGATGTGGGCATTTGTATTGAGGATGGTAATGGTCTTTGTGTGTATTTTGAGGGCAAGCCAGTGGGGATACCTGTGGTCATGTTACCTGATGAGTTTGTCAGTAGCGCCTACGCCATTACAGTGCACAAATCTCAAGGGTCTGAATTTGAAGAGGTGGCGGTGTGCTTTACGATAGAGAATGCACGTTTGTTAAGCAAGGAGCTGATTTATACTGCCATCACTCGTGCCAAGCAACGCGTGATCTTGTATGGGGATGATGACGCATTGGCGCTAGCGATGTTACAACCAACCATTCGCCAAACAGGGCTTGGGGCGCTGTTTGATGAGGTGGTATCATCTGGTATTTCATAGATAACAAAAAAAGCATTTGAACATCGGCACAGGGTTGGCTAAAATACACTATTTTTCTGTTTAGCTACAAATTGTTACACTTGTTTACAAAAGTGCTGTCATCTTTTCTAGGCTTTTGGTCAATAAGTAGTAATCAGTGGTTTTTATTAAGGGTAGGGTTATGAAAGCAATTTGGCGTTACTTTGGCATTGATGGGGTGACTACCACCGTCAATCGTGAGATTGCCGCAGGGGTTACTGTATTTTTGACAATGGCATATATTATCTTTGTCAATCCCAGTATGCTGGCTGAAACAGGTATGGACAAAGGCGCGGTATTTGTGGCGACGTGTCTTGCCTCTGCCATCGGTTGTTTTATTATGGGGATTTTTGCGCGCTTACCTGTAGCGCTGGCACCTGGTATGGGGCTAAATGCCTTTTTTACTTATACAGTCGTGCTTGAGATGGGCAAGACGTGGGAGACGGCGTTAGGAGCGGTGTTTTTGTCAGGATGTATTTTTGTCTTGATTAGCATTTTTAAAATTCGGGAGTGGGTGATTAACGCCATTCCAGACACCCTAAAGCTTGGCATCGTGGCAGGGATTGGCGCGTTCTTGGCATTCATTGCTCTAAAAAATGCCCAAATCATCGTTGCTAGCCCCGCCACCTTTGTGACTTTGGGGGATGTGACCCAATTTGCACCTGCCATGGCGATTTTAAGCTTCTTTTTGATTGTGGTTTTTATTCAAAGAAAGGTGCCAGGAGCGGTAATTTTAGCCATTTTAATTGTTACGCTGATAGGACTTATCGCAGGAGATACGCACTTTCAAAACCCTATTGCCATGCCACCATCACTTGAGCCTACTTGGCTAAAGCTTGATATTATGAGCGCGCTAGATGTGAGCATGATTAGTGTTATTTTTGCTTTTTTGTTTGTGGATATGTTTGACACCTCAGGCACGCTCATTGGTGTCACCAAAAAGGCAGGGCTGCTTGGTGAAGATGGCAAAGTTCCTAATATGGGCAAAGCCCTATTGGCAGACTCTACCGCCACCATCACAGGTACGCTATTGGGCACTTCTTCTGTCACCAGTTATGTAGAAAGTAGCGCAGGGGCAGCAGCAGGAGGTCGCACAGGCTTGGTGGCGGTTGTGGTTGGGTGTTATTTTTATTGGCGCTGTTTTTTTCACCTTTAGCGGGTATGGTGCCTATTTATGCCACCGCAGGCGCGATTTTTTATGTGTCTGTGTTGATGCTATTTACTATGGGGTACTGATTATTCCTGCATATCCCAAAACAAGCCCAACTAAAAACAAAGCCCTTGATTTGATTAGCCCATAGGGGGATTGGTGAGATAACTATGCACAATTTAGCGTGATGGCAAAATGAGCGAAAATGATAA
>JBHBMT010000081.1:0-20992 GCA_041773075.1 Moraxella sp.
CACCTACCCAAGCTGCACCTGCCCAAAATACGGCAGCACCAGCTTCCCAAGCGCCAACAGGGGGTAACTGATGAAACTGATACAAAAGAAAAATGCCAAAAAAGCTGTTGTAGCAAAGAAAAAACAGTCTTTTGATTTTAAAAAGTTTTGGAACAGTGTTAACTCACTAAATGCTGAAAACTATGGTAGCGCACCTTTACCCGTCAAAATCTTTGTGGTGGCTATGATGGTGGCTATTTTGGCAGTTCTTGCTTGGATTGTATTGATTAGCAAAAAGCTAGATGAAATCAAGGCAGCAGAGGCTGAAAAAGTAACCTTGTTGCAAACTTATAAGGAAAAAGAGTCAAAAGCACGTCATCTAGAAGAATACAAAGATCAAGTGGTGCAGATGGAAGCTGATTTTGCAGAGCTTTTAAACCAATTGCCCAAAGATACTCGAGTGTCAGAATTGATTGAGGGTATCAACATGGTGGGCAATGGTAGCGGTTTGCGTTTCCAAGACATCACTGTAGAAAAAGAAGTGGAGCAAGAGTTCTTTATTGAACAGCCAATCAAAATCACCAGTATTGGCGAATATCATCAGTTTGGTGACTTTGTTTCAGGTATTGCAAGATTGCCGCGTATTATTACCATGCATGATTTTGAGGTCAAAAATCAGCAGCCTAATTTGTCTGTGATGCCAGAGCTACAATTGGTCTTGAATACCAAAACGTACCGCGCCAAAGCAGTGACAGAAGAGGCGGCTACCCCAGCTCCAGCAGCGAATGCCAAGAATGCTAATAGTACCAAGAATGCTAATAGTACCAAGAATGCCAATAATGCAGGAGGTCAATAATGTATCATACATCTACTAAAGTATTGGCTGTTGCGACAATCATGTCGATTATGACAGGATGTGCAGATCGTATTCAACAGGCAGAATTGGAAATGGCAGAGATTAGAAATCAGCCATCGCAAAAAATTGAACCACCACCACAGCCACAACCTGTTGAAGACTTTGTGTATAGTGCCAGTGATTTGCGTAGCCCTTTTTTGCCACCAAGCTTGGTTAATTTACAAGCGCAAGCGATTGAAAATGAGGGTATTAAGCCAGACGTCAATCGCACACGCGAACCACTAGAAGAGTATGAGCTCACTCAGCTTATCTATCGCGGAAAAGTGGTTGCCCCCAATGGTCAGGAGTATGGACTGGTGCAGTTGCCCGATGGCTCTGTGCGCGATGTGAGAGTGGGTGAATATATGGGCAAAAATGATGGGCGTATTCTTGAAATTACCCCAACCCAAATCAATCTTGAAGAAATTGTCCCAGACACTCGTTCAGGATATGTCTACAAAAAGACACCACTGGTCACCCCAAATTAGCCAACGATTTTATAAGAGGATAACAAAATGACATTACGTAGCATCAAAAACGCCACTTTTGCGTTTTCTGCCCTAACTATCGGTATGGCTACTTTAAGCACTCCAGCTTATGCGGCTAGCCAAATTCAAGGTATTCAGGCGTCTCAACCATCTGCCAACATCACCCAATTGCGTATTGCCTTTGATGGAAAGCCTGTGACACCTGTAGCATATCAGCAAGCAGGCTCTAGCCAATTGGTCTTGGATTTTAATCAAACAGGCACAGGCACTTTGCCGCGCAATATCGCTGTTAATACTGGCGTGGTGAGTGACATTACTGCTTTAAGTAATGGTAGTGTCACCCGTTTGATGGTGAATTTACGCAATGCCGCCAATTACAGCTCTCGTATTGAGGGCAATCAGTTGGTATTGGATGTGGTGGATATGGGTGCTGCCACTCCCATGGTGGCATCAACACCTGCGACGCCACAGGTTATGAGTGTGCAAGTGAACCCATTGTTGGTACCTAGCAATGCTCAAACAACACGTGGCGCTTTTGAGGGTGTTTCTTCTATTAATTATAGCGCCCATGCAGCGGGTGGCGGTGATATTAGTATCGCCTTAACCAACGAAGTTATTCCTGTGGATGTGCAGCGCCAAGGTAATAAAATTGTAGTACGTACCACAGGAGCGGTCATCCCTCGTCATTTGATGCGTCGTTTAAATGCAGGAGGCTTGGTAGCTAATATCGATGCCAATACTCAAGGTCAAAATGGCGTCATCACCATCAATATGTCAGCCGATTATGAGTATCAAGCCTATCAAGCAGGCTCGCAGCTGCATATCTCGGTGCGTCCAGCTAAGCTATTGCGTGAGCCTACCATAGAAGAAAAGGTGTACAAAGGCGAGCCTCTATCTATGGAATTTGAAAATGTGCCTGTGCGTACTGTGCTTGATGTGTTGGCGCGTTTTACCAACATGAATATTGTGGCAAGTGATGCAGTTCAAGGTGAAATGACATTGCGTGTTATCAATGTGCCTTGGGATCAGGTTTTGGACATCATCCTAAAGAGCAAAAACTTAGACAAGCGTGAAAATGGCAATGTCATCATTGTAGCACCTGCCGATGACTTGGCAGCACAAGAAGCGAAAGCATTAGAAGCCAAGCAAAAAGTAACCACTCTGGCACCCTTGCGTACTGAATACATTCGTCTAAATTATGCCAAAGCAGAGAATGTGTTTACATTAATCTCAGAAGCAAAAAACTCAGGTGGTAGCAACACTCAAAATACCAGCTTGCTGTCTGAACGTGGCTCGGTCAGTATGGATGGTCGTACCAATACTTTGATTGTCAAAGACACATCAGAGAGTATTAACAACATCCGCGAGATGATTAACAAGATCGACATTCCTGTCCGTCAAGTTATGATTGAGGCGCGTATTGTCACTGCTCGTGATACCTTTACCAAAGAATTGGGTGTAAATTGGGGTCTGGCAATGAATCGTGGTGATTTGCAGGCTGGGGGTAGTAGTACTACACTGTGGGATATGCGTGATGGAGGAAATGCCACATCAGCAGGTCGTTACGGTAGACTGGGTGGGGCAACCATACAAAGACCAGATAATTTAACGGTTAATTTGGGCGCTACCAATCCAGCAGGGCGTATCGCTTTTGGTTTGTTGAGTCTATCTGATACGGTTTTGGACTTAGAATTATCAGCCATGCAGGCAGACAATCGTGGTGAGGTCATTTCATCGCCCAAGGTGTTGACTGCTGATAAGCAAAAAGCCAAAATTTTGTCAGGTCAAAAAATTCCTTACGAAACTTCAGCTGCTAATGGCGAGACAACCATTTCTTTTGTGGATGCTGCATTAGTTCTAGAGGCAACACCAAACATCACACCAGATGGCAAGATTGGACTTGAGTTGTTGGTACAAAATGGCACACCTGTGTCTGCAGTGAATGGATCTGTTGCGATTCAAGAAGATTCTATTAATACCAATGTGATTTTGGAAGATGGACAAACGGTTGTTTTAGGTGGTGTCTTTAGAAATACCATTGCAAATACCACTAGCAAAGTGCCTTTCTTGGGTGATCTACCATATGTAGGGCGCTTGTTTAAAAATGACCAACGTGAAAATAGTAAAGAAGAGTTGTTAATTTTTATCACTCCTAAACTGGTGAACGATGGCATTAGTCGTATTGACTAATTGGCGATATCAAAAAAAGCAGACACCTGTCTGCTTTTTTTCTTTCCATATGTGCTGTTATGGGATATCATATAAGGATTTATATGAAATCTGGTGAATAATCATGATGTCTGATGACGTAGAAATGGCAGAAGAGCAAGAGGGATGTAGCAAATCTTTTTTGGAGCTGTCTTGCCATTTACCCTCTATTTTTTTGGTAGGACCAATGGGGGCAGGCAAAACCACAATTGGCAAATTGCTTGCCAAGCAGCTCAATCGCCCATTTGTAGATTGTGATTGGTATATTGCTGAACAAACAGGGGCAGATATTCCATGGATTTTTGAAAAAGAGGGTGAAGCGGGGTTTCGTGAACGTGAAACGCGCGCGCTTAGTGAGCTTAGTCAATTATCAAAAATTGTGATGGCGACTGGGGGTGGTGCGGTAGGCTTACCACAGAATCGTGAGATGATTAAGCGTGGGCTAGTGATTTATTTACAGGCGCCCGTTGAAGTGCAGTTGGCGCGCACCAAAAAAGATAAAAACCGCCCTTTATTGCAACAAGATGACCCCAAGGCGGTTTTGGAGCGCCTATATGAAGTACGCCACCCCTTGTATTTAGAGGTGGCTGATATTGTCGTGCCAACAGGTAAGCTCTATCCTCGTCAGATGGCAAATGAGATTTTAACCAAATTAGCAGATTATGAGCAAAAGAGGCTTTAATGAGCATTTCTCAACCAAGTATTGTGACAGTACATACCCAAAGTCATGACTATCCCATCGTGATTACACATACCCAGCGGGTATTTGACTTTGATTTTTCACCTTTTATAAAAAACAAGGTGTTGATTGTTACCAATGAAACTGTAGCGCCTTTATATCTAGAGGCGCTACAGCAGGCGTTGATAGGGTTTGATGTGCATACTTGCATTCTGCCTGATGGAGAGGAGTTTAAAACACAGGCTTATATTAATCAAATCTATGATGCCCTAATGCAAGCGTGCTTTGGGCGTGATGGCACCTTGATTGCCTTGGGTGGTGGCGTGATTGGTGATATGACAGGATTTGCTGCGGCGAGCTTTATGCGAGGAGTGTCATTTATTCAGGTGCCTACTACCTTATTGGCGCAAGTGGATTCTAGTGTAGGGGGTAAAACAGGGATTAATCATCCTTTGGGTAAAAACATGATTGGGGCGTTTTGGCAGCCCAACTGTGTTTTGGCAGATATGACAACGTTTGACACTTTGCCACGCCGTGAGTTTGCTGCGGGCATGGCAGAGGTGGTGAAGTACGCCTTGATTATGGATGAAACATTTTTGCAGTGGCTAGAAAACCACGAGGATGCTATTAATGCAGGTGATAGAGCGGTGATTGGTGAGATGGTGGCGCGTTGTTGCACCTATAAAGCACATATTGTTGCTGAAGATGAAAAAGAAAATGGCAGACGTGCACTATTAAATCTTGGTCATACCTTTGGTCATGCGATTGAAACTCATATGGGGTATGGCAACTGGCTACATGGTGAGGCGGTGGCTGTAGGTATGATTCAAGCGGCTTACTTGTCGCAACTATTGGGCTGGCTAAGCGAAGATGATGTAGTGCGTGTTGCTCGGTTGTTGCAGGCATTTGGTTTGCCAGTGAAAGCGCCAGAAATTGATGTTGATGTTGCTTTGGCACTGATGGGGCATGACAAAAAAGTACAGGCGGGCAGACTGCGCTTTGTTCTGCTTAAGAAGTTGGGTGAGGGTGTGGTGACAGCTGATGTGCCTGCAGAGGCGTTGCATCAAGTATTGTCATCGGCATTGACACAATTTGTAAACAAAGAGGCATAACATGACAAAAGCGAGTGAAAAGGTTGGCTATTTTGGGCGTCAGTCTAAAATTTGGCTAGGTACAGCAGCTGTATTTTTGGTGCTGTGCGTGGTATTTTGGGCAAATAGTGATGCCAAAGAAAGTGGGGTGTCTATTAAACACACCAAGCCAGCAACAGTCATGGATTCTGCCAATTTACCAGCCCATATTGAGTCGCTAGACGAGCTACAAATGGAAGTGCCACCTGTTAATTTTGAATCTATCACACGAGATATGCGCAATTATCCTGCAGAATTTAAAGATAAAAGCTACTTTAATACGCATCGCAACAAATGGACGGTGCAGGTGATGGATGTGGCAGAACATAAGGTGATTGTAGATTATCTTAATGGTCGTGGTGATAGAGATAAGTTTGCATATTTTCGTTATAAAGACAAAAATGACAAAATACGCTATATCTTGACGTATGGCGTCATGAATACATTTAAAGAGGCGGCAGCGGTTAGCACAACGGTGCAGTTTCACCTACCTAACAGTACACGCGTTGCGCCCGAAGAGATGAAGCGTTATATTAGTATGATTGACAGTTATCAGCGTATGGCGGAGGTGGTCAATATACGAGAAGAAAAACCACGCCAAGTTAATCTAAAACAAACTGACAAAGAGGTTGCTGCTAAAGCGGCTGAAGTGAGTGCAGAAGATAAGGCAAAAGCAGAAGAACTGGTTAAAAAAGAGCAGGCTGATAGCACCAAAGAAGAAAGCAAGCCTGCCCAAAAAGAAGCTCCTAAAGAGAAAAAACAAGAAGTAGAACTAGCAACCCCTCCTACGATTCAGCCTGTGGAAGAAGCGCCTGAAGAAAAAAAGGGCAAGTTATCTAAGTTCTTCAAAAAAGACAAAAGCACTCAAAGTAGTGAAGATGCTGCAAGTAATGATACGGGTAATGGTGAATAACGATGGTGACAAAAGAGCCGTTGCAGGTGCTACAGACGCTCAAAGAGGGTAATGCGCGTTATGTGGCACGGCTAGACAAGACAACCGATACTATCACGCCTCCACCCGTGTTGCCACAAGAGCATAATCCAATTGCGGTGATTTTGGGCTGTTCTGACGCGCGCGTGCCTGTGGAGATTGTTTTTGATCAGGGACTGGGTGAATTGTTTGTGATTCGGGTAGCAGGCAATGTGGTTGCGCCTTCACAAATTGGTTCGGTAGAGTTTGCGGTAGAGAAGTTTAACACTAAGCTGGTCGTGGTGTTGGGGCATAGCCATTGTGGCGCAGTGACAGCGTGTGTAGAGGCGCTGGTGCATCCAGAAAGTTATTATTCCCCCAATTTGCAGTCTATTGTGGATAGGATTCGCCCAAGTGTTTATAATTTGCACGAAATTGCCACTGCCACAGGCAAAGAGGTGGATATGGAGGAGTTTATCGATCGCGCCATTCGTGCCAATGTGCGTATGTCGGTCAGCCAGCTAAAGCACGGTTCTCGGTTCTTGGAAGAAATGGCAAGCAGTGGCGAGATTATGATTGTGGGAGCAGAATATGATCTTGCAACAGGTCGGGTAAATTTCTTTGATGCTTAAAGCTAAAAAATAAAGTTGCAGATGTTGATGTTTAAGAACCTGTATTACAACATTACGCCATTCATATTGATCGTAAAAGCAAAAATGTTATGAATGCAGGTTCTTACTTCTTTTAAGAAAGCAGGCGAGGTTTTGGGTGGTTGGTTTGCTTTTGGCAAAAGGCAAGTCAAGACTTGCCTTTGACTGCTAGATTGCCAATAGTGTAGGGCAGTAGTTACCATCAAAAAAACGTGTGATGGATTCAAACTACCACTTAACTAAATGTTGATACACCTCAATACGACACTATTTTAAACTGATAAAGCAGTCCACGCACCGCTGCACGGCAAATCTATTTTATTATCTTTGGCTATTTTAATACTTGCTGCTTAATGGTTTGGTAGCTGTCAGCGCTTAGACGTGAGCCAAATTGTTGTACCACTTGACTAGCAATGGCACCTGCTAATAGGGCGCATTCTTGAGCTGTATACTCTTGGCATAATCCATACAAAAACGCACCAGCATAGTTGTCCCCAGCACCATTGCTGTCAATCACTTGTGCAACTGCAGGTGTGGACACTACAGTAATAATAGGTTCGCCATCGGTGCGCTCGGCGATGATGGTAGGTTCGCCACTGTTGGTTACAACAGCCATTTTGCAATGCTCAAGCAGTGCTTTGGCACATGCTTTGTGCTGTTTTTTGTCAGTAAAGAGTTGGGCTTCTTCTAGGTTGCAAAAAATCACACTCACACCGCCGCCCAACATAGCCAGTAAGCCGTCTTTGGCAAATTTGACCACCGCAGGGTCAGCAAAGCTGACAGCCACATCAACACCGTGCACCCCTGCTTGTTGGCGTAATTTGGTGATGGCAGGCGTGATGCTTGGCGACATGGCAAGATACCCTTCTAAATAAAGCCATTCTGCCTTGGATAGGCGCTCAAAATCAACATTGCTATCATTGATCAGTGCTGACGTGCCCAAATGGGTCTGCATGCTGCGTTCGCCATCAGCAGTAACCAATACAGTACAACTGCCTGTGATACCATCAGTTTTGGCATGAGCATCAGATGTCTCAACCCCGCTGTTGGCAAGATCATTCAGATAAAATTGCCCCCAGTCATCATGACCAACACGACAATTATAAAATGCACGTCCACCCAAACTGGCAAATGCTACCATGCTGTTGGCAGCAGAGCCACCTCCTGAACGCTTGGCAGGAGTGAGATTGGCTTGTGCTAGTATATCAAACAGTGCTTGCCGTTCATCATCGTTTGCCAAGGTCATATTGCCGCGGGTTAGGTTGGTTTGGGTAAGAATCTCATCACTAATACTAAATTCAGTATCTACCAGCGCATTGCCAATGCCAATTACATGATACATAAAACTACCTTTTTTAAAACAAATCATCTAAACATCTAGGGTGTATTGATATGTCATCTTTGTACTCAAAAATACACTCGTTTAAGAGTTGGCTAATTTTGATGTCAGCAGGGTTAAGCTCTAAAGTCAGTATGTCAAGTTATACTGTCATGACTGCCTCACACGCCCTAAGCGTTTGAAAACCACTAGTGGCTTTTAAATCATTTGAATGACAAGTTCAAAAGTGGTTGTATCAATAACGATTTAGATGACCATCCTGTCTATTTATGCTTGCAGTTGCACAACCAGTAAATCAGCATTGACATCAGGCAAAATGCTATCAGCAGTAGCGCCTGTTAGCCAAGCAACCAGTCCTGTGCGCTTGTGTCTTCCGATGACAACCAAATCAATGGCGTGGCTATTGCAATAATCCACAATGCCTTTGCGTCCTGAAATGGCGGTGCTGATTTTGACATCATGGGCTTCTAGCTCGTTGCGCGTCAAAACATCTGCCAAGCGTGTGCGTGCTTGGGCGGTGCGCTCATTATCAATTTGCTCATGCAAGGCGGACGCAGGGATGAGTTCATAGCCAAAACCAATCATCGTTTCTTCTACAACGTGCAATACCGTCAGTTGTGCACTGGGATTGCGCGCCCGTATCCATTTGGCTTTTTGGGCGACAAGGTCGGTGTCGTCTTGTAAATCTGTTACTAACAAAATATGTTGGTACATCATTAAGCTCCTATAATCAGGATAGGGGTGATTAAGTATAACAGAGTGTTATAAAGTCGTCACGTCTTTTTGCGTTAATCTTACTAGATGTGTGTTCTTGTGAGTAAAAATAAGCCATTCTTTGCCAAAAATCCTGTTTTGATACAAGATAAAGGTTGTCATATCCAAAATGGGTGCGCCAGAACACCTAAAGATGTTGCTTTGGGGTATTTGGGTATTAACTGGTGGTAACATTTGTAAACGATAGCATAAATCCCTACTTAAAACAAGGAGATTGATGGATAAAAATTAGGTTGGGTGCAAAAATATGCCTTGCAATTTTAGGGTATTTGGGCGATAGTAAGCAGTTTTTTTGAACCAAATTGACAGCTTTTAAGACATATCTATGACTCACTCTGCTTTTACTTTGTTAAACACTCGTCATTTATCAGGACTGGATATTGAGGTATCTACTTATCAACATCATGCTACAGGGCTAATTCATTATCATCTGGCGTGTAACAATAGCGAAAATGCCTTGATGATTGGCTTTGCAACCCAGCCGATGACATCACGAGGTGAGGCGCATATTTTGGAGCACGTGGTTTTGTGTGGCTCACAAAAATACCCTGTGCGCGACCCATTTTTTAGCATGATTAAACGCTCTTTAAATACGTTTATGAATGCCATGACCGCCAGCGATTGGACAGTGTATCCTTTTGCTAGTCAGAACAAAAAAGACTATTTTAATTTAATGCAGGTGTATTTGGATGCCGTATTTTTTCCTAATATTCATCCGCTAGATTTTGCCCAAGAGGGCATTCGTATTGAATTAGATGATGAGGGCAAGCCGTGTTATCATGGGATTGTTTTTAATGAAATGAAAGGGGCGATGAGCGGTGAAATTGACCAGTTATATTATGCGCTTGCGCCTCATATTTTTGATACCACGACCTATCATTATAATTCAGGGGGTGACCCAAAGGAAATCCCCAAACTAAGCCATGCTGAACTTGTAAAGTTTCATCAAACCTATTATCACCCAAGCAATGCAGTGGTCATGAGTTTTGGGGATATTAAAGTAGATGAAATTCAAACGATGCTACAAGAGGGGGTGTTGTCGCGCTTTGATGATGTAGAATATCCCGCCAAGTCCAAGCGGTTTTTTGTGACACCTGAAGTACGCCACAGCAAACCCATTGCCATCACAGACACTTATAGTAGTGACACCAAAGACAAGGCAATGACACATCAGGTGCTTGCGTGGCTATTGCCTGCTATTACCGACCCAAAATTGCGCTTGGCGCTGCGCTTGATGGAGGGGGTGTTGATTGAGCATTCAGGATTGCCATTGCGTGCTTATCTTGAAAGTACACCATTGGGGTCGGCACCTAGCCCGCTATTAGGGCTGGATGATAGTCATTATGAAATGGTGTTTTATGCAGGTTTGCGAGGAAGCGAACCTCATCATAGCCAGCAGATTGGTGATGAGATTTTAGCATTATTAAATGAAGTTGCCAGTCGTCCCATTGATGAAGAAACGATTAATACCATTTTACATCAAATGGAGATTGACCAGCGCCATATTGGTGGTGACGGGATGCCTTATGGGTTAAATCTGATGCTAGAAGGGTTTAGTACTGCCATTCATGGGGGTGACCCTGTAGATGTATGGCAGGTGGATGAGCATTTGGCTTGGCTCAAGAAGCAGCTAACAGACCCTATGTGGCTACCAAGTTTAATCAAAACACATTTGGTGGACAATCCCCATCGTGTTCAGCTGACTTTGGTACCTGATACTCAAAAAGCCTCAAGGCTTATCAAAGAAGAGCAAAGCGCATTAGACGAACTAAATGCCAGTTTGACAGATGAGGATAGGCAGCATATTGACAAGCAAACGCAAGAGTTGTTGGCGCGTCAGGCGTTGGTGGATGATATTGAGCTGTTGCCAAAAGTTGGGCTTGAGGATATTCCTGCAAAGATTGCTTTTGCTACCGCCAACACGCACTCAATTGCTATTAATGGTACGCCCAGTATTTTGTATCAGTATGATGCAGGAACGAACGGATTGTATTATTATCAGCTTTTGATGAAGATAGAGGATGAAGCTATTTTGGGCAATGCGTTGCTGCCTTTGTATTTAAGCGTCTTGGCAGAATTGGGTACCAGTCAGTATGATGCACGCAAATTTCAAGCGCGTCAAGCGGCGCATTCATCAGGAGTAACAGCGCGCATTAGCCAGCGAACAGACATTGAAGATAGTACACAAATGAGCACCTATTTAGTGTTGGCGGTACGGTCATTGGCAAGTAAACATGAAGCGGTGACGGTGCTAAAAGAGGTGCTAACAGACAGTGTTTTTGACGAAACTGAGCGTATGAGTGAGCTACTAAAGCAGCGCCAGATGAGTTGGCAGGCGCGTTTGTCAGGTGCAGGGCACGCCTATGCCATGCAGACAGCTAGCCGAGCTACTTCTAAGGCATCTGCTCTTGAGTATGCGTTTTCAGGACTACCTGCTCTTGGTGCTTTAAAGGCGTTTTTGGCAACAGCAGAGCATGATGATAGTGCTTGGCAGGTGCTAAGCGCTGGGCTTGCCAGCTTGCACGCACAGTTAAGCCAGTTGCCAAAAAGTGCCATCTTAGTCTGTGAAGCGCCACTTACCAAAGAGCTTGGCAAGGTTATTGCCGATAGTTTGGCGCAGCTACCTAGCGCAATACCAACAAATCCGTCTATGCCAGATGAGTTTGTAAAATTGCAACAGATATATCATGCGCTCATGACACAAGTGGAAACATCAACAGTGGCAAGTGATAGTGCATGGATGATTGCTACTAACGTTTATCATAATGCCAGCTGCTATCTGACTGTTCCTTCAGGTCATGAAGATGCGCCTGCTTTGATGGTACTGGCACCATTTTTAAGAAATGGGTATCTACACGGGGCGATTCGCGAAAAGGGCGGTGCGTATGGTGGTGGGGCAAGCTATGATGGCAATAGTGCAAGTTTGCGGTTTTATAGCTATCGCGACCCACAATGTGCTGCCACATTTGAACATTTTATCAAAGCGATTGATTGGCTATTAACCAGTGAGCATGAGCCTCGCCAACTTGAGGAGGCAATTTTGGGTATTATTGCGGGCATGGACAAGCCAGGCTCCCCTGCAGGCGATGCCATTAAATCGTGTTTTTCGGTGTTGCATGGTCGGGATAAAGCGTGGCAAACCGCCATGCGCGCTAAGATTTTGGCGGTGACCATAGAGGATTTAAAAGCCGTTGCCAAGCGTTACCTAAAAGACAAGCCTTGTACGCGCGCCACTTTGGCACCAATAGACAAAACAGAAGAGGTACGCGCCTTAGGGTTTGAGATTAAGCGATTGGCTTAGGGTTTGATGATGTTGATGTGCTTATTTTATGAGTTTGATATAAACGTGACTAAGTTTATAAGACCGCATTAACACCAGACTACCATGTTGCAACTATTTGACGCATTCTACTGTTAAGTATAATTTTATAAAAAATTCGCATATCATTTACATTTATTAGAGTTTATTTGTGTTTGCAGCATAATACCTATTATTTTATAAATTTAAATTTTAAATATATAATAGATAAATAGATGATAAATGAGTGGTGTGATGATGAATAAAAAAGCAAAAAGGTGAAACTGATTATTGTCATAAAAAGTATATTTGTTTTTTAATATATTTTTTACAATAGCCAGTTTTCAAAATATAATGAGTTTCATTTACAAAAAAACCCTAAAAAAATTCAGGATTTTTGTGTGTTTTGTGACTTTTTTATAACTTTTTTGCAGAAGTTTGTAGGATAAGAATTTATTTTATTACAAAAATAGCTTAAAATAGTAGCATTGCGTAAAAATAGGCACAGCTAATGTGGAATTGTGATAACTTAGCTATGCAATCCACACACCCAGTATGGGATTAGCCCCAACTTTTTCTGGAGGAAAGTGAATGAGCCATGCCGAAGGCGTCAATGTAAAACGCCGTAGAGTCTTAATTGCTTCCACTGCTGCTATTGGTGCAGTTGGTGTTGGAGCAGTCGCCACCCCCTTTGTGCGTTCTTGGTATCCTAGCGCCAAAGCGGAGGCAGCTGGTGCAGCAGTCGTTCAGGACATTAGTAGTGTTGAGAACGGTCAGATGATCACCTTAAAATACCGTGGTAAACCTATCTTTGTGGTCAAACGTACGGATGAGATGGTTTCAACCTTAAATCAGGTTGCTTCTTTATTAAGTGACCCTGAATCTAATGCCTCTGTGCAACCTGACTACTGTAAAAATGAAAACCGTTCTATTGAGCCAAATACCTTTGTTGTAGAAGGGGTGTGCACGCACTTAGGCTGTGCACCTGCTTTCCGTCCTGAAGTGGGCGCGGCTGATTTGGGGGGTTCTGATTGGTTTGGTGGGTTTTTCTGCCCTTGCCACGGTTCTCGTTACGACTTGTCAGGTCGTGTTTACAAAGGTGCTCCTGCACCCTTGAATCTACCTATTCCAGAGTACAAAATTGAGGGTACTATCCTAACTGTAGGAGAGTCTGCATGAGTATCGCACAAAAGTTTATGAATTGGGTGGACGCTCGCTTCCCAGCGACTGAAACCTATGAATATCATATGTCAAAATACTATGCACCAAAAAACTTTAACTTTTGGTACTTTTTTGGTGTTTTGTCCATGGTGGTTTTGGTAAACCAGCTGGTGACAGGCATTTGGCTAACCATGATGTTCAATCCTAGTGCTGAAGGGGCGTTTGCTTCTTTGGAATATATTAACCGCGATGTTAAAGCAGGTTGGTTGATTCGTTATATGCACTCCACAGGCGCGTCTGCTTTCTTTGTGGTTGTGTATTTGCATATGTTCCGCGGCTTACTCTATGGGTCTTATAAAAAACCTCGTGAGCTTGTGTGGATTATTGGTATGTTCATCTACCTTGCGCTCATGGCAGAGGGTTTCTTTGGGTATTTGCTACCTTGGGGGAATATGTCGTTTTGGGGTGCACAGGTTATCTTAAACTTACCTGCTGCGATTCCTTTTATTGGTGATGGTTTGGCTGAATGGGTTAAGGGTGACTATATCATTTCTGGCATCACTCTAAACCGTTTCTTTGCCCTGCACGTTGTTGCCATTCCTTTGATTCTGGTCGCCTTGGTGTTTATGCACTTAGTGGCATTGCATCATGTAGGCTCCAACAACCCTGATGGTATTGACATCAAAAAGCTTAAAGACAAAAACGGCGTACCCTTAGATGGCGTTCCTTTCCATCCTTATTATACCGTGCATGACATGGTGGGGATTGTGGTATTCTTTATCTGCTTCTTTGCGGTGGTATTCTTTGTACCAGAAGGGGGTGGGTACTTCCTAGAAAAACCCAACTTTGAAACCGCCAATCCTCTAAAAACACCTGCACATATTGCACCTGTTTGGTACTATATGCCATTTTATGCAATGCTGCGTGCAACACCTTCTATGTTTGGTTCGGCATTACCAGGGGTGTTGGTCATGGGTGCTTCTATTGCCATCTTGTTTGTTTTGCCTTGGCTTGATCGTTCGCCTGTGCGTTCTATTCGTTACAAAGGTACATTATCCAAGATTGCTTTGGTTATCTTCACCATCAGCTTCCTTATCTTGGGATACTTAGGTGGTGTCGCATCTACACCAACAGGCACCGTGGTTGCTCAGATTTGTACCATTCTTTATTTCTTGTTCTTCTTGCTTATGCCATTTTATACCTCTATTGAGAAGTGCAAGCAACCACCAGAACGTGTCACGGGGGGTCACTAATGAAAGTTGCTCATGTATTAACTAAGCTTGGTTTGGCGGTGACATTAGCATTCTCTGCCAATGCGTTTGCAGCAGGTGCTGCAGGTTGTGGTACTTTTACTGATACCAAAGGTACACCTGATACTGCTGATGATGTGGTTGAGGCGCTAGAATGTCGCAAAGCACCAATTGATTTTAGCAACAAGGCATCGCTACAGCGTGGTGCCACCATGTACCTAAACTACTGTACGGGCTGTCATTCAGCACAATATGTGCGCTATTCACGCCTTGCTAAAGACCTAGAGATTCCTACGGAATTGGCAGAGCAGTTTTTGATGGTAACTACCAACCAAATCGGCGATCATATTACCGCTGAAATTGATCCTGAATTACAAGGCACGTGGTTTGGTGCGCCACCTCCTGACTTGTCGCTTGAGACTCGTCTGCGTGGCGATGACTGGGTTTATACCTATCTATTGAGCTTTTATGAAGACCCAAGCCGTCCTTGGGGCGCTAATAACTTAGTTCTTGCAAATGCTGCCATGCCTCATGTGTTGCATAACTTACAACAAGAGCTGGGTAAAGAAGAGTACGAAGCTCGCGTGGGCGATTTGGTTAATTTTATGGCATGGATGGCAGAGCCTGTGCGTGAAGAGCGCAAAAAATACGGTGTCTTTGTTATCTTATTCTTGCTAGTATTATTGATTCCAGTATATCTATTGAATAAAGAATTCTGGAAAGATATTAAGTAAGATTGCAAAATCAAAAAGCCGATCACCTGTGTGGTCGGCTTTTTTTATAAAAAGGTAAAAAAGTAGATCTTTTATTGTTGGGAATGGATGTGTTGGAATATGGCTTGTGTGCGGTACTGTTTTCTAAAATTATGCTTTGTTTGTCATCTATGCCCGTGTTTTCTTTGGTGATAAGGTGTGTATGGTGTTGTGAGTTCAAATTGCATAAAAATGCGCGATTTATGCACTTTGTTATTAAAATTTGGCAACTGCACAAGTATAAAATATAAGTAGTGTATCACATAAGAATATGGTTCAATAGACTTAAGGATTAGACGAATGATGCTCTATTATGTACCCATCCTACGCATCAATATTAGCATAAGCGTGTTTAAGAAAAAACTCTAAACTTCCTTCTTGATTGCCCAACACTTGCAAGAAAATCAACTTTCCACTCTTTAAGGCATTCCCCAAGGCGCTATGCCTAAAAAGCTTGAAAATTACCACAAGATTAGTTTTTAACACCAAGTGCGTGTTAAGCATGATTAAGGAGTTTCGATTTAAAACGGTGCGCAATACGCACCTTATATCTTGTAATAAGTTTGGAGTTGAGTGGGTGTATTATGATAAGTTTTGGAGTATTTTCTAAAAGTTTTTATAGAAAATTTCTGTGCATTCATTAGTGTTTTAAACTTGAGTTATCATTAATATTATTTTCTCATGATTCTTTCATCTTTTTATCCGCCTGATTTGATTGGTCTTAAGCAAACTTGATTGTCCTGTTTGATAATAAACTATTCTTCGGCGCTAAGTCTTGCAGAGTTTGAGCCGTTGGTACAATCTTGTCTATGAGCATTAATATTCTCTTGATTGAAACTTATGTCAATATTGTACGCGATAGTGCCAAGTTTGCCCATGGCGGTAGCAGGGGTTTTGCCTTGATGGTTGTGATGGCATATTTATGGTTTAGGAAGTAGGACAATAGCTATACTCTTAATCATCTGAATTTATATAATTTTCATCAAAAATTTCTCCTGTATTCACATCCAGCCAAGACAATCTATATTCTTCAAGATAAATTCCTATGACATCTTTTGATAAAATTTGAAGTCTAGACTTGTAATCAAAATGCACATTCACCTACAGAAATGATTAAAAAAAGTATAGATTTCTTTATTGTTAGGGCATCCTGACATTTCGTACTTGCCATTAAGTCTAAGAAACATCGCAGAAGTTTCAAGGAAAATTGTGCGGTTGATATTAAAATATCAACAAGCAATTTAATGATGAAGCTTAAGAGTTGGTTTCGCTTTTTAACAAACAGATAATGCAAAAACGCTATGTCTTTTATAAATGATTGCTAGATGGTAATGAGTGTTATGAAATGTCAGGATGTCCCAATATTGTTATGAAAATTTTTAATTTCAAATCTTAGTATCTTATCACTGATATGATAGAAAAAAGAAATAAGGCAGTCCAAAAAAGCCTAAGGACTGAAGCCAAGGTAGTAAGAATTTGAATAAATTGGATTATTTTCAGGAAAAGTGCGACAAATACAACATCCGATATGGTCATAGACTTCTTGCATGGCATTCAAATCATCATCTATTGCGATAATAATTTTATGCAAATTCTCTGTTTTTTCTGTAGAAAAAACTAAAAAATTGTTGTTTTATGGCATTTACCTCATTTAAGGTACGATATTTTTTTGTTATTACAACTAACGGTTATTTTTAGAAGTGTATTTGGATGTCATCAATCACAAAGCAATCATTCATCAACCCTCTTGGTTGTTCTATGCTTGTAGAGACAAGCAATCTTAGGTCTTATTCTACCAACAAACCCTGACAAAGCTAAAGACTTTTAATAAAAAGTTTGTTACACTAGAGGGTCGTTTTTGATGATTAATAGTTATGCTGCCACTTGATAATAATACCAGCTTTATTTTATACGCGGACGCTCACTACGATAGCCATGTGGTGAAATTTTTGTTGGCGCAAAAATGCTTGGCGTATGAGTTGGTATTTGTAGCAGAGGGCAGTTACCCTGATGATTTAGCCACCCTAAATCCTTATCGCACCTTACCCATCTTGGTCAACAAAGAAGTAGCATTATATGAAATCAATGTGATTTTTGAATATTTAGAAGAGCGCCACCCTGCCTATAAACTCCTACCCGCCACCCCAAAAGAACGCGCACAAACGCGCTTGCTTGCGTGGCGTATTCAGCACGACTGGTTAAAACTTGCCAAAATTTTACTCACCCATCCAGACAGCCTAGATACATCTGCTGCCAATCACGCGCGCAAGACATTAACAGACACCTTAACCACTTTAAGCCCTTTGTTTGGCAAACAGCCCTTTTTTTTATCGGACAGCTTGGGCATATGTGATATTTTATTAGCGCCTTTATTGTGGCGATTACCTGAAATGGGTATCAACCTACCCTTACATCTGTGTCGCCCTTTATTGGCATATCAAACACGATTGTTTGCCGAACCTAGCTTTCGGCAGAGCCTACAACCCCCACCCACCAAAGGATAGTTTATGACTACACCAAAACGCCCTTATTTTTTGCGCGCCTTGCACGAATGGCTAACTGACAATGAGTTTACGCCTTATTTAATGGTAGATGCCACCCATACCGATGTGGTAGCGCCACTAGAATACGCCCAAGAAGGGCGACTTGTGCTTGCCATCTCGTATCAAGCAACACATGAGCTGTTGATTGATAATGATTCCATTTCTTTTAAGGGCAGATTTGGCGGCGTATCACAGGAGGTATGGATTCCTATGGCGGCGGTGATGGGGATTTATGCCAAAGAAGATGCTGCTCATGCTCTGTTTTTTGACCCTAGCGAATATGTCAATATCAGCCAAACCACTAAAAAAGACAGCGTATCCTTAGAGAAGAATTCAGCTACCCCAAAAAAAGGCGGTCTAAAGATTCTTAAATAATATTACATATCAGCCTTTGACGCAGAACAAGACAAATCCAAGCTTAGATTGATTGATATTGGCTGATAAGCTGCTCAAGTTTGGTGATTGCTTTTAACAACTCCTTGCGATTTTTGGCAGATTTTATCCAGTCAGGCAGACGAGAAAAATAAGAACCATTGCCTGCTTTTTGGGTGCGCTCTCTAAGGTCTGCCTCAATAAATGCCTTGAGTACATTCAAATGTGCTGGATTGTATACATACAGTGTCCCAAAGCGTGTTGATGTACGCAAAGCAAGCTCTAAGCCAAAATGATTGATACCAAGATGAGGAGTGTAATCGGCATAGACAGAGTGATATTCATTGACTTTGTGATGTGTGCTTTGCTGATGACACAAAGGACAGATGGCATAAAAAGTGTGAGGAATATGCCCTATATTGGGAAGATAATGTTTGCTCTTTAGCCATCTGCCTCCACAATGATAACAACGAAAACGCCCGCTAAAAACATAATACCGAAACTGCTGACGACTATAACTTATTAGCCTATGATGTTGGTTGTGATGATGCTCATCTAGTAACTTGCCACATCCGCGACAACAAAAGGTATAATGACCACAAGCCCTACGATGGAGCACGCCCACTTTTTGGCAGTCAGGACAAAGCACCCAATGATCTTTTTGAGCAAACTCATGCTCAAAGATACCTGTATCAAGATGACGTTTTTGCATAGGTGCTTTTTACTTGTCTTGTTTTTTTTGTGTTAAACCAATAAAGTGACTGTCAGGCTTGGATGATTACTGTGGGATTGATCAAATCATCAGGTCATCAGACTGCTATGAGTCGCCATGGTAGAGGCAAGGTAGCACCCACCGTGCATCCATCCAGTGGCAAGCTACCCTGAACAATCAGCGCAATCGTCCATGGCAACAAACAATGCTCTAGTACTTGCACCCGCTTTTGCAGTTGTTCTGGAGTATCATGAATGCCAACCTCAAGCACTGATTGAGTTAGTACCTGTCCACTATCTAGCTTGGGCGTGACAATATGTACACTGCACCCATGCCATTTATCCCCCGAAGCAATGACGCGAGCATGAGTATCTAAGCCTTTGTAGTGGGGCAATAGCGATGGGTGTAAATTTATCATTGGTGGGGATTGCTCAATAAATTCTGCACTCAAAATACGCATAAATCCTGCCAACACCACAAGCTCAGCTCCCCATGCGCGAAGCTGCTCAAGTGCATGGCGTTGAAACGTTGCCATAGTCATGCGCTTACCAGAGTCAGTGTGTGATAACACTGTCACAGGAATGCCTGCCTTTTGCGCTCGAGTGATGGCATAAGCCTCTTTGATATTGCTAATCACGCCCACAAGATGTATTGGCAGCTGCTTTGATTGCACTTTGTCAATCAACACTTGTAGATTGCTGCCATTACCTGATACCAGTACGGCGACTTTAAGATAAGATTGGGAAGTATTCATTTTTAACTAATATATTGAGGTGGGTTAAGATATTGGGGCATCCTGACATTTCATAACACCCATTGCTATCTAGCAATCACTTATAAAAAAACATAGCGTTTTTGCATTATCTGTTTGTTAAAAAGTGGAGCCAACTCTTAAGCTTTATCATTAAATTGCTTGTTGATATTTTAAGATCAACCGCACAATTTTCCTTGAAACTTCTGCGATGTTTCTTAGGGTTAATGGCAAATACGAAATGTCAGGATATCCTACACTCTTGTAAACAAGATTGAAATGTCAACACGCCCTAGCTTGAATAATTTTGATAACATCAAGCATGGGTGATGTTATCAAAAGGTAGCTTAGTTTTATAACCTGCCTAGGGTATCCATTTTTAGTCAAACCTAAAATTGTAAGTAATTAAACTTAAGCGTACACCACCGCATCGGTATCACGGACAACCATCTCACCTAGACGCCATGCTTTTTCGCCTGCTTGAGTCAATACATTGATGGCTTCTTCTGCTTTATTAGCAGGCACAACGATGACATAGCCTGCGCCACAGTTAAAAGTGCGATACATTTCACTTATGGCGATGTTGCCATGCTCCTGCACCCATGTAAAGACATCAGGAAGTTGCCAGCTTTTGGTGTCAATCTTGGCAGCCACATCTTCGGGCAATACGCGTGGTAAGTTTTCAGTAAAGCCACCACCTGTAATGTGTGCCATCGCATGAATATTGTGATTGCCTAAAGCAGTTTGCAAGGCTTTGATGGCTTTGACATAAATTTTGGTGGGTGCAAGAAGCGCATCTGCCAATGGAGCATCGCCTAAAGTGGCAGTTTTTATATCAATGCCCGCCACTTCAATCACTTTGCGCACCAAAGAATATCCATTGGAATGAAATCCACTAGATGCCAATGCAATCATGACATCGCCTGCCTTGACCTTTTCGCCTGTGATGACTTCTGCTTCCTCAACCACACCCACACAAAAACCACCCAAATCATAATCTTCACCATGATACATACCTGGCATTTCTGCGGTCTCACCACCAATCAGTGCGCACCCTGCCAATTTACAACCATCGGCAATGCCTGAAATCACGGTCGATGC
>JBHBMT010000082.1:0-9690 GCA_041773075.1 Moraxella sp.
ACCCTCAATGTTTAACCCATCAAAATAAGCATAAAATAACTGATGCACTCACAAGATACCTTAAGAAACACCTTTAAATGATTGGGATAAAATTTTTTGGTTTTTTTGTTGCGGTACGGTGTATTTTTGTTCATTTTATGCTACACTCAAGCGTGGTATTATCCAGTTTATCACAAAGGAGTTGTGTGCATGAAAAAAAGCTTTGATGAACTCAAAACAGCCGATGGGCACTATAGAAAAAGCGCCAAACTCATTGGAGAATGGTTATCAAGCACCAGTAATGACAGCTTAAATGGACTAAATGAGCAAGCTGCCAACATATTTTATCGCAAAGGGGTAACTTTTACAGTTTATAGCGATGCTAATAATATTGAGCGGATGATTCCTTTTGATATTATTCCTAGAATCATTGAGCTACAAGAGTGGCAAATGATTGAAGCAGGCTGTAAACAACGCATCAAAGCACTCAATCACTTTTTAGATGACATCTATCATGAGCAAACCATCATCAAAGAAGGTATTGTTCCTGCCGAATATGTTTATGCCAGTGGCTGCTATGAGCCATGGATGATGAACATCAAGCTAGATAAGCCCATTTACTCTCATGTTTCTGGTATTGATTTGATTCGTGATGATACAGGGCAATATCGGGTATTAGAAGACAACTTGCGCACTCCATCGGGTGTCTCTTATATGCTGGAAAGTCGTGGCATCTCTGAAACATTGATGCGCGATGTGTATTACAGCATGAATGTCAAACCCGTATCAGACTATCCACAGCGCCTCAAAAAATGCCTCACCCATGCCACCAACAAATACGACCCTCAAATTGTGGTGCTAACCCCAGGGCGTTTTAATTCAGCTTATTATGAGCATGCATTTTTGGCGCGCGAAATGAATGTACCTTTGGTGCATGGCTATGATTTAATTGTAGAAGATAACAAAGTTTATATCCAAGGTGTGCGTGGCAAAGTGCAAGTTGATGTCATTTATCGGCGCATTGACGACCCTTATCTTGACCCTTTGGCTTTCCGCTCTGATTCTATCTTGGGGGTTTCAGGCTTGATGAGCGCTTATCGTGCTGGTAATGTGGTCATCACCAATGCCCCCGGTACTGGGGTTGCTGATGACAAAAGTATGTATCCTTTTGTGCCTGACATGATTCAGTATTATTTGGGCGAAACTCCCATTTTGCCCAATGTGGATACTTATCAATGCCGCAAACCTGACGACCTTGCCTATGTGCTGGACAATTTAAAAGACTTGGTGGTCAAAGAAACTCAAGGCTCTGGTGGCTATGGTATGCTGATTGGTCCTGCATCTACCAAAAAAGAAATAGAAGCCTATCGTCAGCGCTTACTTGATAATCCAGAAGGCTTTATTGCCCAGCCCACGTTGGCACTCTCCACCAACCCCACCATCACCGAAGATGGTATTGAACCGCGCCATATTGACCTGCGTCCCTTTATTTTATCTCATGGCAATGGTGATGTAGATATTGTGGCAGGTGGCTTAACTCGGGTGGCAATGGTCAAGGGGTCGCTAGTAGTCAATTCCTCTCAAGGTGGCGGCATCAAAGACACTTGGGTGGTAGATAGCAATGCCCCGCCCAAACCCTGTGATAATAAGCTTGACAGCCATCTATCCTTAAGTCATGTTAGCCAAACCCTTGCCAGCGAAACCAGCAAACAAAAATCACTGATTTTGCTCCTTTCTACCGCCAGTTGCTTGGTATGGCTTGGTCGTTATAGTGAGCGTTTACGTCATTATGACACTTTGATTACCCATCTAAAAAAAGGGGAGCTTACCGACCCTGAAATCAGCCACATCATCACCCAGCTTGGATTTGGACTAGAAACAGGCGCCCACATAGAACCAACCGCCGAAAGTTTGTATCGGTATTTATTAGGACATAAGATTCCTGAAACTACAAGTGCCATTGATCAAAATGTCCAAGATGTCAAAGGGGTGATTGGCAAAGACAGTGCCGAACTGTATCAGTTTATCAAACGCCTTGCCAATACCAGCAAATTCCAAGCTGCCACCTTGCAACTGTACGCTTGTAACGAAGCTATGAAGCTAGAAGATGCAACCGTGTTATTATTTTGGCGTTTGGGTAGACGCTTTGAAATCTTGGAGCGCCATATCATGCTCAAAGAAGACTGGCGCGATGCTTCTGAAGAATTGCGTACTTTGGTTGTTTCTTTACCTGAAAATACTCGCTGGCGTGAACTTGAACGCCTTGCCAATCAGTTGGCAAAATCAGCATGTGTGGATAATTTTCAGCCACTGCGCGACGAGTTTCAGACCATTTTAGAACAAGGCGTGTAAGACAAGGAGTCACAACCTTATGAGATTGTACATCAGTCATCAAACCAATTATTTTTATAATGAATTGGCACAACGTAGCGTTCAGTATATTCGCATGACCCCCATGACACTGGCACACCAACACATTGAACAATGGCAAGTCATGCTACCCAAAGTCGCCAAAGGGCAAACTGATGGGTTTGGTAATCAATGGCTTATTTTAAGTCGCAACGAACCACACGACAACCTACAGATGCAAGCATCAGGCATTGTCAATATCAATATTGACACCTCCTATATCCCTGATGATATTAGCGTGCCTTATTTGTTGTTTACCGTACCAACTCCCTTAACTGGGTGCTGCAAAAATATGCGCGCCTTTTATCAGCCTCTCTTGGCAGAATATCATGCACAAAAGACCACCGACAAAAAACGCGCCATTCTACAAGCCTTTGCCCAAGCGCTACTTGACAAAGTGCCTTATCGTCAGAATGTAACACACGTTGGTACCACCGCCGAAGAAGCCTTTGAGCTGTCTTATGGGGTGTGTCAAGACCATAGCCATATTTTTATTGCTTGTTTACGCGATTTACAAATTCCAGCACGCTATGTTTCAGGTTATTTGTATGAACCTAGTGGTCAACATATGGCAAGTCACGCATGGGCAGAGGCATGGATTGATGGCAATTGGTACACCTTTGATATTTCCAACCAGCATTTTACCCCACAAGCGCACGTTTATGTTGCCATTGGGCGTGACTATTTAGATGCAGCGCCTGTGCGCGGAGTGCGCCTTGGTGGTGGCTATGAAGATTTGTACAGCCAAGTGCTGATACGCCAATTGCCTGATGATGCCAGTGCCTAACTGACACCTCAATCCAAAGCGTTGCATCAAGTTACAATTTGATTGCAATGCTTTTTATGTTTTTTTTATATAATACGCTGCTTTAAGTTTTTTTTGGAAAGTTATCTATGACCTACTGTGTCGCCATTCGCCTAAAAGATGGGATGATTTTTGCTAGTGATACCCGTACCAATGCAGGTATTGACAACATTTCCACCTTTCGCAAAATGTATCAATATGGGGTGGCAGGTGAGCGTTTTTTAAACCTACAAACCGCTGGCAATCTTGCCACATCACAAGCAGTTTTTGGCAAGGTTCAACAAGCCATTGACCAAAATGCCGAGCGCAATTTACGCAACGCCCCCACTGTATTTGATGCAGCGCAGCTGATTGGTGAGTATGTGCGCGAAGTCACCACTCATTCGCAAGCATTAGCACAAGACAATGGGCTAAACTTTACCAGTAGCTTTATTTTGGGCGGACAAATCAAGGGTAGCTCCCCTGAAATTTTTTATATCTATCCTGAAGGCAACTGCATCAAAGCCACTACTGATACGCCATTTTTTCAGCTAGGTGAATCCAAATATGGTAAGCCCATTCTTGACCGTTCATTGGATTATAATTCTAGCCTACAAGAAGCATTGCGCGCGATTTTAATCTCTTTTGATTCAACCTTGCGTTCAAATTTATCCGTGGGCTTGCCCATTGATTTACTCATTTACAAAAATGACAGCCTTGCCTTTCCTGATGGCAAGCGCATTGATGAAAATGACGAGTATTTTAAGGTGCTGCGTACCCGCTGGTCAGAAGGTCTTAAACAAATTCTCATTGATATGCCGCACTCCCCTGAAGACTATTGGGTGTAAAATAGCCCAAAGGATATGAACGCACTCTTGTTCCTTTTGACAGAAATAGCAAAAGTTAAAAAGATAGCGAAATATTTCAACAAACAAGGTTAGAAAGTGGGCTGGTTTTTATCAGCATATCAAAGCCCCAAAAACATTATGATGTTTTTGGGGTTACGTTTTTGTGCTATCTGCATTTGGCTAATTTTTGCTACAATGGTTGATTGATAAAACTTAAGGAAATCATCATGAGCTACCTGTCACAAACGTTACGCAAACTCCCCCCAATTGCCTTGATAAGTACCGTCTGTTTTGTCCAAACGGTATGGGCGTGTGAAAAACCCCAAGTGACAGGATATGATTATGTTGATTGTTTATCTGAAGGTTTGGCAGGGGTTATCAAAGATAACAAAGTGAGTTTTATTGATAACACAGGCAAGGCGGTTATCCCTTTGCAATATCATGATGCTCGACCTTTTAATGAAGGCTTGGCACCAGTTCAAAAAAATGGTAAATGGGGTTTTATTGACAAATCAGGTAATATAGTTATTTCTTTGACATATGATGATGCTTGGTTTTTTAAAGAAGGTTTGGCAGCAGTTCAAAAAGACAATCAATGGGGTTTTATTGATAAAACAAATAAGGTAATTATCCCCTTTCAATATGATGATACCGATTATTTTAGTGAAGGTTTGGTAGGCGCTAAAAAAGATGGCAAATGGGGCTTTATTGATAAAACAAATAAGGTAATTATCCCCTTTCAATATGATGGTGTTTATAACTTTAGTGAAGGTTTGTTAGCGGTCAAAAAAGACGGTAAATGGGGATTTGTTAACACAACAGGCGAAGTGATAATCCCTTTACAATATGATGAGGTTGATATTTATGGCTTTAGCAAAGGTTTGGCACAAGTTGAAAAAGATGGTAAATGGTTTTATATCAATAAACAAGGTCAGAAAGTGGATTAATTTACCATTGGTTTATCACAACTATAGCAAACATACCCCAAAAGCTAGGTAACTTTTGGGGTGTGGTTTAATCATCAAGAGTTTTTATAAGCTTAGGCAGTCTTTCTTTTAAACACCCTTCCTAAATCATCCATCAAAGTATAGACCACAGGAATCACCACAAGGCTTAAAAAAGTCGATGTAATCAGACCGCCAAGCACCGCCGCTGCCATCGGACGGCTAAAGGTTGAGTCCACATCACCAAAACCAATAATCAAAGGCAACATTCCTGCACCCATGGCAATGGTGGTCATGATAATCGGCTGAGCCCGTTTTTTACAGGCATCAATCAGCGCCTCAAAGCGAGATAACCCGTCTTGGTCTTGGGCAATGATGGCATAATCCACCAGCAAAATTGAGTTTTTGGTGGCAATTCCCATCAGCAAAATAAAGCCAATCATCGCAGGCATGGACATACTACTGCCCGTAGCAAGCAGTCCCACAAACGCCCCACCGATGGACAACGGCAACGCCATCAAAATAGTAAACGGCTGTAGCACTCGGTGGAACAAGAGCATCAGCACCGCAAAGATACAAAACACCCCCACACCCATCGCCATCATAAAGCCACTAAACAGCTCTGCCATGTTTTCGGCTTGCCCCTCATCAATCACTGTAACACCCACAGGTAAATTGGCAAGCGTCTTGGTGGCTTTGACCGCTTCAATCAACTCACCCACCTCACCGCTGGCAGGAAAGACCGTTACCTTGATGGCACGCTCTCGATTAAAACGGCTCACACTTGACTCCCCCGAGCCATAACGCAGTGTGGCTACTTCTTTGACTTGCACCATCTGCCCTTTGCTACTTGGCACATATAACGCCAATAAATCATCAATGTCTTGTTTGTGCACATCACTTAGACGAATCACAATCGGAATTTGACGTGTTTCAAGCGTTAATTTGGGTAAGGCTTGTTCATAGTCGCCCACCGTTGCCACCCTTAAGGTTGTCGCAAGGTCGGCGGTCGTTACGCCCTTATCCGCCATCGCCAATTCATCAATCATCACCGCAAGTTCAGGCTTAGGCAGCGCTTTATTGCTAATGACATTGGCAACGGCGGGCAAGGTGCGTACATCGCTCATAATTGCCGCAACAGTTTTATCCAGCAGCGCTTTGTCATTACTTGTTACCGAAAAGCCATACCCTGCTTCTTGACCACCTCCTTCAATACCGACATTAAAGCGTGCTGATGGCACTTCTTTTAGCACCTGATTGATGGCTGCTTCTATTTGGGTTTTGCTTGGGCGTGCGCCACGCTCTGTTAGCTTGACTTCCAAACTTGCCACATTGACCGTACCGCCTCGCATACTGCTTGGGTCGCCTGTGTTTTGCCCTTGCCCTACCGTCAAAAGCACCTGCGACACCCCCTCTAACTGCTCAACCTTTGCCAATGCCATTTCACTGATACGCAGCGTATCTTGCAAGGTAGCATCTGGCGTAAGCTCAATAGATACTTGGGTTTGATTCATTTCATCAGGTGGAATAAATGCTGTCGGTAACAGCCCTGCCAAGCCAAGCGATGCCACAAAAAACCCAAGCGCCATCAGCATGGTTATCAAGCGATGATTGAGCGTCCATTTGACCACAGACAAATACGCTGTCATTGCACGGCTTGGCGGCTTGTGTTGGTGTTTGACTGGCTTTAGAATATACGCCGCCATCATCGGGGTAACAAGGCGTGCCACCAATAACGACATAAAAATGGCGATGGCAGCCGTCCAGCCAAATTGACGAAAAAACTGCCCAATAATCCCACTCATAAACGCCGTCGGCAAAAACACCGCAATCAAGGTAAACGTTGTCGCAATCACCGCCAGTCCAATTTCATCTGCCGCTTCCATCGCAGCTTCCATCGGGCTTTTTCCCATGGCAAGATGACGCATGATGTTTTCAATTTCAACAATCGCATCATCTACAAGCACCCCCACCACCAAGGTCAGCGCCAGTAGCGAAATCATATTCAGACTAAAGCCAAACCAGTACATCGCAAAAAACGTAGGCACAATGGACAATGGCAAGGCGGCAGCTGCCACAAAGGTTGCACGCCAATCCCTTAAAAACAAAAACACCACAATCACCGCCAATACCCCACCTTCTATCAGCATACGCATGGTGGCGTGGTAATTTTCTTCAATGGGTTTGGCATAATCTACAATTTTATCAATCCGAACGCCGCTAAGCTCGCCTTGCAATTTGGCAATCTCTTCATCCAGCGCCTTCACCACCGCCACCTCGCCTGCGCCTTTTGAGCGAGTGATATTAAAGGCGACAACATTTTTGCCATTTAATTTGGCAAGTGAACTAATGTCAGCGTGTGTATCGCTAATTTGCGCCAATGTGCCTAGACGCACCGCCACCCCTTGGGGACTGGTGATTTGCACCTGCGCTAAGTCGCCCACACTTTTACCCATACCAAGCACCCGAATGGTTTGGGTTTGATTGCCAATTTTAGCTTCCCCACCTGCGGTATCTTGCCATTTGCCATACAACTGCTGTGATAGCTGACTGATTGGTAAGCTTAATTGTGCCAGCATATCTGGCTTGGGTGCTACAAGAATTTGACGCTCCACGCCCCCAATGCGTGCAATACTACCCACCCCTGCAATGTCCGATAGGCGCTTGGTCAAGGTATCATCAACAAACCACGACAGCTCCGCTTCGGTCATATTGTCGGCTGTAACCGAATAGGTAACTACAGGAAAGCCTGCGGTAGATACCTTGGAAATGATGGGCGAATTGGCAGCGGCAGGTAACTCACTTTGCACCTCACTGACTGCCGAGCGCACATCATCTACCGCTTCATCAATGTCTTTTTCTAGGACAAATTCAGTAAATACCGTTACCGACCCTGTCTGCAAAGTGGTGCGGATATTTTTCACCCCCTCAATGTTGGTGATTTTATTTTCTACTTTTTTGGCGATGTCATTTTCAAGTTGGTCAGGTGTCGCCCCCACCAGCGTAATGGTCGTTACCACCCCCGGAAAATCAATGTCAGGAAATTGTTGGACTTTCATTTGATAAAAGCCAAACACCCCAAGCAACGTCAATAAACTAAATAACAAAATCGCTACCAGTGGATTTTTGATAGAATAGGCAGAAAAATTCATGGCTTATTCCTTTGTGGCGGCATTGTTGGCAGCGGCATTATTGACATCAGATTTATTGGCGTGGAAAGTCTCATCTATTGCCACCACCTTGACCAATTCTTTGTCCGTCAAAAATGAACCGCTTTGTTTTACCACCAACTTATCATGGGGCAAATCCACCGCCACCAGTCCATCTTTATGCGCACCTAGCGTAACTGTCTGACGAGCCACTTGATAAATGTCTTTTTGGTTGGTTGCGGTTAATAGCCACACATAATCAAAGCCATCACTGGTCATGATTGCCTGCTGCGGCACCATCAAGACCGACTGCTCACCCAAAATGATGTTTCCTGCTTGATACATACCATTTCTTAGTCCTGCCCCTTCATGAATCGTGGCATAGACCACCACCTCACGACTGGCATTGGCAGTAGGTGCAATACGACTTACCACAGCTTTTGCTACCCCTGTTGGTGTCTTAATCTCCACCGACTGCCCTAGTGTAATGGCACTGGCATCTGCTGCACTGACCCCTGCTTGCCATTCTAGCACGCCGTTTTTGATGATACTAAATAGCGCTGCCCCTGTGGTCATCATACCCACATCAGCGCTTTTTTCGCTAATAATGCCCGAAACAGGAGCAACCACCTGTGTATTGCCCTGATGGGTTTTGACGGTATTTAGACGTGCTTGCAACATTTCTGTTTGCGCCTGCGCTTGTAGCACCGCTGTTTTGTAGCTGTCGTACTGCTCACGGCTAATCGCATCAATGCCAATCAGCGGCTCCACTCGTGCCAAATCCGCCTTTGCTTTTGTAAGCGCCACTTGTGCTTGCTTAAGTTCTGCTTGGGCAGCCACCACTTCTTGGGTAGCGTTTTGATTGTCCAGTACCGCCAGCACCTGCCCTGCCTTAACATAGTCCCCCACTTCCACAAGCACCTTATCAATGGCTACCCCACTGACACGTGCGCCCACTTGGGCAACTTCTTTACCCACAATACCGCCATTGGCACTGACAGACTGACTGACAGTTTGGGCGCTTGGGTGCACCGCTTCTACCGCCATGGCAACGGCAGTGCTGTTTTGGGACGGCTGGCTTGGCGGATTGGCACTGGGCGTATCAGTTTTGGTGGTATGACTAAGTCGCCCAAGCACCACGCCCACCACAAGCAATGCTGCCCCAATCACCAACATCACCCAACGGTTTTTTTGTACAAAAGAAAAAGAAGAATAGGACATATCAAGACACTTTTTGTAAAAAATCAACAGTATATTGTATAACTAAAGGTGGGTTTTCTCAAGTGTTTCATACATCATACTCAATTTTAATTAAAAAACGCATTATAATAGCAGTACTTAGAGTGTTCTGACACTTCACAACACTCATTGCGATTTAATAATCATTGAGAGCCAAACTAGCATTTAACACACTCTAAGAGTTGTCATTTTTTTATTCATTGTCTTTGCGAGGTATTTATGAATATTTATTGTTTATGCTTTCACAACTATGAAACTTTGGATTATATGGGGGCTATAGAATTTTTACACCATTTGCCCAATGCCACCTTGCATTATGTCTCATCTTGTGGCGGCAT
>JBHBMT010000083.1:0-14144 GCA_041773075.1 Moraxella sp.
CGTTGACTTTAGGATATATTGACATTTCACATACCCTAACAACCTGTTCACAATTAATGACACTTTTATATTTTTGTATATTGCATTAAAAGTACTTGCTTTTTGTCAAAAATAACTAACTTTTGCGACTCAATGTCAAAAACTTGCTTGATAACATCACTATCAACCTTAGGTTTTTTCTTAAAAAGCTTGCGATTTAGCTCATTTTTGCCTAAAAATTCATCGTGAATAGGCTCTAAGAAAAACTATTGAATATTAAAGCGTTGGATGTGCTTTTGCTAAAACATCAATCAACCCTTGCTTTTTGTTATTAATAAACTTGCCAATAGTATCATATTGTCTTAAGTTTATCGCCCAAAAAATGGGGTTTGTCTAAATTTTCACTGAAATTAAAATGTCAACACACCCGATGACAAACTGTTTTGCGTGCTATTTTTTGAGTTGCACCATAAAATACCCACGCTCATAAGATTTTGGCACATCTTGCATGGGTAAGCTATCACTGGCAGGTCTTTGATACTGCGCGTTTAGCCACCAATTTGGGTCGCGCAATAAGCCACGTCCTACTGCTATCAAATCAGCATCACCAACCGACAGCACATGGTCAGCAAGCTCTGCATTATCAAGCAAGCCCACTGCAATGGTTGGTAAATGGGTTGCTTGTTTTACTTTGCGCGCCAAATACACCTGATACCCTGCGTTGATGGTAGGATGATTCCCTTTGTGCATCACGCCATTGCCACCACCACTGACGTGCATAATGTCTGCGCCTGCACCAGCAAAGCGCTTGGCAATCTCTACACCATAATCACTATCATAGCCTTCTTGACAGTATTCTTGGGCTGAAATACGCACCGCCAGTGGCATACCCTCTGGCATCACTTTTTTGACCGCCAAAATCACCTTTTCACCAAACAATAGCCTATCTTGTCCATAGTCATCATCGCGTTGATTGGATTTTGGTGAACAAAATTGATGAATTAAATACCCATGCGCTCCATGCAGCTCAATCATATCCACACCTGCCTCTACAGCACGTTTAGCTGCCAAGGCAAAGGCTACAATAATCTCATCAATCTCATTTACGCTAAGCGCTCGTGGTGTTTTGAGCGCCTGACCTTCAAAGTCAGGCTCTCCATAATGAATGGCGCTTGGCGCTACCACATCATCACACTCTTGCGCTTTACGTCCTGCGTGCGCAATTTGAATGCCAACTTTGGCACCTTGAGCATGAACCGCCTCTACAACACGCTTTAGGGCATCGCGCTGCTCATCATTCCAAAGCCCCAAACACCGTGGCGAAATACGTCCATTGGGCGCAACATTGGTCATCTCCACAATAATCAAGCCAACACCGCCCATGGCGCGTGCTGTATAGTGAACAAAATGCCAATCATTCATCAGTCCATCAACTGCTTGATATTGACACATCGGTGGCATGACAATGCGATTTTTTAGGGTTAATTGCTTAATGGTCAAAGGCTTTTGCAAATATTGTAATCTTGCCATGCTATTTCTCCAAGATGTTTTGCCTAGGGCGTGTGGACATTGATACCATTGTTATAAAAATGATGAAAATTTAATACTTTTTGTCAATGTTTGCATAAAAAATGACCAACTCTTATTTTTCGTCAAAAAATTTGCTTGATAGACCCACTATTCATTTGCATTTTTTCATTGAAAAACGTGCGATTTTTCTTAATTTTTATTGCAACCAACAAAATTCAACACACCCCAATCTGTCTTTATTGGTATGATTTTTTATAAGCCTGCCTTTAAACTGGCTTCAATAAATTTATCCAATCCCCCATCAAGCACTGCTTGTGTATTGGAGGTTTCAACACCTGTGCGCAAATCCTTGATGCGTGAATCATCAAGCACATAAGAGCGAATTTGACTACCCCAGCCAATGTCTGATTTGCTATCTTCTAGCGCTTGCTGTTTTTCCATGCGTTTTTGCATTTCTAGCTCATACAATTTTGCGCGCAGCATTTTCATAGCAGTTTCACGGTTGGCAATCTGGCTGCGCTCATTTTGACAAGCCACCACCACCCCTGTTGGCTGGTGCGTGATGCGTACCGCCGAATCTGTGGTATTAACGTGCTGACCACCAGCACCACTAGAGCGGTAGGTATCAATGCGCAAATCAGCAGGGTTAATCTCAATATCAATATTATCATCAATTTCAGGCGATACAAACACCGCCGAAAATGAGGTATGACGACCATTGTTGCTATCAAAAGGGGATTTGCGCACCAGTCTGTGAACCCCCGTTTCGGTGCGCAACCACCCAAAAGCATAATCCCCCTTGACATGAATGGTGGCACTTTTGATGCCTGCCACCCCTCCATCAGATACTTCAATCACCTCTGCTTTGAAACCATGTGCCTCACACCAGCGTAAATACATACGCAGTAGCATTTGCGACCAGTCTTGCGCCTCTGTACCGCCAGAACCTGCTTGAATATCCAAAAAGGCGTTATTTGCATCCATCTCACCACTAAACATACGCTTAAATTCCAAATCGGCAAGCTTAGTTTCGGCTTGATTTAATTCTTCTTCTACATCAGCAAGCAAGCTTTCATCATCTTCTTCAACAGCAAGCTCAAGCATGGCAGACGCATCTTGTAAATGCACCTCAAGCGAGGTAATTACCCCAATAATGCCATCTAATACTGATTTTTCTTTGGAAATTTTAGTCGCTGCTTCTGGATTACTCCAAAGCTCGGGGTTTTCCAATTCAAGATTAACTTCTTCTAAGCGCTCTTGTTTGCCATCAATGTCAAAGATACCCCCGAAGCTCTTGCCCACGGCGGCTTAGTTCTTTGATGCGTTCTTGATAACTGCCAATTTCCATGCCATTCACCTATTTACATATCATAAAGTCAAACATATCATTATATCAAATCTTGATGCAAATTACAGCGCCCAATCTACCACTTGCCAGCCACGGCGCATAGCCTCTTTTGTTAGCATTTCATCAGGTGTCACACAAATTGCCACATCCGCCCATTCAAGCAAAGGCAAATCATTTTTTGAATCTGAATACGCATAAATTTTCTCAAATTCCTTGCCTTGGGCTTTTTGAGTATTTAGCCAATTATTCAGATGATACAACTTACCCTCCTTAAAATTAGGGCGGTCTGCCACTTTGCCTGTATAAGCATTATCCACCACCTGCAATCGCGTGGCAAAGGTATGCGCCTGATCCACCCCAAATAACTGTGCAATCGGCACCACCACAAAGTCATTGGTAGCACTGACCACAAGCACTGTATCCCCTTGGTTTTTGTGATGATTGATGGCTTCTATTGCCTTGGGACGCATGGCAGGGACAATCCATGTTTGCAAATATTCCTCTTGCCATGTCCGCAAAATAGACATTGGGTGCTGCTTTAAAAAACTTGCCACAAATTCATTGTATTTGACAGGGTCTAACACCCCTTTGATATAGTCTTGATAAAAGTCATCATTGGCTTTTTTGTAAAATGCCTCATCCACCAAGCCTTTTTCTACAATAAACTGTCCCCAACTGTGGTCACTATCCACATTAATCAACGTATGATCCAAATCAAATAACGCCAACTGACTCATTTAAGCCTCCTTATGTGTATTATCTGACGGTGTTTTGTCTGGCAGTGTCTTGTCTGATTTTTGTTGTAGAGCCTGTGCCAGTTTGTCTAACTGCAAACCCTCTAAATGAACGCTACGCTGCGGAAACGGTAGATTAACCCCATGTGCATCAAAGCGCTCTTTAATCGCCTCTAACAAATCACACTGCACAAAAAACCAATCCCCATTTTGCGTCCAAACATACAAAGTCAAATTGACTGAACTGTCCGCCAATGCCGTCACACGCACCATAGGTTCAGGCTCTGACAAGACCAACTCATGCGCCTTGGCAGCTTCAATCATCAGCTGGCGCGCCTGTTGTACATCGCTGTCATAAGAAATGCCTACAAGCACATCAAGACGTCTGTTTGGCAAAGAAGAAAAATTCGTGCTGGCATTGGTCATGATATCGCCATTGGGAATGATGATTTCATGATTATTTGCCGTACGAATACGCGTATTCACCAAAGTAATATCAATCACCGTACCAAGCTTGCCTGCAATCTCCACGGTATCACCACGATTAAAAGGGCGAAACATGACAATCATCACACCTGCTGCCAAATTACCCAACTGATCTTTGAGCGCCATCCCTACAGCAATGGTTGCCGCCCCTAGCACCGCTACAAATGAATTGGTATTAACACCCAATTTGCCAAGCGCTGCCAAGGCGACCGCTACTAACATCAAGCCATATAAAATATTACCCAAAAATGTACTAGCAGTGTCATCAAGGCGACTGCGCTTCATGGCAAGCTTTGCCATATTGACCAATCGCTCTCCTATCCACTTGCCCACAAAAAAAATCAGCAGTGCCCAAAACAGCTTTAATCCCCAATCCATACCCAAGCTGATAAGCGCCCCCACATCCACTGGAATACCCAAAAACTGCAATGCCTGATTGGTGCCTGCCTCTAGAGTTTCTGTGGTGACGTGCGCCACCTCCTTCACAGTTTCGCTAGCTTGAGTGGTAATGACATCAGTGCTTTTTTCTACTTTTTGGGCTACTGCTTGGGTGGTTTGGGTGGCATCTTGCACCACCTCACCAAGGGCGGATTGTTCTTTTGACATGGATAATTACTCTTTTTGTTATACAAAACAAAAAGCCATGAAATCACGGCTTTTTATTGACCTTATTTAATGGTTAATACCTCACCTCTATTTTATCACTGTAGCGCCAAGTACGCACCACACGCAACTCCACAATATCTTTCATGTCCGAACCAAATCTACCATAAGGGGCGGACTGACGGACAGACTGCTTGGCAGCCTCATCCAAAATCACTGAACCTGATGACTCTAGTAGACGAATGGCTTTGACTGTGCCATCAGCATTGATAATTACCATCAAGCGTACATCCCCTGTAATGCGTTGGGCGCGCGCTTGCTCTGGGTAGTACTGGTTTGCCACACGCTCTACATGCGTACGAAAATTCTCAAGATAAGCCGCTGCCTTACCATGAGTGGTGGAATTACTATCCACTGTCTCCACTTTGGTTTTTGAGGCAAAAACTTGTTGGCGCTGTGATAATTGCGCTTCTAAGGTTTGGATATTCTTGCGAATACGCTCCTCTTGGGCTTCTAATTCGCTTAGCTCTTTTTCATTTTTGTTATCTGAATCATTTTTGGTATGGCGCACACTTAATGTTGTGCGCAGATAGCTTTGTTGATATGCTTGTTGGCGTACTTGCTTTTGTAGGTTAATAACATCTTGTACATCTTGCATATCATCAGCAGTTTCTGGACTGATGTTATTGGTTTCTAGGCGCAGCTGCTGACGCACTTCACCACTGCCTTCTTGGCTGGCATTGGCAATAAAGCGTGCGTGCTCATTTTCCTCCGTGTTTTGTGTTAGCACGGTTGCCACTTCTTGCGCCATGGCAGCAGGAGATTTATTCTCAGCAAAGCTAATGCCAAAAATTACAAAGGCGTGCACCCCAAGCGCAATCACCACTGCCATTGGCATATTAATATCACGCTTAGGAATGGTGGCAGAAAAATGATAACTGTGAGAATCTTTGATGTGTGCCATAACCAATATGCAAAGCCCAAAAAATAGTTATTTTAGCGTATTTTTAACCATTTTTCAAAAAATATACGCCATTGACTTAAATCACGCCAAAGACGCTTAGCGCCATCTGACTGCCTAAGCCTGCAACACTTTGGACAGTAACGATTGCAACCTTGCTTGGTCAAAGCCTATGGTTTGAATATATTTGGCATCCAATGGCACATAGTCATCTTCATTCAACGCGGCAATCACTTTGTCATATTCCAAGCGTTCAGACATTGTACCATCATTAAACACCAAATGAATATACCATCCATCAATCATTGCATCATCATATTCTGACCACATATTAACACTAGGATTCATGGGCAATATGGTAGCAACATCCTCCCCAAGCACGTACACCCCAATGTCTTCATAGTCATTGTGTGCAATCATCTGATTGGCAAAATATGCCTGCACTGATTGATTTGTGAGCAGCGCCTGACTAAATGCTTGACTGGGATTGCTAGATGATAAAATGGCTTGCATCATTTGCTGATTAAACGCCATAGGATGATGAATGCCCATGATTTCCACCATTTCTGCTTCTGCCATCATACCCTGTATGCTATAAAGTCCTGACTCAATGTCTGACTTATAGTCATAAGTCATAATAGACTCTGCACTAAATTTTTGATCATCTTCACAAATGATAGGCTTATCAAGCTTTTGGCTAAGCGCACTAAGCCATTGTAATGCCGCTTGCCAATCTTCAATAGCAGCAGGGGTATTGATACGCACATGATACGCACCTTCATCAAACCCTATCTCAAAACCACGTCCTGCAAGCTCATCTATCCCAACAATCACTCGTTCTGATGTTAAGGGGCTATTGTATCGTTTGTCCAAGTCTATATCGTTGTCAAACTCACTGTAACTATACTGACCAAGTCCTGCCACCAAACATAAGCACTCATTAAGACTCAATACAGCTTTTTTGCCAAACCATGATTTGGGATTATCAATCCTAAAGCTTATGCTCATTTAGCCACCCATCCTCTCATTAAAAAAAAATTGTGTTACCATGTATCATTGCCAAGCAAATACACCTGTTAAATAAAGAACCCATGCCAGCAATAAGCCAACATGGGTGCAGCAAACATCACTCTACAGTCGCAGTCGCTTCTTCTGCTTCTATCACAGCGGTTTCTTCTGCCTCTATTGCAGGCTCCTCAAGCTCCTGCTCATAGTCATATGGGTAATTGTCATATTCATTATTTAGGGCACCCAAGCCACCTAATAACATACGCCCAATCATCTTACCAAAAATATCATCCCCCTCTTTTAATTGCGTCATCAGCGTATTACTGTACGCCAAGACATCAATGCTGTTTTGAGCTGTTGGGGTTTGATGAGCACTTGGCAGGCGCACAAAAGGTGAACCCGATACTTTTTTGTCAAACGTTGTTGCCACGCCTTGCCATACAATGTTATTGTCAAACAAGGGAGTTTGGCGCTCATGATATACCCAAGCCAATCCTGAATCAGACAGTCCATAGTAGGTCGTCACAAGCTTATCTTCTTTGGTGGATGCCTCCATTGCTTGTATTTTCTCATTAAGCAGAGCGAACACTGTCTGCATAATCATCTGACTATTAATGCTTGGTGATTTTGAGGCACTCTCATCGCCATCTTTGATAAGCTTAGGGTATTTTGCCACCATCTCATCATAAAACTGCTGATACACCGCCTGCCGACGCTGTGTTGCTTGAGTCAAGCTTTCTTGATGCTCAATAATATAAGGCACTTGGGCTAACGTGCTGATTGGTGTATCGTTCTGATTGGCAGTTAATTCATTTAGCTTAACATAACGATATTGACTATCAGCACTTTGAGCAAAGCTGTGTTGGCGTGCTTTTAGATAAGTTTGCCACAAATCATCGGCAAACTCTTCAGGCAAACTGCCATCATTCAATGGAATTTTTAGCCATTTGTTGTGCCATGCAGTGCCTAATTTTTTGTCCAACCATAGTGCATTGGCAAGTGCCACATTGTCTGCCCATAGATATAGCGCACGCTCTTTGAGGTTGATATAAATAGGCTGATTCACCGAAACTAATAGATTGTTTGCCTGATAGGTCGCATAAGGTAATGCTGTCACTACCTGTTTTAGGGGCTGATACGTTCCCTTGACACCTATTTGAGTTGGATCTGTCCAGTAGGCTTGAATCACTTGAGATTTTTTGTGCGCCTTGGCAATGTCTTTGGGCTTGGGGTTTCTGGTTTCTTCTATCAGCTCCAAGGGTGCTTGTACCGACTTGTCTTGAAGTGCGTCTGTTGCAACAGATGGCTGCTTGGAGGCTTCCTCCTCACCAACATCACTTACCGTCTCTGCCTCTAGCACCTCTGCTGATGCCTTATCATTGGTTGAATCAAACTTCTGTTGGCAGCTCAAATAGTCATCTTTCAATTGCTGTCTTTGGCTGACATAGGCATCTGATGAGATATCAAGCCCCTCTGCTAGCGCCTGCCTTGCCAAGCGCACATACGCATCATCATGCTCATTGTCACAATGATAGTAGTCGTACACAGACGTTTGGCTTTGAGCCAACTTCTCTGGCGACTGCGCCCCAAAATAAGCCTGACTATGATAAGAAAAGGCACTGCGCATATGGTGCTTGATGGCGGTTTCTAGCTGTAGCTTGGCGCTGTCTTGTTGAGCAGACTTAATCATAGAAGCGCTTTGGCAGCCCGTTAATGCTACCGCTGATGCCATCAACAAAAAATAAGATTTATTAAAAGTCATGTTAGTATCCTTAAGTTGGTATCCTGCTCTTATTCGGTGGCTTCGGTGGTAGCATCTTCGGTAGCTTCCATTGCAGCAATAGCGGCGGCGGCTTCAGCAACGGCGGCAGTGGCGGCATCTTCATCAGATGAATGATACTCAAGGCGCGTCCATATCGCTTCTTTCTTAAATTTGCGCTCATCCATTATGTTCTTAAGCCATGCGTTGCCATCTAGCGATGGTGTGGTGTCTGATATTATCTTGCTAGCCAAAGGGTGCGCCTTGAAATCTGCTTGGCGATAGCTACTCACCGCCAACAGTTGCGTCTTCACATTGGCAATATCTACATCCACGTCACTTTTGATAACCTGACCTACTAGCTGTCCTTTATGATCCAAATAAAAATAGCGCACTTCATTCATAGACAATGGCAGCACCGCCTCTATCAGCTGCGATACACGTCCTAAATCCGATGAAATAAAGCCCTTGTCCAGCAATACCCATTTATGAATGGCGGATTTAAGCTTTTGGGCAGCTTCTGTGCGTTTTTTGGCTTGTAGGCTTTCTGCAACGTCCTCTATCTGCGCCACATCGGTTGGCGTATACAATTCAGGATGAGCATCTATATAAGCGGACAAATCCTTAACCATTTGTTTTGAAATAATTGCCAACCACTCACCATAGCTTTTGCTTGTCATATTCAACTTGATGACCGTACTAGCTCCCAATTGGCGAGCAACATCGTCATTGTGTGTACTGACCACACTAAAAGCAGTGGCATCCAGCTCTTTTAAGCCTGCCAAATAGCCCGACAAGAGCGCCTCATACACCACCGATGTAGGAATAACATCGCGTAAATGCGCTGGCATATTAAAGTTGATTACACCTTGTCTTGAATCAAAGTCGCTTGGTAGTGGCGTATGTTCGGAACTGATAAGCGCCAACAAAGGCAATCCTGCTGAAATATCCACAGTGGCTGATGATTTGGCAAAGTCTAGTGATATAGGCAATTGCACCGACTGACTACTGGTCGTCCCGTTAAATTCATAAGACAACACACCTTGATAGCGATGTGCGTTAGGCTGATATTGGCTAACAAGCGTCAAACGACCATTTTCATATTGATAAAGATTGCGCGCAGCAATTTGTTCTGGTGTGCGCTGGATTGCCTCCATAATCTCTTTTGTCCAGTTGCTATTGGCAATGCCCCAATCATCACCCGCCTCATCTTTGTCTTGAGCTGTATGAGCATCTTTGAGCTCCGCCTCTCTCATCTTAAAATAGTCATCAAACCATACACCAAGAGCAGAAAACTTATTATAAGAATAGTCAAGCTCCCCCGTCCCTTCTTGTTCATCACCATAGAGCATGGCTTGGTAATAGTCGTGCATTTGTCTAGCCTCCTCCATAGAGCTAATACTCTTTGGAGGTAACACATCCAACGTTCCCGCTTTGTTGGCATACACTGTATCTGCCACAGTATCTTTTAGGCACGTCATATGCTGATAAAAGAGCTGACTGTATGCCTCTGGATGTGTTTTATAGCTTTTATTTTGTGCCAGTAGTTCATCTTGAGCTGCTGTAGTTGTTAGTGCACATTGGCGAGCAGCTGACAACCCCTCCAATCGCTGCTTGGTGTATTCATAATCCATATACACAACAGGATCGCTTCTAAATCCTGCAGAAAATACCGTGTTACACGCCGTGTAGTTGCCATAGACACTATCATACTCATCATAGGCTTCTTGCTGGTAGGACAGCTTGCGCCCTACTGCTAGTGCATCTTTGATATTACGCTGATAGCCACTAGCGCACTGTCTAAGTATTTGCAAATCCTGATCTTGATAAGGCGTTACTGTAGAGATTGTTTCTTGTATTGATCCTGCCTTAGCAAGACAGGTATCCAAATTAGATAGAATTGACGTCACTGCCGCATCTGCAACAGTCACATCGGGTTGTTTGCGCACTTCGCTATCTAGTAGATAGGATGTCTTTTTGATGCAATTGTGATATTGCTTGTGCACTCGGATAATTTGCCCATCTACTGCTTGAGTGGCACTTGCCATACCGTCTGCACGCGTCAATGCATATTCTGGTGTTGGTGTCGTTCCTGCCTTCTCATCATAATACCGCAAATACAGCTCTTCTTCACCACCCCCTAGCTCAATATAGTCGCTGACAGAACGATAAACGCTCGTTTTTTGACTCTCATTGATGATTTGGTTGGTACGATACTCTTTGGTCTTTAAATAACTTAGATAGATAGAGTCCGCCCCTTGATTTAGACTATCTGTCGTCAACGCAGGGCTTTCTTGATAATAATAGTCTGTAATACTGGTGCGTGGCGACCATAGATGCGCTTGCATTGCCTTGACAAGCTGTTCTTGAGCTTGGCTGTCACTGCGCTTTTGATAGCGCTCAAATACATGGCTTGCACCTGTTGTCGCCAAAGTGTTTGCCTGCATATTGCTTTGGTTGCTTTGGCAGGCAGTTAATATACCCATTGCCAACATCACCACACCTGATTTTAGCGCAAACCGCGCTGATGGTGACTTTGGTAGTACTTTATGCATACTCATCTTATGTCCTTAGGCTTTTGATATATCAGAACAACAATATTTTTGAGTGTTGGTGTAGCTGATTTACCGCCACAAACGCCCATATGTATGGCTTTTTACTTGCGGCTCACTGATTTACACCCAATTGATGTCTGAATTGTTTAAAGGTGTATGCAATATTATAATAAGTAACACAAATACACAATATCTTTAATGATTTTTTGTGAAATCTATCAGCTTGGACGAGAAATACCTTAACATCTGTAGCCTACCTTGCAAGTAAATCATAATTTTTGATTTAAAAATTGAGCAACAACAAACCCAAAGAAGCTCGCCATCAGGAAACCAAAATCACCCCTTTTGGTAATTTTATAAAAAAACACTTGTTATTTATACACATTTATATTATAGTCAAAGAAATTTAAGCCCTATAAGCTTTATTGTTGATTTAGATTTGCTTAATAAAATTTGCTTAGTCACTTGGAGACCATCCATGAAAAAACTGTCTTTACTCGCCTTAACCACCCTTGTCGCTACATTTGCCATACCCGCCCATGCCCTAAACTTAGACAGTCAACACAGACCTTGCGTCAAAAATTTTGATGTTGCGGCAGGTGAAGTTTTTCAGATACCTGCTTACGATTATGAATATCTACTGCTATCTGACAACACCACTTTTAGCATCAAAGACAATCAAGGTAGAACACTAAAATACTTCTACGAAAAAGAAGTGGGTGCCTATCAGGTCAATCCACCCACTACCGAAGAAGTTCGAACCACGCTTTATCTCACCGCCCAAAAAACAGGCAATGTGTCATCACTGTGTTTACATCATGGGCTTTGATAAGCTGATTTGATTTAAGATATGCATTTGATATGTTGGACTTGCAGTCATGCAGTCCAATGTTTTTTTGATTGAGATATCAGTCTAATAGACAAAATTCACGCTCACAACCCATTCAAAGCCTGATACCATATAGTTTTGAATAGATTTTTATAAAAAAACAAAAAGCACCATCCCATTGTAGCTCTACGCATACCAAAAAAAATGGTAAAAAAGCACACAAACAACTGTATCTACACAAAGTCTATTTAAGACAGCTTTAACCACAAAATGATTGAATAATAAAGAATTTTAGCAAGATACGCCCAAGACAAACAAACTTAAAAACAACTTGCTATTAAGCACAATAGACTTCTTGAGAAATTACGATTTTATTGGATTTGCCAACACTTAAATTGAATAAAATCAAGGCTTACAAACTGAGATTTTTGAATTTTGCAAGAATTCTATTTAACACCCAATATTTTTTAAAGCATATAAACTGTTAATATACCCTAGTGAAACACTGGAAATATGTTTCATCTTTTTAGACAATAAATACCCTGAAGATGTCAATACGAGCAAAGTTAAACCACAAAAGACAGCCATTAAGCTATTTTTATCAAAATAAATCAATACTTGACAGAGTTTTTTAAATACATAACCCAACCAAAAATGGCATGGTAATTTAACATTGGATGCAGTGAATAGTTACACATAAAAAATAAAATTTTATACAATAAATAAATAAAAATTTACAAAAAATAGCTATCATATCCTCTTTGATTTTTGGTAATGCCTATTTAATTTGCCTGCTGTTTGTATGTTAAGTTTGGAATTTTAACACACATCAAGCGTGCAAATATCCCCACCCCTATCTTTTGTGCATAAAAATACCACCAAGATGGTGGTATTTTTATGGGAATAGCCTCTTATTTTTTTGCAAAATAGTCGGTCATCACTTCCAAACAACGCTGTACTTTAGCTGGTTGCTGCTCTTTGCTCAAAGTTTTGGCACACAAGGTCAGTACAGGCAATTCACAATCTGCCAATACTTGCACCAATTCACCTTTATCAAGCGCGTCTTTGGCTTCTAACAAATTGCTTTTGACCACGCCATAGCCTTCTTTAGCCAAACGTAATGCCAAAGCAGCATCATTAGTTACAAAGCGACTATAAGGCTTAACTGTCTCTTTAACCGCTCCTTTGCTAACAACCAATGCCTCACCATCGGCTTGAGCGATAAATGATACGCCATTTAATGCCTTGGGAGAGTCAATAGCGTCAATACTTGCCAAAAACGCAGGAGATGCCAATAGTACTTGAGGCACTTTTGCCAAAACAACGCCCACTTCTTTAGATTGAGTGGTAAAATAGATGGATAAATCCACACGCTCATCAATCATATCCACAGCTGCGCTACTTGTGACAATACGCAAAGATAAGTCGGCGTGCTTTTCCACCCACTCTGATAATGCTGGCACTATATGATTGCTAGCCAGCTCTGGGGTTGTCGCAATGCGCAAATTACCCAATAAGCCATCGCGCAACTGACTGACATTATCCCTACCCTCTTCAGCTGCTTTGACCATGCTTTTGGCAGACTCAAACAAGCTTGCCCCCGCCTCGGTCAAAGATAATTTTCTGGTAGAGCGATGCAGCAGTACCACCCCCAAGTCGCTCTCCAACGAGCGAATTTGTTGACTGACGGCACTGGTTGTAATGCCTAATTCTTTGGCAGCGCCACTAAAGGAGCCGTGACGCACCACACTGGCAAAGACCGCCATTCCACGTAAATTTTCTAACATAAACCACCTTCTTATTAAGTTGCTACAATCACCCCCCCCCCCCGCAATCTGCGGTAGGTGGAAGGAATGTGTTGCAAAAAAATCATAACGCCACTTTGCACCTCCATGTGATATCAGTGCTTGGCTACATTAAGCTTTGTCAAGCTTACACCACCCAACCAAACAAAGACAGCACAAAAATTGCTTTTTGACATGCCACATCATAAAGAAAGTGGCTTTGTTTGTTGGTTATGTCTTTTTTTGCAATTGCGAGGATGGGTCTTTTTATTGGTAGTAAATGATGGACATTTACTGATCATTCACCGATACCATCCTGATACTGGTTAACACATTTAATAAGGTTTTTAACCTAACTAAGGGTTTTAACCAAAATTAAAGTCATGCTATATAGAAAAAAGCATTTCTTAGCATGACTGTATCATTATAAAGCATATATATTTAAATGCAATATATCTATCGAAAAAATAATATATACAATTGTTGTTATATTGCTCAATTTTTATTGATATTACTTATTCTTGTATAAATAAACTTGTTTAAATATCACTACGATCTATTATTAGAA
>JBHBMT010000084.1:0-19918 GCA_041773075.1 Moraxella sp.
AAGTGATAGGCGGTAGCGATGAAAAATATCGCCGTGTGGTATTTAATGAAATTACCAAAAGTGCAATTACGGCAGCTTTTGAGCATCCTTCAGCCTTGAATATGGATAGGGTTAATGCGCAACAAGCGCGGCGGTTTCTTGACCGTGTGGTCGGCTTTATGGTGTCGCCATTGCTATGGGCAAAAGTCGCGCGAGGCTTGTCAGCGGGGCGCGTGCAAAGTGTAGCAACTCGCCTTGTGGTGGAGCGTGAACAAGAAATTCGTGCATTTGTACCCGAAGAATACTGGCAGTTACACGCAGATACACACAGTCAAACTAGCAAGGAGGTGCTCTGCTTAGAAGCGGTTAAATACCAAGGCAAAACACTAGCACTCAAAAATGAAGCCTCTACCCAAAAAATAGTCGCAAGCTTAGCAGGGGCGGAGTTTGTGGTAGCAAATAAAGATGAAAAACCCACACAGTCCAAGCCATCAGCGCCTTTTATTACGTCCACGTTGCAACAGTCTGCCAGTGCGCGTCTTGGATTTAATGTCAAAAAAACCATGCTTTTGGCGCAACGTCTGTATGAGGCAGGATATATTACTTATATGCGTACGGATTCTACCTTTTTGTCGGCAGATGCCATCAGTGGTGTGCGTAGCTTTATTGAGCATGAATATGGCAAACGTTATTTGCCTAACAAGCCCAATGTCTATGGTAACAAACAAAATGCCCAAGAGGCACACGAAGCCATTCGCCCTTCAAATGTAGCGCTAAAACCAACCCAATTAAAAGACGTGGAGCGAGATGCGCAAAGGCTCTATGAGTTGATTTGGCGTCAGTTTGTGGCGTGTCAAATGACTGCTGCCAATTATTTATCCACGTCACTGTCAGTGATGGCAGCTGATGTGGAATTTCGTGGTCGTGGGCGTGTGATGACGTTTGATGGCTTCACCAAAGTATTACCCCCTGCCAAAAATGAGGACAATTTGTTGCCTGATGTGCAAGTAGGTGAACGCTTGGTGGTGGATAAGCTGATTCCAAGCCAACACTTTACCAAGCCGCCAGCGCGCTATACCGAAGCTAGTCTTGTTAAGGAGCTAGAAAAACGTGGCATTGGGCGACCCTCTACCTATGCATCCATCATCTCAACCATTCAAGAGCGCGGCTATGTGCGCACCGAAAATAAACGTCTTTTTGCCGAAAAAATGGGTGATATTGTCACCGACCGATTGATTGATAGCTTTCCTGAATTGATGGATTATGCGTTTACGGCAGGACTAGAAGAGCGTCTTGATGAGGTAGCCACAGGTACACAAAATTGGAAAGGGGTGTTAGATGGGTTTTATAAAGAGTTTAAAGCCAAACTAGAGCACGCCAAAGCCAAAGATGGCATGAAACCCAATGACCCAACCGATGTGCCTGATATACATTGCGATTTGTGTGCTCGTCCAATGCAAATTCGTACAGGGGGGACGGGGGTATTTTTGGGCTGTACAGGCTATAATTTGCCCCCCAAAGAGCGCTGCAAAGGTACCAAAAACTTAATGCCTGTGGAGGCGTTTGCCAAAACCAGTGCAGATGATGACAGCGATGAAATTATTGCGTTGCTTGCCAAAAAACGTTGTCCCAAATGCAATGCGGCGATGGATGGCTATATTGTTGATGGTGGGCTTAAACTGCATGTGTGTGGCAATAATCCTGATTGTGATGGGTACGTATTAGAAAAAGGCGTGTTTGAAACCCAATCTCAAGAAGAAGCACCCAGCATTGATTGCGATAAATGTGATGGCAAAATGACCCTGAAAACAGGACGGTTTGGTGCGTATTTTGCGTGTAATCAGTGTGATAATACTCGCAAGGTGCTCAAAAATGGTGAAGCAGCACCACCACGCATGAGCGCCATTGATATGCCGCATTTGCGCTCACAGCGCTTTGATGACCATTATGTGCTGCGTGAAGGGGCGGCAGGACTGTTTTTGGCGGCAAGTAAATTCCCCAAAATTCGTGAAACACGCCCACCAAAAGTGAGCGAACTTAAAACCGTAGCGGCGCAATTAGATCCCAAATTTGCGTATCTGTTGAATGCACCCGAAGCTGATACTGATGGTAATCCGACCATCGTGCGTTGGTCACGCAAAAATAACGAGCAATATATTGGGTCAGAAAAAGACGGCAAAGCCACCAAATTTGCTTTGGTATGGCGTAATGGGGCGTGGGTGGGGGAGTGATACGTTTGAAAAATTTATCAATTGTCAAATTACTGAAAGTTATTGCACTGTTGTTGAGGTAAATATCGATGCTAAGCATGAAAGAAGCAGTAATTAAAGCCAAATCCTATGCTAAAGAGTTGTATGAAGACGAAGGCATCCAAGATCTGAGTTTGGAAGAAATAGATTTTGATAACCGTTCCAAAAAATGGAAAGTAACTTTGGGTTACAATGCAAAGCGTCATAAGATTGAACAAGATGCTGGACTTCGCCCTATTTTGGCTACAAATGCATTGGACGTATTTGGCTCTAATCGCGAACAAGGTGTGGAAATGGTCAGGGAATATAAAGTATTTGAAATCAATGCCCAAGATGGTAGTTTGGTTAAAATGCTGATTAGACCAATATAAGAGCAAGCTATGCACCCTTATGCAAAGCCTCATCAGCTAGCGTTATTGGATACTAATTTATTGGCTGTACTTTTGGTTGGTCAATTAGGCGTGGGCTATATTGAAAAGAATAAAAAGACTCGTAATTATACCAGTGACGATTTTGACTTATTGGTAGAGTTGCTTAATAATTTTAAAGATATTATTACCACGCCCCATATCTTGGCAGAAACAACCAATTTGATTGATTGGGTGACTGGTAAGCATAGAAGTAATTTGTTTACTTACTTGGGGTATTTTATTAAACAAAAGCAGGAAATTTATTTTCCTGCTGAGAGTATTATTAAAAATGCAGTATTTGGTCAGTTTGGCTTAACCGATACTGGAATGATTGAGGTTGCTAAAACTAACAATTTTGTAATTATTACTTCGGACTTAGATTTGTATCATTATAGTATTAGTCAGAATTTAAAAGCAATTAACTTTAATCATATCAGAAATGGTGCTTATCAATAAAATTATCGTTGATTTATAAAAATAGGAATAACAATGACCCCAACTCATTTACGCGTGATTAGTTTTTTGGAAGGCATTTCTTTTTTGGTGCTTTTGGGTATTGCCATGCCCTTAAAATATGTGTTTGGCAATCCTGTACTTGTGCCGTATGCAGGGATGGCACATGGCGTGCTGTTTATTGCTTTTTTGGTGGTGCTAATTGCGGTTTGTCATCGCCAAAATTGGGGTATTGGTACACTACTATTGGGCATTGTGGCAGCGATTTTGCCATTTGCTCCTTTTGTGTTTGAGCGTTGGATTGCCAAAAAATCAATGAGTTAGCACAAAGCTTGACATATTTGCTAAAGAGTTTGCTAAATGTGTCAAAAGTGAAACATCCGTTTACACTTTATTGGGCTAAAATCAGCAAAAACACTTGTTCATATTCAAAATTTTGTTATCCTATAGTCATCTGATAGACAGTTAAAATAGGATAACTAAAATGAACTTAAGCCAAGCCACGTGCCAAGCCAATACCAATCCCATGGTTATCATTACACCCACATTGCACATGAGTATTCAAAAAAGCGGTAAGCGTGTAGCTGTGACTGATGATATGATTGGCAAAGTATTACAACGCTTAATTAAAAACCCTTGCGCTGTTTAATTGATTTATATAAACAAAAGCACAGATATTAAGGTCTGTGCTTTTTTTATTGGAGTTTGGTATAAAACCTGTGCTAATTGAGGGAGCGCTCAAGTAATACCAATTCATCCTCTAAGTGTGCCAATAAAGTGCCAATATCAGGCAGGGCAATATCACAGGCGGTAATACCAACATCAATTTTATCTTGATAATTGGCAAGGGTAATATTGAGCGCTTGTCCATCAAATAAGACAGAGGCAGGATAGATGGCGCTAAGCCGCGCACCATTAAGATAAAGGGATTGCTTGACACCAGGGACATTGGAGATGATAAGATTAAAGGCTTGCTTGGTGGGGTATAGCCCTGTAGCAAGATTGATGCCTGCCAATCCATAGATGGCGGCACTGTAATTGATGATTTGGGTTTGGTTCATGCGTCCAAATCGTGTCTTGCCATCTATAACGCTGTTGGCAATGGTGCGCAGGCGTGCAATGGGGTCTTGTTTGTGCGTGGCAAGATTGGCAAGCAAAAAAGAAAGTTGATTGCCCACCTTGCTGTCGTCTTTGCGCAAAGAAACAGGAACAAAAGCGATAAGTGGTTTGGCAGGTAGGGCATCTTGACTTAATAAATAAGTACGCAAGGCACCTGCACAAACCGCCAAAATCACATCGTTGGTGGTGACATCAAAGGCGTTGGCAATTTTTTCAAAGCGTGACTTGTCAAAGGCTTGCCCTACCACCTGCCGAGTGGCTTGAATGCGCTGATTAAGCAGGCAAGCAGGTGCATCAAAACTGCTGGTAAAATTGATGTTGTGGCGGTCATAAAACCGTGCGACCAATTCTTTGCCAACAGGTAAAATGCTGCCTAGTTGCGCTTTGGCAATGGCAAAGAGGGATTTGTCTTTGGGCAAAAGAGAGTCTATTTGATTGCGCTGTCGTGTTGCTAGTGCCCAGATGGGTAGGCTTAGGCGTTCGGTGGGCGAGGTGGATAGCATAGACTGAAACAGGCGCATACCCGCAACACCATCTGCCATGGCGTGATGAATTTTAAGATAAAGAGCAAAGCGTTCTGGACGACCTTCGCTTTCTGGTGCCAACCCTTCAATCAAGTGCAGCTCCCACAAGGGCTTTTGTCTGTCCATGATACGAGAATGTTCTTTTGAAACATAAGCAAACAACTCTGCCATGCCTGCAGGCTTGGGCAGAGCAATGTGACGAAAATGGTGTTGTACCCGAAAATTTTCATCCGCTTGCCAAAACAGATGCTTGTGTAGAATCTGATTAAATGGAAAAGAAGGTGGAATTTTACCAATTTGCATATCTTCTATCAAAGTGGCAATAAATTTATCGTCCGCAGTATCAGGTAATTCAAAAACGCAAGCACCCGCCACGTGCATGGGCTGTTTTTTGCTTTCAAGCATCAAAAAAAGATGGTCACTAGCGCTTAACGCTCGCATAAGTTGTCCTAAATTATATTGGGGGCGTATTGATATTTCACACGCCTTAACAAAAATATTGGATATCAAATGATGAGTTTGCTTTTGGTGAAAAATAAGCCAACACTTGCCTTTTGTCATTGATAAACTTGCCAATAGTATCATATTGCCTACGTTTATTGCCTAAAAAGGCAGGCGATTTAGCTAAATTTTCACTCAACTTGAAACGTCAATACGTCCTAAAAAAACACAAATAGGGCGCCAGTCCCTTTAAAGTGCGCATTGTTCACATACATTCAAACTGTGTGCTGATACGCTTTAAGAATCTGTTCATAATTAATGACGCTTTTGTACTTTGTATTATATTGCATTAAAAGCGCTTGCTTTTTTGTCAAAAATGGCTAAACCCGACTTTTTTCGTCAAAAACTTACTTGATAGAATTACTATCAATCCGCTTTTTTTCCTTGAAAAGCTTACGATTTGTCTTATTTTGCCTAAAAAAATTAATCGTGAACAGGTTCTAAGTAAAAAAGTAGCCTGTTTGTGGTGAGCTAGCTTGTGCCATTTTGCGCATGGGCATACGTCCTGCCAAGAAAGCTTGGCGACCTGCCAACACAGCGTGCTTCATGGCGTGCGCCATAAGTACAGGGTGGGTGGCATAAGCAATGGCGGAATTCATCAAAACGCCATCACAACCAAGCTCCATGGCAATGGCAGCATCAGAAGCAGTGCCAACACCTGCATCTACCAAGACAGGTACTTGGCTTTGTTCAATAATCAGACTTAGGGTATGGCGATTTAATAAACCAAGCCCTGAGCCAATTAAGCTACCTAGGGGCATAATGGCAACACACCCCATTGCCTCTAGCTCTTTGGCGATAATAGGATCGTCAGAGGTGTATACCATGACATCAAAGCCATCCTCAATCAATACTTGAGCGGCTTTTAGGGTCTCGGTGACATTAGGATATAAGGTGTGCTCATCGCCTAGTACTTCTAGTTTGACCAAATTGTGTCCGTCTAATAACTCTCGAGCAAGCTGACAGGTGCGAATGGCACTATCAGCATCAAAGCAGCCTGCGGTATTGGGCAAAATAGTGTAGTGTTCAGGGGGTAGGACGTCTAATAGATTGGGTTCGTTTTTGTGCTGACCGATGTTAGTTCGGCGAATAGCAACGGTGATGATTTGACTGCCGCTAGCATCAATAGCATCTTTGGTCTGCTCAAGGTCTTTGTATTTGCCTGTACCAACCAACAATCGCGATGAAAACGTGCGATTACCAATGACTAAGGGGTCTTTTTCTATAGAATGGGTTGTCATCATAATGTCCTTGTTGTAACTTAGAATGTATTGTGGTGGCAATTAGCTGTTTATTTCAAAACAAGGCAATCTATCTGCCCTGATGTATGCTTTGCCAATCAAGATTTGCTATTTTGTTTTACCTTAAGGTAAAGCAGTCATAAAAACAACTACCAAGTAAAACACAATGACACCAATCAAAACTCAAGCAAATGCCAAGCGCGCATTTATCATTGTTTGGATGGGCTAATAAGCGTTAGTATAACAAATTTTTGCTGTTAATGACCTGCTTTTGCTTTAAAATAGCAGGATAAAATTGAAAGTTGATAACGGTTACTTTATTTTTGAATCAGGGCGTTACTTTTGTTTATGATGCTTAAGTTTGTTTGGATTTGATCAAAAAATTGGCTATTCTTTAATGGTCTTTTGTGCTATTTATCAAAAATAGGTTTGAGTATTTTGGACTATCTGGTGTGTTTGGCGGGTGTTGATGTTGTCGTTGCTATATCAAGATGAGTATTTGGTGGTGGTTAATAAGCCGTCGGGTATGTTGGTGCATCGTTCATGGCTTGACAAGCATGAGACCCAATTTGTGATGCAGACCTTGCGAGATCAGCTAGGACAACACGTCTATCCTGTGCACCGACTTGACCGCCCAACATCAGGCGCTTTGGTGTTTGCACTGGATAGTACCAATGCTCGCAGACTATCAGAACAGTTTGAGCAGCACGCTGTACAAAAGACGTATTTGGCAGTGGTGCGCGGTATCATAGATGAGCGTGGAACAATTGACTATGCGCTTAAGCCACGTTTTGATAAGATTGCTGATAAGTTTAGTGATATAAGTAAAGCGCCAGAATCTGCCTTAACATATTATCAGCGACTTGCCACAACCGAACAACCTTTTGTGTCATGCACGCGCTTTAATAGCTCTCGTTATAGCCTTGTGGCACTGACCCCTGTGACAGGGCGCAAGCATCAGCTTAGACGTCATATGAAGCACATCTTTCACCCTATTGTTGGAGATACCACCTATGGTGACAAGGTGCAGAATCGGGCGGTATTAGCATATGTAGGTGTACAAAGATTGCTGCTGCACGCCCATCGCTTATCATTGATACACCCAGTTACACAGAAAAATCTCACCATAACAGCGCCTGTAGATGAGGCGTTTGGACAGCTTTTGACAACATTTGAATGGCAAAAAGCAGTATGAATGCTCACACTGCTTTTGGTTGTACTTGGCATTTAAAACTGGTTATTTATCCTGTTTTGTATTAAAGTGTTTTTATGCCTTATGGGGATTGTATTTTTGCAAAGCGCTAATGCGATCGTCCAAAGTGGGGTGTGAACGGAACAGATTGGCAATGCTAAAGCCTTGGGATTGACCTGATGAAATGGCAAAGGCTTTCATGCTTTCAGGCATTTGGTCGGGGCGTGCTTCAGCAGGGCGTAGCGCGTTGAGTGCACTAATCATCTTGTCGCGCCCCGCCAGTTTTGCTCCCATTTCATCAGCGCGGAATTCTCGTTTTCTTGAGAACCACATCACGATAGCAGAAGCCAACATACCAAGCAAAATGTCCATGACCATGCTGACAACGAAGTAGCCAATACCAGGAGCATCACTTTCGTTTTTGAAAATCACTCTATCAGCAAACGTACCGATGATGCGCGCAAAGAACATCACAAAGGCATTGACTACGCCCTGAATGAGCGCCAGTGTTACCATGTCACCGTTAGCAACGTGTCCAATCTCATGTGCCAACACTGCTTCCACCTCTTCTGGTGTCATTGTGTGTAAAAGCCCTGTAGAGACCGCAACCAGCGAGCTGTTTTTGTTCCAGCCTGTTGCAAAGGCATTGGGCTGGGCATTGTCAAAGATGCCTACTTCAGGCATACCAATATTGACGGCTTTGGCTTGTTTGGCAACAGTATCCACAAGCCATTGTTCTGTGGCATTGCGTGGGGTGTCAATAACGACAGTGCCTGTGCTCTTTTTTGCCATCCATTTGGACAAAAATAGCGAAATCATAGAGCCAATCATGCCATAAGCAAAACACATAATGGCAAGTCCAGCATAATTCAGACCACCTGCGCTGTGTACGCCACCAATGCCAAAGAATTTAAATAAAATGGTCATCACAATACTAGCAACGACAACTACCGCTAAGTTGGTTAATAAAAATAACCCAATTCGCATCATAATGCTAATTTCCTATAAATCCGATAAGATGTTGAAATAAGAACCTGTTCACAATTAATTATGTTTTGATATTTGTAGAGTATTTCATAAAAATCATTGCTTTTTGTCAAAAATGGCTCACTCTTGCTTTTTAGGTTGAGCGTCAAAAACTTACGATTTATCTCATTTTTGCCTAAAAAAAATTAATCGTGAACAGGTTCTAAAATTTGTATGATAATAACGTCTGTGCGCCAAAAATCAATAGCTGGTGACAAAAAGGTAACAAAAAGTAAGGCTTACCATCGCTTGGCTAATGATATCGCCAAGCCTTTTGATGTGTATGCACTTCATTATGATAAAAGGTGAAAGAAATATCTTGTGGGTAGTCTCTTAGCTGTGGGCGTATTGACGTTGGCGCAAAATTTCATATAGACATACCGAGCCTGCCACGCCTACATTGAGGCTTTCTTGCCCATTGGGCTGGGGCAGGGCTAGGGGGGTGGCATGGGTTAATAGCTCTGCATCCACCCCTTGACCTTCATTACCCATAATCAGTGCTAAGGGTGCGCACAGCTGATGCTCATAGATGAGTTTGTCCGCATGAGAGCTTGTGGCATAGCAGGGTAGGTGAAGGTAGGTTAGTAAGGTAGTTACCGACACATTTTCATAAATGTTAAGGCTAAACTGCGCCCCCATGCCTGCGCGCAAAGTCTTGGGCGACCACGCTTGGGCGGTGCCTGTGGTGCAGACAATGGTATCAAAGCCAACTGCCGAGGCGGTGCGCAATAAAGTACCTAAATTGCCATTGTCTTGCACACCATTGACAATCAAGCAATCGGTCGTTAGAGGATGGTCAAGCAAGGGCGTGGGTGTTTTTATAAGCGCCATGATGGGCAGGCTTTCGCCTAAAGAGCGCAGGTGTTTGTAGAGTGTGTCATCTACAGTCAGTAGCTTGGTGGTGGATAGACGAGATAAAATAGGGGCAATTTCAGGATGTGTTAAGCCGCTTTTGCTAACAAGAACCAACAAAGGCAAATGGTTGCTATTAAGATAAGCATCTATTAAGTGCACGCCTTCAAGCACAGTCTGATTAAGCTTTTTGCGTAAGCGCGCTTGAGTGAGTAGGGCATGGATGGTTTTGATGGTGGGATTGTCTTTGGAGGTGATTAGCATAAGTATGACTGTGAGAATAAAAGGGGCGCGATAAGCACCCCAAAAAAGTGATTATAGCATATCTTCGTGGAGCTTTTTGATATAGTTGACTTCGTTTTTGGCACCTAATACCACAGGAACGCGCTGATGAATGTTAGTAGGGACGATGTCCAAGATGCGATTGATGGCATCGGTTGCACCGCCCCCTGCTTGCTCCACAATAAAACTCATAGGATTGGCTTCGTACATTAGGCGCAATTTGCCTGCTTTGTTGGCAAATTTGGTATCAAAAGGGTAGGTAAACAATCCGCCACGGCACAAGATGCGGTGAACATCCCCAACCATTGCGGCAATCCAGCGCATATTAAATTCTTTGCCGCGCACACCCACTTCCCCTGCATTACATTCATCAATATAGCGTTGCATGGGAGGTAGCCAATAGCGATAATTGGAGGCGTTGATGGCGTATTCGGAGGTATCAGCAGGCACGCTAACGCTGTCTTTGATAAGAACGAATTGGCGCAAGGTAGGGTCAAAACTAAATACCACCACGCCATCTCCTAAGGTGAATACCAGCATGGTGGATGTGCCATACAATAAATAACCTGCCGCCAGTTGAGCCACGCCTTTTTGCAAAAAATCAGCATCGCTAGCAGGGTTGCCCTTGTTGTGATAAGGTAGGATGGAAAAAATGGTACCTACTGCCATATTGATGTCAATATTAGACGAGCCATCCAAAGGGTCAAATAAAACCAAAACCTCGCCATCAGCATGAGCGGGGGTGCTGTGCGGCAACTCTTCTGAAGCAACGCCAGCGCAATTAGGGTTTTTTAGCAGTGCATCCATCAGTAAGTCATTGGCGATGACGTCCAGTTTTTTTTGTTCTTCGCCTTGCACATTTTCTTGCCCAACATCACCCAAAATATCAGCCAGAGCACCACGACGCAATAAATCACTGATTTTCATGCCTACATAAGTAATGGTGTGTACAGCGCTAGTAACCGCTTTGGGGGCATGATGAGCAGATAAGTAGTCGTCTAAAGTGGTAACAGAAATGAGCATGAGAAATCCTTGTGGTTAATTGTCGGCAATGTGCATAACACTCAAGCGATACAAAAGCGTTATTTTAGCATAAAATATGCATGGATAGTCAGTTGATTTTTGACAATATCATGTCCGTGTGATTGGCTTGGTGTTGCGTGGGGTTTGTGATGTGTTAACTTGTGATGTGTTAAATTGGTGTTATGAAGCATCAGGATGCTCTATAGATGTTTTAAATAAACACAAAAACACCTCAAAAAAAATTTTGAGGTGCCATGATAGAACTTCTAGGCTGATGTATTGTATGCGACTGTAGCGCTGATTTTGCTTTGGGTTTGATTATTGAAATTTAACCAACAAAAGCGCGCTCTACCACATAATCACCAAGCTCACCCATGCGTGGTGAAACAGTCAAGCCAAAGCCGTCCAAAATTGCCGCGGTGTCAGCGTTCATTGCCATGCTACCACAAATCATCACGCGATCATCGTCTTTATTGATAGGGGGTAAGCCAATGTCAGCAAAAAGCTTGCCTGATTTCATCAAATCAGTGATACGCCCTGTGTTTTTAAATTCATCGCGCGTCACAGTAGGGTAATAGATGAATTTTTCGCGCACCCATTCTCCAAAAATTTCATCATTGGGTAATTCTTGTTCAAACAACTCACGATAGCTTAAATCATCAACATGACGCACACCATGTACCAAAATGACTTTTTCAAAACGCTCATAGACTTCAGGGTCACGCGCCAATGCCAAGAAAGGCGCAAGTCCTGTGCCTGTTGCCAGCATATACAAATGCTTGCCAGGTAGTAGGTCATCTAGCACCAAGGTGCCTGTGGGTTTTTTGCTGACCAAAAGCTCATCGCCCACTTTGATGTGTTGTAGGCGCGAGGTCAAGGGACCGTCTGGCACTTTGATGGAATAAAATTCAAGCTCTTCGGCATAATTGGGACTGGCAATAGAATAGGCGCGCACCAAGGGCTTGCCATCCACTTCTAGCCCAATCATAGCAAATTCTCCATTGCGAAAGCGCAAGCCATCATCTCGGGTGGTTTTGATGGTGAATAGGCTGTCATTCCAGTGGTGAACATAAGTAACGGTTTCGGTTCTAAATTTTGACATGAATCATACTCAAGGTTGGATTAATCAATAAATTAACATAAAGTGTTAATAAAAAAACGCCAAAAGACAGGATATAAAAATTAGGTTCGCATGATAGCAAATTTTTGTGTATGATGTCTTGATTTTGTGCCTGATTTTATATGGCTTTTGGGAATATTATTAATGTATTTTATCATAAGGGGGGGGTTGAATGAAACCAATGTCAAAGATACCACAGATGCAACCTCTGATGGTGCCTGTCATTGGGGTGCATCAGTCTGCTTTGAAGCAAAAATTTGGTACACCCAGACAGTCTAATTTGGTGCCAATTATCAGCCATATTACGATGTACGCCCCATATGATACGCTCGATGCGTTTTTGGGCATACAAGCCTATAGCCATCTATGGATAGTGTGGCAGTTTCATCATAACAAAACGCAAACACACTTTCGCCCACAAGTGCGTCCGCCACGTCTTGGTGGCAATGATAAGCTTGGGGTGTTTGCAACGCGTAGTATGTATCGCCCATCACAGCTTGGTCTGTCGGTGGTGGAGCTTGTGGGGATAGATGCTAATGATAATGGACGAGGAGTGCGCCTAAGCATTCGTGGTGCAGATATGATAGATGGTACGCCAATTGTGGATATCAAGCCCTATCTGGTGTATAGCGATGCCAAAATAACAGCAAAAAGTGGACAGATTGACATACCAAGCCTCAAAGAGGTGATATTGACAGAGGCTGCCAGTCAAAAGCTAAGCAATGGGATTCAAATGGGGATATTGACTGATGAAGATAGGGCGATACTGCTTGAGTTGGTTGCTTGTGACCCGCGTCCTGCTTATCGTCAGACAGAAGTGGACACCTCATTTGCGATGCGTTATGCTGATGTGGATGTGGTGTTTTTTATGAATGATGATGGTGTATTGGTGATTGGTGATATTGTTTGTGTGAAATAATTTTTTTTAAAGAGATTTTTTATGAATTTTAATTTTTCATTGTTGATAGATTTACGTTGGTGTTTAGATGCGCTTTTGGAAGAAGGGTTGATTGACCAAAAGGGGTATAATCTTGTGATGACGTCTCGCCGCGACCCCAAAGCGCACCCATTGCAAGTGATTGCGCAATTTCGCTTGATGTCTTTGGTGGATAATAAGGTATTGACATTAGACAAGCTTAATGCATGGCTTGCTGACAAAGCAGGTATGCCATGGGTAAAAGTAGATCCTTTGAAGCTAGATATGCCTGCCATTACAGGAGTGATGTCTTTTGAATACGCCAAAAATCAGCATATTTTGCCCATTGATGTAAATGAAAACGAAGTGACCATCGGTACAGATCAGCCGTTTTATAGCGATTGGCACGCCAATATTACCCAAATTATTAAGCCTAGACAATTTAAGACGGTTTATCTAAGTCCTGAACACATCAATCGCTATCGTACAGAGTTCTACCAAGTGACTCGCGCCATCGCAGGGGCAAATATTGCCCAGAAAAAAGCCAGTGCTGATGTGACCAATGTAGAAGCTTTGTTGCAATTAGGTGATAATGCCAATCCCGATGCCAACGACCAACACATCGTCAAAGTGGTGGATTGGCTGTTGCAATATGCTTTTGAGCAGCGTGCCAGTGACATTCATCTTGAGCCACGCCGTGAGACGGGCAAGGTGCGTTTTAGGATTGATGGGGTGCTACATACCGTTTATGAAATGCCTGCGGCGATTATGACGGCGGTGGTGGCACGCATTAAGATTTTGGGTAGGCTCAATGTCGCCGAAAAACGCAAACCCCAAGACGGTCGCCTAAAAACCCGCACGCCTAAGGGACTAGAAACCGAGCTGCGTCTTTCTACCTTGCCGACTGCGTTTGGTGAAAAACTGGTCATGCGAGTGTTTGACCCTGAAGTCTTGGTGCGCAGTTTTGCACAGCTTGGACTGGTAGAAAAACAGCTTGCCACATGGCATGAACTGACCGCCCACCCCAATGGCATTATTTTGGTCACAGGTCCGACAGGCAGCGGCAAAACCACCACGCTATATAGCACACTCAAGCAGCTTGCCACCGACAAGGTCAATGTTTGTACCATTGAAGACCCCATTGAGATGATTGAGCCTAGCTTTAACCAAATGCAGATTAATGCCAGTATTGACTTGCATTTTGCTGATGGTATTCGCTCACTGATGCGTCAAGACCCTGACATCATCATGGTGGGGGAGATTCGTGATGGTGAAACGGCGGACATGGCGGTGCAGGCGAGTTTGACGGGGCATTTGGTGCTTTCTACTTTGCATACCAACGATGCGCCAAGCTCTTTGACTCGCTTGCATGATTTGGGGGTACAGCCGTTTTTGACATCGGCGACCATTTTGGGGGTGATGGCACAGCGTTTGGTGCGTACCTTATGCCCACATTGCAAAACTGCGTGTGCGGTGCATGACACTTCGCCCATCGCCGAGCAGTGGAAAGAGCTGGTAGCGCCTTGGAGTGCCAATTTGCCAACCCATGTGTATCAGGCGACAGGCTGCGAAGAGTGCCGTAATACAGGCTACAAAGGACGTATTGGCTTGTATGAAATCATGCCAATGAGTAATGAGCTTAAGCGCTTGGTGGCAAATGACGCAACCTTAGACGACATCAAACGCCAAGCTTATAGCGAAGGGGTGCTGCCACTGCGTATTGAAGGGGCAAAACGAGTGGCAGAAGGGGTAACGACCTTAGAAGAAGTGCTTAGGGTGGTGCCGCTGAATTAATCAAAGCATTTGGCGGTCAAAATATGCTTTGCTAGCCTGATGCATTATTGACTGCCATCAAACACAATCGCACCTGAATTGGCATGGACTAGGGTAGGCAAGGCAAATACCAATAAAGGGATAAGGGTCAAAACTTGTTTCATCACATACTCCCTATGTACTGTGTTTATTAAAGTTCGCTGGCAATCGTCTTGCTCGGCACTTCTGATTTTATTGAATCAAGCTTACGGCTATAAATGATTTTGCAGTCTTTGGGGTTAAAGCCTTCTGCGACTGCATTTTGCTGACAGCCTTTGAGCGCACCTTTTTTGGCGGCTGAGCGAGTCTCGTCAAATTCAATGTAGCTAGTACTATCATTCACTCCCTTATCGTGCGTAGAAGCAACAGCAGCATAATATGTGTAGCCATAGGCGTAGCTTGCTGCTTTACATCTGCCACCATAGGTTTCTTGGCAGTGTTTTACCCCATAGTCCATCATCTTCTCGCCGAAATAAGCATGACCTTTTAGGGCATAGACTTTATAAAATAGGGGCACGTTACTTGCTTTGGCATTATCAAATGCCCAAACTGCCGCCACCACAGGGGCATCGGAATAGCCGTTACTGTTGCCACCGCCACTACTGCCCGTACAATGTGCAGGGGTGGGACCGCCGCAAGTACTCATATAGTAACCGACCGCTTGTTGTTGCTGTATGGCTGGGTTGGCAAAGGCAGGTAGGCTAAGCAAGACAGTGGATAAGGCAAATAGATATTTGTTCATCAAAATTACTCCTGTTTTAATAAAGGGACTAATACAAAGAAGATTAGTTACCATCAAACACAATCTCACACCGAGCATACCCCTTACTTTGACATTCCTTTAAGATGCGTTCAGGCTTGGTTTGTCTGCTATTGGCATTGGATACCATACGGTAGCGTTGCTCAGCTTCATCATAACCAAGTGCCACAATCATCGGCTTTCTGCCTTTTTTGGTATCGTGATTGCACCAAAAATAATCATAACGCTCTTTAGAATCTGCATCACAATCACTACGAGCTGAAAAACCACGATTGGAATTATAACTTGCCCACCAACGACCGTCTTTGATGTTATAAGCAAAAGTAGTGCCTGAATAGTCTTTGGGGGGTGGGGCGGGGGGAGTTGGATTACTGGTGCCTTGATTGCAACAATTCCAACAGCCGCAACGATGAATTTCATCTTTAACCGCCGTAGGAATATCCCATGCCAAGGCAGATGTGGTCAGTCCAAATGCCAATACAGGGGCAATAGTTAAAAATCGTTTCATCACATACTCCTTTAAACTTAGCCAAAATTGGATTAATTCACCCAACCTTGAACCCTGATAAAGATAAATCGGCATACATCTGTTTTCATATCATACCCAAAAATGACGTGGGAATTATTGTATTTTTGTAAAAGAATGGGGTTTGATGGGCAATGTGGCACAAAGTTTGGATTTGTTAAATTCGGCGGCGGCTGTGGTATAATGGGTGGTTTTAAGTCATTGAAGTTAATTAAAAAGTATGTATACCGATACCCACGCCCATTTAACCTATATCAATCTTGAACATCATCAAAGCGCCGATGTGCTGTTGTCTGCCATCAAGGCAGCGTCTGTCAGTCGCATTATGGCGATTATGTGCCATTTTGGGGAGTATGACGACATTTATTCATGGGTACAAAAAAGCGATGAGACGCTAAACATTGGCATGAGTATGGGCATTCACCCTTGTCAAGACGTGGACGTATTAACGTCAGTAACGGTGGACGATTTTGTGGCGCATGACGGCAAGCACGTTTGGGCGCTGGGCGAAACGGGGCTGGATTATTATTGGGACAGCGACAAAAAACACGCCCAAAAACACAGTTTTGCCACCCACATTCACGCAAGCCAACTGCTCAAAAAACCCATCATCGTGCATACACGCAGTGCCTACCATGACACGCTTGATGTGTTAAAGGCAGAAAAGTGCGAGCATGGGATTATCCATTGTTTTACCGAAGATTATGCCTTTGCCAAAAAAGCCTTGGACATGGGGCTGTACATTTCGTTTTCGGGCATTGTCAGCTTTAAAAAGTCGGTAGAATTACAAGAAACCGCCAAAAAACTGCCCAAAGACCGCCTGCTGATAGAAACCGACAGCCCCTACCTTGCGCCAGTGCCTAAGCGTGGCAAACAAAACGAACCTGCCTTTGTGCCTTATGTCGCCAAAGCCTTGGGCGAGCTGTTTGGGGTGAGTGGGGAAGAAATGGGGAGATTGACAAGTGCCAATTTTGATGCCTTATTGATGCAATATCAATAAAACCTTGGATATGTTTGCGGTGTTAGCACTGTCTAAAAATCACAGTGTTTTAATACCAGTATTTAATAAAGGGACAATAGTGTCCCTTTTGTCTTTTATGGCATGGCTTTATTGTATCACATGGTAAAGGTGGGGCGCGGCGAGTCCAATTGACCTGCCAATAGGCGCTCTACTTCATTTTTGATACGAATGCTGTTGGGGTCGGTGCCAAACTGCACTGCAAACCCTGCAGGCTTACCTGCTGAGGCTTTGTGATTAATCCAAATAATTTTGCCGTTGAGTGGATAGCGGTCAGGAGAGTCTGGCAGGGTAATGGCAACAAACACATCTTCACCCAGATGATGTCCGCGCGCGCTAGGCACAAAAATTGCCCCATTGGTTACAAAAGGAAGATAGCTTGCATACAGTGTATCAGTGTCTGTAAAATTGCAGGTGATGATACCACCACCACGAATGGGCATTGCCATAACAAGTCCTGCTAAAATAAAGTTATCTTTAAAATTTTAGCAATCCTTATTATGTTTGACAAGCATGAGCAGACAAAAGTCACAAAATAACAGGCAAAATGCAAAAAAAATTCCACCACACCTAGGTGCGATGGAATGTAATTGAGTGATATGTTGTCTTGGTAGCTAAGAAGCTTTGGAGAGAGTGATTTTTTCTTCTACAACCAACGCATCAGGGTCGCCAGCAACAGCTTCGCGCTTAACAAACAAGAAGAATGCCCCCAAAGTTAGCGCAGTCAAACCAAGTCCAATCCAAACTGACAGTGTATAATCTAGCTCAAAGCCGATTTTGTTGTAAGCAAGGAATGTGAAAGAAGCAGCACTAATAAAGGCAGCGGGAATGGTGCAAATCCAGTGGAATTTACGGTAGCGATACAAGTACGCCGCGGCTGTCCACAGCATAATTGCCGCTACGGTTTGGTTTGCCCAGCTAAAGTAGCGCCACAAAATCTGAAAATCTACTTTAGAGACAATAAATCCAACCACAAATAATGGCACGGCAATCATCAGACGTTTTATTAGAGTTTTTTGCTCAAAGTTCAAAAACTCAGCAATAATCAAACGTGCGGCACGAAACGCGGTATCTCCTGAAGTGATAGGAAGTACAACCACACCCAAAATGGCAAAGACGCCTCCAATCGTACCTAAGAAGTACATGGAGCTGTCGTAGACGACTTTGGAGGGTGAGCCTGCTGCAATGGCTTCTTGCAAGCTTGGTAAGTCTTGATAAAATGACATACCAACTGCACACCAAATCAAGGCAATAATCCCTTCGGCAATCATCGCGCCATAAAAAATAAAACGACCTTCAGATTCATTCATGGCACAGCGCGCCATCAAAGGCGTTTGGGTGGCATGAAAGCCTGACAGTGCACCGCACGTGATGGTCAAGAAAATGAGTGGCCAAATCGGTAGGTCGCCTTTGGGCTGTAGGTTTTGGAAAAATTGTTCAGCGCTTAAGCCACCAATAGTGCCAAAAAAGCTGATGTCATGACCAAGTGAGGTGTCTGAACTAAAATGTCCTGTTACCAAGCCATAGACCATACCAATAGACATAAATAGGAGCAATCCACCAAAGAAGGGATAGATGCGCCCGATGATTTTGTCAATCGGCAATAAAGTGGCGATGATATAGTAAACAAAGATGATGGTCGTCCAAATAACCAATACGGTTTCTTTGCCCATGCCAAATACAGTGTTGTTGTCAGCGGCGGCGGCACCTGCTTTGGCAAGCTCTTCGGCGTTATCCACCGAAATGGCGCCTGTTGCAGCAGTACCAAAAACATCCATGGTGATTGCGCTCATCAATTGTGCAGGACTTGCCACAAATACCACACCAACCAACAAAAGCAGTACCACTGCCAATAAGTTAACAAAATGTTTGACACCCACACCTAGATATTTGCCCGATAAATAAGGCATAGAAGCGCCGCCATTGCGCACAGAGAGCATGCCGCACATATAGTCATGTACCGCCCCTGCAAAAATACATCCAATCACAATCCAAAGCATCGCAACAGGACCATACAAAGCGCCCAAAATAGGACCAAAGATAGGACCTGTGCCTGCGATGTTGAGTAGCTGAATTAACCAAATTTTGGTTTTTGACATGGGTACATAGTCCACGCCATCTGCCATGGTGTAGGCAGGCGTGTTTTTGTTGGGGTTGATGACAAAGACTTTTTCAATCACCTTGCCATAAACAAAATAACCCACCAACAAAACGGCAATACAAAAAAAGAACCAAAGCATAGCGAAATTGTCCTTAAAATGCCTAAAAATAGTGGTTGCTGTTTAGTGTATCAATGACGCTAAAATGTGGTTAATGTGAATAAGGCGATAATCCTTGCTCAACTATTTAACAATTTTAATCTTGCCCAAAAAATACACAACACATAATTGTTAATGTCTATCTAACAATTATCATCTAAAAGTGCATAAAATAACGTAAGTTTGTCTAATTGTAAAGGATTATTAAGCATCTTAATAAAAAGATAAGTAGGTAAGCGATGATTGGTAAAAAAACAAAACGGTATCAACAAAAAAAAGACGCGCCAAAGCACGTCTTTTTTTATTGGGGGGATTAACGCTCCAAAATACACACCACCCCTTGACCGCCTGCTGCACAGATAGATACCAGTGCGCGTCCCGAGCCTTTTTGTGCTAATAGTTTGGCAGCGGTGGCGATGATACGCCCACCTGTAGCAGCAAAAGGATGTCCTGCTGCTAAGCTTGAGCCATTGACATTAAGCTTACTGCGGTCAATTTGCCCCAAGGCTTTATCTAATCCTAAGCGTGTACGACAAAAGGTCTCATCTTCCCAAGCGGCTAAGGTGCATAAAACTTGTGAGGCAAAAGCTTCATGAATTTCATAAAAATCAAAGTCTTGCAGAGTTAGTCCTGCTTTGGCAAGCATTTTTGGTACAG
>JBHBMT010000085.1:0-5135 GCA_041773075.1 Moraxella sp.
TATGGTGTATAAATAAGCAATAAAAAAATCGTACATATTATGCACGATTTTTTATATTTTCCATTTTTATTTATGCACGATTTTTTATGATTTTATGCACGATTTACGCGCGGTTTACAACACTCAAGCTTTTTTATACAAAGAGTATTAGGGTGTGTTATTATTTTACATACTCTAACTGCGATAATCGGCGTTTATCTTAACATAGTCATAAGACAAATCACAGGTATAAACGGTATCACTAGCCTCGCCTTGCCCCAAATCAATATTGACAGTAATTTCGGGGCGACTCATAACCATCTGCCCTAGTGCTTCGGTATAATTAGGAGCTAATCCACCACGCGCGCAGATTTGTACTTCATCTAGGCTGACATTGACTTTGGCTTGCTCAAGACAGACACCTGCATTACCCACTGCTGCCAAAATACGCCCCCAGTTGGGGTCGGAGGCAAAAAATGCCGTTTTTACCAAAGGCGAATGCGCCACACTATAAGCCACTTTTGCGCACTCTTCTGTCGTCTTTCCACCCGTCACTTGAACGGTGATAAATTTACTTGCCCCCTCCCCATCGCGTACAATCAGCGTAGCAAGACGCACAAAAATGCGCTCAAGCATCTCATAGACTGCCTTATAATGAGGATGTATTTCATCAGTAATCATATCGATATTTGGTGCTGTACCTGTTGCAATCAGCACGCAACAATCATTGGTGGAGGTGTCGCCATCAATTGTAATGCGATTGAAACTTTTTTCGGTCAGCTGTTTGAGCATCCGATTCAAAAGCTGTGATTCAATAGGCGCATCTGTTGCCACAAAGCCCAACATCGTTGCCATATTAGGACGAATCATCCCTGCCCCTTTACTAATGCCTGTTGCATGATAGGTGACGGTGTCTGTACGCTCTTGATATGTTGGCTCTTCTGTATTGACATCATAATCCACCATCTGCAAAGCAGGCAGTCGCACTTGCTCACTGGCAATTTTTGGCGTGGTATCTGTGGTCATAATAGCACTGGCAGCAGACAGCCAATTGTCCACAGACAATGCTGCTAACGCCTTGTCCAATCCTGCAATAATACGCTCTGATGGTAAGGTTTCGCCAATCACTCCTGTGGAAAATGGCAAGACTTGTTTTGGGGTGTGTATGATGGCAGCATCATTGACGACATCTACCACTCCTTGACAAGTCGCCAGCGCACGAGTCAGCCCCTCCACTCCTGTGGCAGCATTGGCATTGCCTGTATTAATCAATAAAAACCTAGGAGATGCTTCACGATGGTGCTGTCTTGCAAGCTGCACAGGAGCTGCACAAAAGGCATTTTGGGTGGTCACCATCGCTACATGACTATGCTCTGATAGCTTAAAAATAGTCAAATCATCACGATTGGCATAACGCACCCCTACTTGTGCCACGCCAATTTCTACGCCCATAATAGGATAAATTATCTTAGGTATTGTTACATCGCCCACTGCCATAGCTTTTCCTTATTAGCTTATAAAATATACCTATAATAACGTAAATTAGCAAAAAATCAATGTCAGCCCTGCTTTTTTGGCTAAAATTTGATGGCTTTTTGGGGAAAATAAGCACTAAAACTCAAATTTTGCCCATACAGGTGCATGGTCGGAGGGTTTTTCCATTGCACGAATATCATAGCTAATACCCGCATCTTTTAGATGAGTCAATAACTCAGGACTGCACAAAATATGGTCAATTCTCAAACCACGTTTGGGGCTGTCATCAAAGCCTTTTGAGCGGTAATCAAACCAGCTCAAGGTTTCGGCTGTGGGATATAAAGTGCGAAAAGTATCATGCAAATCGGTTGCCAATAGGCGCTCATACCATTCACGCTCTTCTGGCAAAAACGAACACACCCCTTGAGATAGCCAGCGCTTGGCATTTGCCTCACCAATTCCTACATCAATATCAGCAGGTGAAATATTCATATCGCCCATAACCACAAGGCTACGATTGTCTTTTTTTAAATCCAAAATATACTCTGTTAAACTTTTATAAAAAGCTTGCTTCATAGGAAATTTGGTTTCGTGGCTACGGTTCTCACCTTGGGGAAAGTAGCCATTAATAACATCTATTTGTTTGCCACCAAAATCAAAGCGCGCATGAATCAATCGCCTTTGTGCTTCTGCATCCTCCCCCAAAAAGCCTTTTTGAACAAATTTAGGCGCAATTTTTGACAAAAAAGCCACGCCATAATGCGATTTTTGCCCAAAATATTCCACATGATAGCCCAAGCGCTCTATATCCGCCAAAGGAAAAGCTTCATCATGCACTTTGGTTTCTTGCAGTCCAATCACATCAGGCAATTGACCTTGAGCTAAACGAGTTAGCGCCTCTAGCTGATGAGGACGCGCACGAATACCATTGATATTAAAACTAATAAAATAAGTCATCTGTATCATCCCAAAAAAAAGCCCCTATTGTAGCAAACTTTAGCAAAAATAGGGTAATTGGTTTATAATCTGTATGATTGAATTTGTTGTATGATAAGTCTTAAAAGGAGAGGTTATGTTTTGTTATGATTGCAAGGTATATATCAACCATACAGATGCAGGCGGGATTGTATATCACGCCAATCACTTAACCTTTTTTGAAAATTGCCGCCGAGAATGGCTAGGCAGTATGGGGTTTGGTAGTTATTTTTTGACACTAGATGAGGATACCTTACACTTTGTGGTCAGTCATGCCGAGCTTACTTATCATGCACCCTTGTTGGTTGATGATACTTTGAGCGTCACCATTGATAAAGTCATCCAAAAGCCTGCCAGCCTGATTTTGCACCAGAGTATTTATCGCAAACAGCCCACCCCTCAAAAAGCAAGCAGCGCCATCATTACCCTAGCATGCGTCAAAAATTCAAGCAATGGCATTCGCCCCACGCGCCTACCTGCTGCTTTTTTGGATAAATTGGTTATATCATGAGCGCGCTCTTATCGTTTGAGCGGCTTAGCATTTGTATTGATGGTAACACCCTACTACAGTCTGCTACGGGACAGATTTTGGCAGGTGAGCGCATTGTATTGACAGGCAAATCTGGCTCTGGCAAATCTTTGTTGCTACAAGCACTCGCCCAGCTTATACCCTATACAGGCACATTACACCTAAACAACACCCCTGCCCATCATTTTTCTATGGCACAGTGGCGACATCAAGTAAGCTTGATTGGACAAGTGCCACAGTTTGTTGCAGGGACAGTGCTTGACAATCTAACCCTACCCTTTGGCTTTGAATATCATCATAAGCGTGGCATAGCGTTTGACATTGCATGGCACAAAGAGCATCTACACACCTTGGGCAAAGATAGCGATTTTTTGTACAAAGACATCAGCGTCTTGTCAGGAGGGGAGCGTCAGTTGGTGAATTTTTTGCGCACTTTGCAGCTTAATCCCACGGTTGTTTTGCTAGATGAGCCTACCGCTGCTTTGGATGCAGAAAGTACACAAGCACTCATGCAGCTGTTTTTTGACTATCAATCCACACAAAATCAATGCCATCAGCCTTGTGCATGCGTCTGGATTAGTCACAACCCCAATGATATTCAAGCACTCAAAGGCATACCTTGGTATATGCAAAATGGGCATCTTAGCACCTCTTGACTGTGTGTGGATAGTTGCACACCTTGAGAAAAAATGTTAAATGGGTTTTGAACGTGCTTTTGCTAAAAAAATAGGAAATGTTATGACCCTTAGTCTTGTTGATGTGTTGCTTGCCAGTGGCTTTGTGGGAATCTGTCTGATCATCTCTTTTCAGGGGCGCTTACAACTTCACCGCACTCTACTCATTGCCAGTGCGCGTACGTTGGTACAGCTAAGCTTTATTGGCTTGATTTTGGCTTGGATATTTGCTCAAAATCGCTGGTGGCAAGTACTGACTGTCTTGTCTATCATGACGCTGATTGCTGCCTTTGCTGCTGTGGGGCGTATCAAACATGCTTATCAAGGGTTGCTACAAGATACGCTGATTGCGCTGACGCTTGGCGCTTGTTTGGTCACAGTGGCTGCTATTGTTCTCATTTTGCGCATCTCACCTTGGTACACACCACAATTTATCATTCCTATTTTGGGTATGGTGCTTGGTAACGCATTGACAGGTGTATCACTCACCATTGGTAGCCTTACTCAAGCACTACATGACGAGCGCCAAAAAATTAACGCCCTACTTGCGCTATCAGCCAGCCCCAAAGAAGTGACCATCCCTTTGGTTAAATCTGCCATCACCACAGGACTAACGCCTACCACCAATAGTATGATGGTTGTTGGATTGGTGAGCTTACCTGGTATGATGACAGGGCAAATTTTGGCAGGGGCTGACCCCACACAAGCTGTACGCTATCAAATTGTCACGATGTTTTTTATTTGTGCAGGCAGTTTAATTTCTTGTACAGTGGTAAGCTGGCTGATTGTACGGCGTTTTTTTAATCAGCAGTGGCAATGGCAGGCACCATTGGCGCAAATTTCGTGGCGCAAACGGTTTAAAAAGAATAAAGGCTAAGCACTCATACACCTCAATAGGCACTCACTCACCCCATCTAAATAACAATCCGCCCAACAGGCATCACCCTCAATTTATCCAACATCCATTAAGCACGTTTTTTGTCCTCATCTACATCACCTGTTAGCACAAGTCTTGTCATCACGCCTTTGTCACGACAAAACTCCGCCATCAATCTAAGATAGTAAGCTGAATCTAGCGCATTGGACGGTTTGTCATTTTTGTCAAAATCAAACCCCAATGCTTTGATTTGCGCTTTGATGGCTGTTAAGGCGCGTGCATCATAAACAGTTAAGCCGCCATTAATGGTTTTTTTGTGAAAAAAACGTAATGCGAACAACAGCTTTTCTTTTTGTGTAGATTGCTCATCTTCACCAAGCTCTGATTTAGATGAATCTACAAGAGGGCTGCTTAGCTGATTTGAGCTGTCTTGATTCATTGCGGTTTGATGTCAAAGTCGGTGGTCTTGGCAGGTTTGTCCTCACCCCCATACCCCACACTTTCAAGCAAATGCCCATACAGTTGCATAGCGCGTTCAGGGTTGTTGGTAAACTGCTCAATCAGTGCTTCACGTCTAAATTCCAAAGACAATGCTTGCTTGGCTTCTTGTACAGGCTTATAACCA
>JBHBMT010000086.1:0-17703 GCA_041773075.1 Moraxella sp.
CAGTGGAATGATCAATGCATACAAACAAAGGTTGCTAGGCTTAATCTACGACCTAGAAAATGTTTAGATTGGCGAACACCTTATGAGGTTTATTATCAAAAGGTGTTGCAGTTGGTTTGACAATTTAAGTGCTAAAAAAATTCTCCCATAAAAATAGGCTGGCATATGCCAACCTATTTTTGCCTCTTTTAATTATACAGGCTGCGTACGAGCAATCAGCCATGCTTTGGCATCGCCTTCTACCCGCTCAATCAAGGCATCGTGTACTTTTTGGTGATACTCATTAAGCCATGCTTTTTCTTCTTTGGTTAATAGCTCTGGTAAAATAATGCGCGTATCAATAGGGCATAACGTCAAATCCTCAAAGCACAAAAACTCACCGAACTCACTATCAGGTGCCGATACCGTTGCCACTAAGTTTTCAATGCGAATGCCCCATTTGCCCTCACGATACAACCCTGGTTCATTGCTACTCACCATCCCTTTTAGCATGGTGCGTTCAGGAGTAATAGGAGCGTTATAAGCAATGACTTGCGGACCTTCATGAACATTCATAAAATAACCCACCCCATGTCCTGTACCATGCCCATAATTAAGACCCGCCTGCCACATAGGTTGGCGCGCAATCATATCCAACATAGGCGATGGCGTACCCACAGGAAAGACAGCTTGCGCCAAGGCGATGTGCGATTTTAGAACATAAGTCACATCTTTTTTGGCTTCATCACTGATATGCCCCACCCCCACCATACGCGTAATATCTGTTGTGCCATTGTCAAACTGACACCCCGAATCAATAAGCAATAAGCCATCACCAGCAATAGTGCTATGGCTGTCAGGCGTGGCACGATAATGCGCAAGCGCTCCATTGCCACGAAATCCAACAATACTATCAAAGCTAGGACCACGATAGTAAGGCTGGCGACTACGCGCCTCAATAAGCATCCCATCAATATCTACTTCAGTCACCGTCTCATTGCGCGCGATTTTGGCTTCAAATTCTGCAAAAAACTCACACAATGCCGCACCATCTTGTGCCATTGCCACACGAATATGCGCAAGGTCAGCATCTGATTTGACCGCTTTTAGCAGGGTGCTTGGATTCATCGCTTTGATTAGTGCAACTTCTTTGGGTAGCTTTTTGATTGTACCTATGGCTACTTTTGCACCATCAATCAGCAATGACTCTGTCACCTCTGCCATGGCAGGGTATACCTCTTCATAAGCACGTACTTGAATGCCTGCTTTGTCTAACTGTGCTTTTGCTGCTACGTCAAGTTTGTTAGGATTTACAAAAAGCGCTGCATTTGTTTGGTCAATCAACAGATGTGCCAAAAACACAGGGTTGCAATTGACATCTTGACCACGCAAATTGGTGAGCCATGCGATGTCATCCAAACTTGAAATCAAATGATAACTGGCTTTTTTGTCTTGCATAGCAGCGCGTACTTTGGCAAGCTTTTGACTGGCACTGGTATCTACAAACGCCTCTGCGTGCACATATACAGGCGCGCTTGGAATGGCAGGACGATTTTCCCATACATCATCAATCAAATCCACTGTTTTTAAAGTAATGCCTTTGGGAGCAAATAATGCTGTCAAGCGCTCGTACTCCGCCACAGACAGCACCATATCATCTACCGCTACCACCGAACCTTGTGGCAGATGCTCTACCAAATAGTCAGCATGCGCAGGTTTGGTAGGCTCAAGCTTTTTAAGCTCAATTCCCGTGCCCGCCAGCTGTCCTTCTGCTTGCAGCCAATAACGACTATCCACCCAAATATGTGCAAAATTTTCTGCCACCACCAAGGTACCCACCGACCCTGTAAAGCCTGAAAAATACGCCCGACCTTGGTAATACTCAGGCAAATATTCAGACATATGTGGGTCGGCTGATGGCACAATCAACGCCTGCACCTGATGTTTGCTCATTTGCTCGCGTAATTGCGCAATGCGTGTTTGGATATTGGTTTTATCAGTCATACTAGTTCCTAAGTGTCAATCACTCTCAATAAAAGAAGGTGCCAAGTGGGTGCCTACAATAGCATATTTTTACCCAAATTTTTAGCCCCTGACGGCAAATAACACAAAAAAGCCTTGCCTTGGCAAGACTTTTTTTAATCTACAACGCTTATTGTTTGGTGCTATCAGCTGCTTGAGCTGTGCCTGCTTCAGCAGTAGCAGTATCTGTAGTGGCAGTATCTGCTTTTGCATCTGTGGCGGTGGCGGCATCTGTGCTTGCTGCTTCAGCAGTGCTTTCCGCTTCAGCGGTGGCAGTATCAGAAGTGGTGGTGGCTCCTGTATCCGTTGGCGCACTCTCTGATGTGGCAGCTGTTGCTGTAGCAGAAGCGTCTGTAGGTGCTGCACCTGTTTCACCACTTGCAGCTGCCTGCTCTGTTGCTACATTAGTATCTACTTTGGGCTGATGCTCACCTGCAGGGCGCAACCACGCAGATACTGCAATGCCGCCAATTACCACCAACAACAATACAATGCCAAGCAAAGCTGTGGTAAGTTCTTTTTTTGGGTTGTTGTCTACTACATCATGATGTGCCATAAACTACCTACCTAATTCATTCATTTTTTAAAAATACGACCAAACTATGCCAAGTCAGCACAGCCAATGTGGAAATACCCTGCCATTATACCCCAATTTTACCAAAAGCGACAATCGCTTTTCATCTTAGCAATCATTTTTACAAAATTGAGCGTTTTTGATGCACACTCAAGAGCGTTGCCGACTTTTTGCCAGTGCACTTAGCCCAATCAATACCACCACCAACACAAGAACAGGATAGCTACCAAACCGCATAAATGGTGTTGTGCCTGTCATCATCTTGACATCGCCTCGCAGTACTGCTGGTTCAAATTGAGGTGCTTTGGCAACAATCCTTCCTTTGTCATTGATAATCGCTGTTACACCCGTATTGGTACCGCGCGCAATCCAACGCCCCGTTTCAAGTGCACGCATCTGCACCATTTGTAAGTGTTGATAAGGTCCTGCTGATGTGCCAAACCAAGCATCATTGGATACAGTCAATAAAAAAGCACTGTCTTTGGCGTTTTGGCGAGTAGTATCAGGATATGCCACTTCATAACAAATCGCCACCCCCATTTTTTGCCCTTTGATGTCAATGGGCGCTTGATTTTTTTCGCCTTGACTATGGCTAGCAACCGCTTGATTGCCTGCCAAATTAGGCAAAATATCCAACAAGCCCGCCATCGGAATATACTCCCCAAATGGCACAAGGTTTTGTTTTTTGTAAATGCCTGTCGCCTGTCCAAGTGCAATCACTGAATTATAAAATGGTGGATACTCGTCTGTGATAGGGTCAAAGGCTTCTAGGTCTTTATAGGGAATGCCCGTAACAAACGCGCTATTATGAGCTTTGGCAATGTGAGCAGCTTCACTCAAAAATGGCCATGCATCATCTTGAAACATCGGAATAGCACCTTCTGCCCAAATGACCACATCTCGCCCCCATTCATTTTGGCTTAAGTTGGCATAAATTGCCAACGTTTTTTCTTGAAATTCAGTCAGCCACTTTAAATCTTGAGGAATATTGCCTTGTACCAAAGATACTGACAAGGTTTTGCCTGTTGGTGTTGTCCAAGCAGGATTGGTGATATACAGCGCCAGCGCCCCAAGTAATGGCACACCTGAAATGACCAAATACCCCCATTTTTTGCGTAGCACCTCTACCATGCTGGCTGCCAAAAGCACCACCACAAAGCTAATACCTAACACACCCACTACAGGTGCCAAGGTCGTTATGATAGGCACTTCCGTAAACGCATATCCTGCAAACAACCAAGGAAATCCCGTCAATAGCCAAGTTTTAAGCCATTCTTGCACCACCCAAAGTGAGGCAAATGCCAAGGGCTGCCTACCCAAAAAACGCACAAAACCCCATGCCAAAAACGCATGAAATAGCCCCATAATCAGCGCCATAAGTCCAATCATCACTAGTGCAAGTGGCGCAGAAATATCGCCATATTGATGGATGGAAGTGTACAGCCAAAAAGCCCCTGTTGCCCACAGTCCAAAGCCATAAGCCTCCCCTATCAAAAATGCTTGTTTGGCACTGATGTTGGTGCACAACATGGCATACAATACCATCACAGAAATCAGCGCCACCCCCCAAAAACCAAAAGGGGCAAGCGACAACATAAAACACGCCCCCGCAACCACTGACAAAAGCAGCGCCAGCCACAAAGGGAGGGTTATGAGGGCTTTTTTGGGAGCCTTGGAGCGTTGATATAGGGTTGTGCGCATAATGATACTAAGAGCAATTGAAACGTGGTATTATACCAAATCTTCTGGCATTTAGAACCTGTTCACACTTAATTGCGCTTTCATATTTTTGTAGAATAGTGCATTAAAAGTGCTTGCGTTTTTGTCAAAAATGGCTAAATCTTATAACTCAATGTCAAAAACCTGCTTGATAGACTAGAGCATCCTGACATTTTGCATTTACCATTAAACTCAAGAAAAACGCAGCGTTTCAAGAAAAATTGCGCCATTGATATTGAAATATCAACAAGCAATTTGACAAAGAAAATCAAGAGTTAGCCCCGCTTTTTAACAAATAGGTAAGGCAAAAACGCTATGTTTCTTCTATACTATTGCTAAATTGTTAATAGTGTTATAAAGTGTCAGGATACCCTAGTTTGCAAACCCTCTTGGCGACAATTAGCCTGCCATGACTTTTATAGCTACTCACATAAACCACCTTAAAAAGCACAAAAAAAAATCCTGCCATAAGGCAGGATATCACGCTTAATACACTATGTCTCCACCTGTGGCTTTAATTCAAGTAACAGCTCTTGAATCAAGCGTCCTTCCACAGACAAGATGGTGATTTGCCAATCATCAATTTGTACTTGTTCACCTTGCAGATTGCTAACCGCCCCAAGCGCCTGCATGACCAAGCCCCCCATACTATCCACATCCGTATCATCAAAGTGGCTACCAAGCACTTCATTGCAATCACAAATCAGTGTTGATGCCTGCACAATCCAAACGCCTTGCTTGCTTGGATGAGGAATGATGTTGTTAATATCACTGTCTTCGTGCAAATCATCATGCTCATCAACAATATCACCTACAATCTCTTCTAACAAATCCTCCATCGTCACCACGCCCGACACACCACCAAATTCATCTAATACCACCGCCATATGAATTTGTGCACGTTGCAATAAGCGCAGTAGCGTGTCAGAGCGCGCTGTTTCACTGATATACAAAGGCTTTCTGACCAATGTCTTTAAAGAAAGATTGACCGCCTCTCCCTGCGCCTTGCTTGCCAATAACGGAATTAAATCTTTGGTCAATAAAATGCCCAATACCGCATCATTGTCATGGCTATCAAAGACAGGATAGCGTGAATGAGAGGTTTGCTGAACCACCGCCAAAATTTCGTCCAAATCATCACTTGCCTCAATGCTGGCAATCTGTGTGCGCGGGGTCATAATCTCGCGCACCTGTGTGGCTGGCAATTCTAGCACGCCCTCTAGCATATCCACTGTATCAGGCTCTAAAAATTTGCGCGAATCTTGCACGAGCTTAATCAGCTCATCTCGTGTCTCTGGTGCGGTGGATAGCCAGCGTTTTAGTCCCCTTGACCAACTACTCTCCTTGGTATTGTCATCAGACATATCAGTGTAATTTAACCTCGCTATTGATAAAAAAAGAAAGTTCTACTTTACTGTATTTACCCAAAATATTCAATCGCTTTTGTGATAACTAAAGCTTAACCCAACGCACGATACGCTCTTCAATTTCTTCATCACTCAATCCTTGTTCACTAATGCATCGTTTGCGCACACCTACCTTATCCATGGCTTTGTCATGGCTGTCTTGACCTGCCACTAAATAATGCCAAGTAGGTAAACGCTGCCCCAAATACAGTCTTTTATAAGCACAATGTTTAGGCAGCCACATCATATCAGGCAGCATTTGATAAGTAAGGCGAATGCAGTCAGGTACGATGCGTTGGCGATTGGCATAATCAGCGCACCACCCTGTTTGACAGTCCAATAATTGACACGCCACGTCAGTATATTCTGTAAATTTTGGGTCGTCATCATCCAAAAACTTGACCAAACAACACACCCCACACCCATCACACAGCGCCTCCCACTCACTGTCATTGAGTGTATCTAGGGGCAATTGCCAAAAATTTGGGCGCAAAACCTCTTTGGTCATTGCCACCTCCTTTTAAAAGACATCATACTATCGCCCTTATATCAGAAAATCAAGTCACCCTATCATTTTGCCATCAATTCATCTGCCTTATCCTACCCTTAATCATTCTCTTGCTGAAGACATCTGACAACGCCTTATTTTTCTGTTATGATATAGATAACTATGGTTGTAATTTGGTTGTTTTTATAGAACATCTGTTAATTTTGGCATGGATTTTGTATATAACAATCCTAGCCAAACTTATCTGTAGATTTATTAAAATATATTAAGACTCCATATTCATAACACCATGCAAGCTGATGACACAAACTGGGTGTTATTGCTTAAGTGTTTTGTACAACAAATGGTTGGCTCTTTATTTTGGGACAAACATTTGCTCAATAACACAGCTGCTTTCTTATATTAAGATATGGTTTTAGCTGTTGAACAATATTTTGCCGCACCTTGATGGCACAAATGGTATGAATATAAGCACCAAGCACCCAAATTCATATGTTTATTCATAATTATTCTTTTGACAATCTTTAAACAAGGAAACACTTATGTCCACCCCCAGTATTGAAGATTTACTCCGTTTTGTAGTCAAAAACAAAGCTTCTGACTTACACTTATCTGCAGGCATGCCTCCTATGATTCGTGTTGATGGTGAAGTGATTCGTATCAATACGCCTGAGATGGATCACCAGACCGTACATGGCTTGATTTATGACATCATGAATGACAAGCAGCGTGCTGATTATGAAGAATTTTTTGAAACAGACTTTTCATTTGAGATTCCGCAATTAGCGCGCTTTCGTGTCAATGCCTTCAATCAAAACCGTGGTGCAGGCGCAGTCTTTCGTACCATTCCCTCCAAAGTTTTAACAATGGACGACCTTGGTATGGGTCCTGTCTTTAAAAAGGTGTCAGATTTTAAACGTGGGGTGGTCTTGGTCACAGGTCCAACAGGGTCGGGCAAATCCACCACATTGGCAGCCATGATTAACTATATCAACGAAACGCGCAAAGAACACATCTTAACCATTGAAGACCCTATTGAATTTGTTCACGAATCCAAAAAATCACTCATCAACCAACGTGAAGTGCATCGCGATACCCTAAGCTTTGATGCCGCCTTGCGTTCAGCACTGCGTGAAGACCCTGACGTGATTTTGGTGGGGGAGATGCGTGACCTTGAGACCATTCGTCTTGCCTTGACTGCTGCTGAAACAGGACACTTGGTATTTGGAACACTGCACACCAACTCTGCTGCCAAAACCATTGACCGTGTGATTGACGTTTTCCCTGCCGCCGAAAAAGACATGATTCGCGCCATGTTGTCAGAATCACTACAGGCAGTAATTTCCCAAGCATTGATTAAGCGCGTGGGCGGTGGACGTGTGGCAGCGCATGAAATCATGCTTGGCACCCCTGCCATTCGTAACTTGATTCGCGAAAACAAAGTTGCACAAATGTACTCTGCCATTCAAACAGGGGCGGGCGAAGGCATGATTACCCTAGACCAAACGCTCAAAAATTTGGTTGCAAGTCGTATTATCACCAAAGAATCAGCGCGCGCTTATGCCAAAATGCCTGATAATTTCCTATAACGACAAATAGCGATATGCTTAGGATGTGTTAAGATTTGGTGGTTGCCTCCCTGCACAAAGTCAGCTGATACTGGTAAGCGCATGTTGATTTAAAGCATCAAAGGTCAAAACCACAAAGCTAACTTTAAGTCATCAAAGCTTAACACGCCCATACACTAACTTTAAATTACTTTTATATCTTCTTAAGTAAGATACCCAACCAGCAACAAGAGACAGCGCATGGATTTTGATAAATTACTCCAAGTCATGATTGCCAAAAATGGATCGGACCTTTTTATTACCGAGGGTGTTCCCCCTTCGCTCAAGGTGCATGGTCAAATTCTACCTATGACCAAAACACCATTGACCGCCGAACAATCTATGGCATTGGTCACAGGCATTATGACCGAAGCACAAAAAAAAGAATTTGCTGAAACCAATGAATGTCAGTTTGCCATCTCTGATAAAGCAGAAACAGCACGCTTTCGTGTATCTGCGTTTATTCAGCGTGACAAAGCAGGTATGGTCTTGCGTAAAATTGAAACGCAAATTCCCACCACAGATGATTTGAATCTACCGCCCATCTTGAATGAATTGTCCATGAAAAAACGGGGCATTATTCTGCTAGTTGGGGCAACAGGTACAGGTAAATCCACCACATTGGCGGCAATGATTGGCTATCGCAATCAACATTCACGCGGTCACATCATTACCATTGAAGACCCGATTGAATATGTGCACCAGCACAAAGGCTGTATTGTCACCCAACGTGAAGTAGGGATTGATACTTTATCTTTTGAAGATGGTCTAAAAAACACCTTGCGTCAAGCGCCTGATGTGATTTTGATTGGGGAAATTCGTAACCGCGAAGTCATGGGCTATGCCATTCAATACGCCGAAACAGGGCACTTGGTTTTTGCCACCTTGCACGCCAACAACGCCAACCAAGCCATTGACCGTATCATTCACTTTTTTGAAGCCGACCGCCACGGTCAGCTGTTTATGGATTTGTCGCTCAACTTGCGCGCCATCATCGCACAGATGCTAATTCCCACCCCTGATGGCAAAGGTCGTCGCGCTGCCATTGAGATTTTGCTAAATACACAGTTGATTGCTGACTATATCCGCAAAGGTGAAATTCACGAAATCAAGCCTGTCATGAAGCGCTCTCGTGAATTGGGCATGCAAACCTTTGACCAGGCGTTGTTTGATTTATATGAAGCAGGACAAATCACTTATGCTGATGCCATCAAGCACGCTGACAGCCCCAACGATTTGCGCCTACAAATTAAACTTGAGGGCAAAAATGCAGGCAAAGATTTGGACAGCGAGGCTGACAAGCTGTCTTTGGATGTCACCGAGTATATGTAAGCTCTTAAAAAGCCAGTATTCACTGGCTTTTTTTATAAGTTCAACAATCAAATCAATCCTTTTTTTGGCATTCAGGGCTATCACACACCCCATACAACACCAAAGAATGTCCCGATAATTTAAACCCATGCGCTTCTGCAACTTTGCGCTGCTCTTCTTCAATGACTGTATTGCGAAATTCAGCAATCTTGCCACAGACATCGCATACCAAATGGTCATGATGTTCTTCTTGTACAATCTCAAACACCGATAGATTGTTTTCAAAATTGTGGCGCTCTACAATGCCTGCTTGCTCAAACTGCGTCAATACCCGATAAACGGTTGCAAGTCCTACATCCTCTCCTTGTTCAGCCAAAGCGCGATACACATCTTCAGCACTCATATGGTGATGTTCAGCACACTCCAATAACTCCAAAATTTTAATTCTTGGTAAAGTCACCTTTAAACCAGCTTTACGCAAGTCTTGATTGGTAAAACCCATCATATACCTCTTTTTTTAAATTCGATAGCCCTATATTAGGGGCTAAGGTAACATATTTGACAAAAAAATGCCATAGCTCACCTATTTTAGCGCATTTTTTTTGGTTTGATGCTTGAATATTGTGAAAGTTGTGTTTAATATGGTCAATACTTTTTAGATTAGGATAGATGTTATGCGTCAATTTTCAAAAGTGATTGCCACCGCTTTATTGGTTGGTGTCGCGCTGACAGGGTGTAGAGTACATACCATTGATTTACCCCAAGGCACGCCTTTGACCCAAACCAAAGCTCGTCAAGTGCAAGTAGGCATGACCCAAAACCAAGTACTTTACATTCTTGGCTCTCCTGCCCTGCGTGACACCCTTGCCCCCAACCGCTGGGATTATATTTACGACTATACCGCAGGCACCGAAGGCAAGCGCGCCAAAAAAGCCGATGTCAAAAATGCCAGCCAGTATCTTAGTGTCTATTTTGATACAGCAGGACGCGTCAGCAAAGTTGAAGGGCTTGGCACCTTACCCAAATAAGCTTCACCAAAAAAATGCCGTCATTTAGACGGTATTTTTACTTTGTTTTGACGGCGCTTCATTGGGTCAAGCGCCAATGGACGGTAAATCTCTACCCTATCCCCTTCTGTCAATACATAGCCCAAAGGCTGTTTTTGGGCAAATACGCCCACATACCAATGTCTGTGATTAGGCTGCGTTTGGTCGTCTGTTGTCATCAGCCATGCGTTAAGCTCATCAAACGCCCCATGGTGATTGCCCGTCAGCCATCCTGACAGCATCAATGCTGCACGAATGCTTGTACCAACAGGCACACTCATCTCCTGATAAAAAGTAGCGCCTGTAGCTGACACATACGCCAAGCTGATAGCAATCATGTCAGCCACAACAGCACCCACCCTACCAAACCACTCATGATGGACAAAGGCACCAAGATGCGCACTGCAACCCGCCAAAGATTGTAGCGCAATTCACTACCAAAGTTTAGCACCTTGCGCAAGTGGCTAATTTTCATCAACCACCCTGCAAAAATTGCCAACCCAAGCGCCACGATCAGTCCTATTACCACCAACAAATACTGACTCAAAGCCGAAGGCAGTAGCGCCAGCACTATGGCTGCAACCACCGTAATCACCCCACCTGTTATCATACCAAATCGCGCCATCAACTGACTACCTGCATAATACAACAAAAATGCCGACACCAGTAACACACCCACACCGCCAACCAAGACCGCAGCTGCGTTTGGTGTGGTAGATAGCGTCAAAAAAGCAAACACCCCAAATACAAGCTGTGCCAACCAAATAGGCAGCACCACCCGACTCAATGGCGCATTGGCTGGACGCTGTGTGGAAAGCATGGGTAGTTTGTCACTAAACCAATACACCCCTGTACCAACTCCCACGCTAAATAACGCCATCACAACCGCCAAGCCCCATTCTTGAATGTTGGTAGGTGTCACCGCAAAACTAAAGTGCGGTGTTAATACCAGCATGAGCACCCCAGAAATCAAAACCAGTACAGCACCTACTCCCAATAAGCGCTCTTTTAGCACGCTCAATATCAACGCCACACCTGTGAGCACACCCGCCACCACGTAGCTTGGCATTGACAAGGTCAACCCTAGCGCTTGGGTATAAGCACCCACCCCTTCTGCAAACACGCCCAGCAATCGCGTTGCCAATAATATGGCAAAAAACACCCCAAGCCCTACAAAAAGGCGCCAAAACACCCCCACATCTGCTTCTCGGGTCAATTTTTGCATACCTTGCCAAGGTGTTTGCCCACTCCGACTTGCCAAAGCAAGCTCCAAAAACAACATCGGCAGCGCCACCACTGTCATCGCCACAAACCATAGTAGCCATAAATCAATCTGCACCGCTCCTTTGGGCATAAACCACGCAAACACCAACAAAGGCAGTGCTGCAGCAACAAAATAGGGTGTAAAACGACTTAACATATCCAACACTCTTTTTAACCACTTAATCTACTGATTGAAATCTAGGACACATTAACATTTATAGCAAACCGCTTTTATAGCAAACCGCTTTGGTATTGATGTGACTTTATGACTATCAACGATGACTACATCAAAAACTGGCTAACTTTTGATTTTTTGCGTCAATATACTTGTCAATCACATCATCGCCCACCATTATTTTCTTGAAATTTTAAAAAAATAAAATGTTAATGTATATTATATTGATAAATGTGTCAATGTCATATCAACACACCCTAGTATAACAAAAAGCCCTTGTCGGGCTTTTTAAAAACACACAAGCAGTACCCAAGCAACTTGCTAGGCACTGCCAATAGGACAACTAAGTGCTTAGTGCAATGCACCAATGTATTCAGACAAAATACGAATGTCTTTGTCACTTAATTTGGCGGCAATCACCTGCATCATGCCTTTTTCATCTTTTTTGGCAGAATCATTGGTGCGCACTTGATCTCCCATCATCCCTTCATCCTCACGACCAGCTGCACGGAATAGTTTGAGCTGAGTGGCAATGTAAGAAGCGTGCTGACCACCTAGACGGGGAAATGCTGCCCACGCATTACCTGCACCCTTAGGACCGTGACAACCTGCACAAGGAATGACACCACGCGTTTTGTCACCACCTAGATAGAGCTTGGTTGCTGCTTGTGTGGTTTCAGGATTACCATAAGCAGGACCCCAAGGCGCTTGTTCAGAATAGTAGCCTGCAACATCTGCCAAATCTTGCTGAGTCAATCCCACCAATTGCGCCTTCATAATACCATTAACACGCGCACCTGTCTTAAAATCCACCAGCTGCTTGTATAGATATTTGATATTTTGACCACCTAGACTAGGCTGAGCTGGGGCAACACTCACCCCATTAGCACCATGGCAAGCACCACAGTTGGCATCCACAATGGCTTTGCCACGCTCCACATCATACTTAGGAACATTCACAGCTGCAAAACTGGTAGCAGCAAACAACACCAGTGGGGCGGCGAGTAATGTTTTTATAACAGCAGTTTTCATGATGACAATTTCCTACTAACTTAGTTCCAATACCCAAGCAATTTCAACCTTGCTTGTTTGATTAAGTCATGGGTTTTATAAAAATAACACAATAAACCTAAATTTGCACTATTATAGCAAGAGTTGATACCATTTGCCCAATAAAAATGTGGTTTTGGTAAGAAAAATTTGCACAAAATGTACTTATTTGATTAATTTTTTATATTTTTTCTTTGTTTTCAATGACTTAAAAAAGCAGGTTATTTGTGATTATAACCTGCTTTTTTGAGATGCTTTATTGTGCCATATACTCAATCAATGCCTGAAAATCGGCATTACTACAATCATTACACAGCCCCTTGGCAGGCATCTGTGGCATTCCCTCACGCGTTGCCTTGACCAAAGCAGCCATGCCTTTTTGGGATTTAAGCTTGCTCCAAGCCGCTTTATCACCTTTTTTTGGGGCATTCAGCGACCCTGCATCATGACAGACAGCACAGGTTTTGGCATACGTTGCAGGAATGTCCTTGGCATAACCAGATACCCCCACGCCCATAATTAGAGCACTAGCCATCAATGCCTTTGACAAAAAACGGATGGTCATACACCCTCCTTAATAGGATAGAATTATTTTTAATAAGACCTATTATGCGTCTTTTTGGCAAAAATACAAGAAACATTTTGTCATACTTTTGTTGCGTCCCTAAGTTGAACAACGAATAATTATACAAACTTGTGCAATCATGATACACTTAGCATTTTATTCTAGTTAATTATCATGAGTACCCCAAGCCCTTATTTGCGCCAGATTCGCCAAACCACCTTTATGCTATCAGCACCCACCTTCAAGCTCTGTCCTGATGACAGCGGGCTAGAAGTCGCCTTTGCAGGACGGTCTAATGCAGGCAAATCTTCTGCTATTAACACCCTAACCCAACAAAAACAATTGGCGCGCTCCTCAAAAACCCCAGGGCGCACACAGATGATTAACTTCTTTAGTGTGGGTAGCGAACACAAGCGCTTGGTGGATTTACCTGGTTATGGCTATGCTGCTGTTCCTGAAGCTATGAAAATAAAATGGCAAAAAGAACTGGAAGACTATTTGGTATCGCGCCAAAGCTTAGTTGGGCTAGTACTTTTGACAGACATTCGCCATCCTTTAAAATACTTTGATGAACAAATGTTACATTGGGCAAAAGATGGTAACTTGCCTGTACATGTGCTCTTAACCAAAGCAGACAAACTAAAACGCGGTGCCGCCAAAACCACACTACTAGAAACACGCCGTGCACTAGATACGCTCAATTTACCTTTTAGCATACAGTTATTTTCATCACTCAATAAAGATGGCATAGATACCCTAGCAGAGGTTATGGGTGCTTGGTTACAACTTGATACCGCCTTGGATGCCACGCAAGCAGCCACACAGGAGGCGCTATGACACAACAAGGCGTTTTGTTTGTGGTTGCCACCCCCATTGGCAATCTTGGCGACATCAGTGCGCGCGCCATTGACTGTCTAAAATCAGTGGATGTGATTGCCTGTGAAGACACCAGAACTTCAGGAAAATTACTCAACCATTTTAATATATCCACCAAAACCATTGCCTACCACGACCACAATGCCGAAGCGCAAACCGAGCAACTCATCGCTTTACTAAAACAAGGACATCATATTGCCCTCATTAGCGATGCTGGCACACCCTTGATTAGTGATCCAGGGTTTAGATTGGTCAAGGCGTGTCATGAGAACACCATCAAGGTTTCGCCGATTGTGGGGGCGTGTGCTGCCATGGGGGCGTTATCGGTGGCAGGCTTGCCGTCCGATAAGTTTTTGTTTTTTGGGTTTTTGCCTGCCAAAGTGACCGCTCGCCAAAGCCAGCTACAAGAATTAAAATCATTGCCGATGACGCTGATTTTTTATGAAGCACCACACCGCATTGTAGAATGTCTTGATGATATGGCGACTATCTTTGGGGCGAATAGACAAGCCACGCTGTGCCGAGAAATCACCAAGACGTTTGAGACGATTTATTTGGATACTTTGGGCAATCTAAAAGACTTTGTCAAAAATGATAGCAATCAACAAAAAGGCGAAATTGTATTAGTAGTGGCAGGATTTAAAAAACTCACCCAAGAAATCAATGAACATGATGCCTTATTACTCACTCTTGCCAAAGAATTGCCAATAAAAAAAGTAGCAAGCATTGCCAGTGAATTGACAGGTGTTAAAAAAAATGCGTTGTATGATAGACTGTTAGAATTAAAGGAAAATAATGGATAATGAATTGGCTAATTAAAAGACTTTATATATTAGCCGTGCTAAGTTTGGTTTTGTTGTTATTAAGCCAAACTTTGGGGCAAGTGTTTTGGTTTTTTGAATTATTTAGTCATTTTGTACCACATTATGCTTTTGTGGTATTTGTGGCATTTGTGGTGATTGCCTTTAAAGAAAGTAGAAATAAAGATAAACCAAAAACCTATTTTGTTGTTATTTTGATGAGTATTTTTATTGGATTATTTGCTTGGTGTTTAACACCTATTCATCATCATCAAAATTTAAACAACCCTATCACAATCGCTTATCATAATATTAACATTAACAACCCAAATTTTAATACGGCTTATGATAAATTAAGCGAGCATAACCCTGATTTAATAATTTTAATAGAACCAAATCCAGATGAGTTAAAATCAGTTTTAGATAAGCATCAACATCAAATATTATGTGAGCAACTAGAATACAGCCCTTTTTCAATGGCAATTTTGAGCAATAATTTAAACAACAATTTAAGTCATGATACATTAAATAATGCCCATTGTGAACTATTTGATTTATATAATTTTCCTGTCGCCAAACTTAAAATAAATAACAAAACTTTGTTTGCTATACATCCACCCCCACCTATTAACGCTTTTATGGCAAATAGTAGAAATGAATATTTAAAACAGTTGGCACAGCTTATCCAACAAGAACAAGGGGCGGTTATCGTCATTGGTGATATGAATACGTCTGCTTTTTCGCCTGTTTATCGTGAATTTGTAAGTAGTGGTCAATTAAACAGAACAATGGCAAATGCTTTGCCTACTTGGTTGCCGTTTGGGATTGGCATTGACCAAATTTTAATGAAAAACAGCCAAGCAAATATCAAAGCAATGGATTGGAATGGTTCCGACCATCGGGCATTTTTGGTGGAATGGGAATAAATGTATTGTTAGTTTTGATTTATATTGATTTTATTATCACACGCTTCATTTGATTGACGGTTATGTTTATTGATATACCATAATCTTATTATCATTAATATTACCAACATATTATTAAAAAAGAAAAATACACCCATCTGTATAAATGATTGAGTACCAAGTTTTGGGCTAACCAAATCACTTCTAATATCCACATCATTTGACAAAACCCCCATATTTTTTGCAAAGTATGTAATGGATAAATCAATCAATCCAAATTTTTCTAATAATAAAACCAAAAGCGGATTAAGCAGAAATAATAAAAATAAAGACAACTGATAGCCTGTTAATAAAGATAAGGCAAAATTTTATTGCCCATAAAATACCCAAAAAAACCACAATAAAATCAATAAAATATTTACAAAAATGGTTGTGCTTACCAATAATTCACTATAAAATTCTGAAAATTGAGACTCATAATGACTATAAAACCCAACAGTATTATGACTAATCGTTGCTACTGACAAATACAGAATACCACTTATAAAAAAAAGGCAATTAAAGATCCCATAACAATCGCCAATATACCAATGTTATCCATTTTAAGATGACTGACGGAAAGCCAACTTACCACTAAGGGCATTATAAAGCCCGCAACTCCAAGAAGTGAAAATAAAAATATCAATAATTCAAACATTAACAAACTTCCAATAATTTTTTGATTATATTAACGCTTGATTGTAAATTTTTGATGAATAATTTATGAATTTTTAATGAAAAAAATGGCACTTTTATAAGCACCGTTTTTATTCACTCAATTATCAAATTACCGCTTATTAAAACCCTTACTTTGTAAAAATGCCAATATTTCAGGGCGGACAGGCTTGCCAAAGGTGGCTTGGATTTGAGCTGTCCATCTCAAAAAAGTCTGACACTGTGTAGCTTATCTATTTACTATTTAGACTATGAAATAGGACGTTTGCCGTGCCTTTTCCCCTTTCTCCATTAGGATTGAGGTAAATAAGTATTGAAAAAGGTATTATATCTTGTTGACTGGTGACTATCTTTGGAGTAAATAGACAAGCTACGCTATGCCGAGAATTAACCAAAACCTTTGAAACCATTCGCCTTGATACCCTAGAACTAGAAGAACCGCTACACTTTGTAAAAAATGATTCCAATCAACAAAAAGGCGAAATTGTACTGGTGGTGGCAGGCTACACCGATACCAACGATGACGACATCAGTCAGCATGACGAGCTATTAAACCAACTATTGCAAGATTTACCCCTCAAAAAAGCAGTAGCCTTGGCAAGCGACTTAACAGGCGCAAAAAAGAACGCCCTATATGATAGAGCGCTGATATTAAAGGATATCAAATAGATAAAGACATCCCTCTTACTCCCATGGTGCATCCAATGCCAGACCCTGACACCCTGCCATCGGAGTGATATTGTTATATCAATTAATAGGGGCATACTGACATTTTGTATTTGTCATTAAACTCACGAAAAATCGCAGAAGTTTTCAGTAAAAATTGCGCCGTTGATAGTCATATATCATAAGCAATTTGACAATCAAAACAAAGCGTTAACTCCACTTTTTAACAAACAGGTAAGGCAAAAACGCCATGTTTTTTCTCAATGATTGCCAAAGGGTGGGTGGTATTATAAGTATTAGGATATCCTGCTATCCCATATTTTTTCTTAAGGTGTGTGACATTCAACACACCTAACATAGTGTTGGCTTTATTTCAAAAAATTTCTATTTGCCTTAAATTGTCAAACCAACTGCAACACCTTTTGATAATAAACCTCATAAGGTGTTCGCCAATCTAAACATTTTCTAGGTCGTAGATTAAGCCTAGCAACCTTTGTTTGTATGCATTGATCATTCC
>JBHBMT010000087.1:0-27242 GCA_041773075.1 Moraxella sp.
ATCAAATCACGCAAAGTCATCAAACGTGGCTGCCCATTATCAAGCGCCACCATATTAATAATAAAGCTAGATTCCAAAGGCGTTTGGGTAAAAAGGTTGTTGACCAGCACTTCCCCATTCTCACCACGGCGCAAATCAATCACCACACGCATACCTTCTTTGTCAGATTCATCGCGCACACCTGTGATGCCATCTAACTTTTTGTCATTAACCAATTGCGCAATCTGTTCTATTAGTTTGGCTTTATTGACTTGGTAGGGAATCTCGGTAAATACAATGCGCTCGCGGTCTTTATTAGCACCACTATCGCCCATTGGCTCAATATGATAACGCCCACGGATGTGCACACGTCCTTTGCCTGTACGATACGCATCTTTGATGCCAGCACGTCCATAAATCACCCCCCCTGTTGGAAAGTCAGGTCCTGTGATATGCTCTGCTAGGGCATCACTGTCTGCGTGTGGATTGTCCACATAAGCAAGGCACGCATTGATGACTTCAGTTAAGTTGTGCGGTGCCATATTGGTTGCCATGCCTACTGCAATTCCTGTTGCACCATTAACAAGCAAATTGGGTACACGCGCAGGCAATACACTTGGCATACGCTCTGAACCATCATAGTTATCTTCCCAATCCACCGTATCTTTGTCAAGGTCGGCAAGCATTTGATGGGTGAGTTTTTGCATACGCACTTCAGTATAACGCATGGCAGCAGGCGGGTCAGCATCTACTGAACCAAAATTACCCTGACCATCAACAAGCATATATCGCATACTAAAGGGCTGTGCCAAACGGACAATCGCATCATACACAGCGATGTCACCATGTGGGTGATATTTACCAATGACATCACCCACCACACGCGCGGACTTTTTGTAGGGTTTATTATAATCATTGGATAACTCATGCATGGCATACATCACACGGCGATGCACAGGCTTTAAACCATCACGCACATCAGGCAATGCCCGCGACACAATCACGCTCATGGCATAATCAAGATAAGATTGCTTTAATTCATCTACAATCCCAATAGGCATTACCGAATCAGTCATGATACTTCCTTAACAACTTGGCTAACCCAAGCGCATTTTATATCAATGCACTTAGCCAAAATAGGTCACAAAAAACAGCATATTATAGCACAAAATCCCATCTTTTTGCCAAATCAATCACCAAAGTCCTCTTCACCAATTCAAAAACGTCTGTTTGGTAGCGCCATTTGTGGATGTACTACTTTGACATATTTTTAAAAACACCAAGAGCATGCCATATTCAACAGCAAGTATTGACATCATTTTTAAGCAGATAAATGTCCATATGCAATGGCATTGGCAGGTTGATTGATATAAAACATCAAAAATTGACACAAAACACCAAGAGTTGCTTGACTTGAAAATGCACCAAAAACAAATAAACCAAATAGGACATCCCGACACTTGATAACACTATTGACCATTTGGTCATAATATAAAAATAAAGTAGCATTTTTGCCTTAAAAATGGCTAAATCTTGAGTTTAATGACAAATACGAAATGTCAGGATGTCCTAATAATTTTATTTTTTAAATAAATCGCTCATTTAACCAAGCGCCGATATCACGAATTTGCGCCATGCACACTTGATGCGCCATTGGATAGAGCTTGAAGCTGGGCTTAAAACCCAAACTCTCAAGAGTGGTTTTAGCTTGCGCACCAAGCGTTGCACTCACCACATCATCATAAGTACCATGTTGAATGCAAATTGGCAATGCCTCACTTGCTAACACAGAGTGTTTGTCAAACTCGCTAGCAGTGGCAAAATAAGTAGATAATGCCAAAAGCCCACCTAGCTTAGGCAGGCTCATTGCTACTTGATACGCTACCGCACCCCCTTGTGAAAACCCTGCTACCACAATGTCTTTGGGCAAAATACAATCATTTTCTTGCGCCTTGACAATCTCTTTGATACGATTGGCAGATTGATTGATTTGCACCACATCCACCTTGCGCGACAGATCGCCCATTTCAAGAATGTCGTACCACGCTGGCATCACATAGCCGCCATTAATTGTGACGGGTAGCTTTGGCGCATTAGGAAAAATAAAACGCACGCCCACTTCATCACTTAATCCCAGTTCAGGCACCACAGGGACAAAATCATAGCCATTTGCACCCAACCCATGCAGCCAAATCACCGCTTTGGTAATTGGCATCTGTTTTGGATTGTGCTCTATTATAATTGCATCTTTCATCTTTGCACTCCCAGCGCTCTCCAATAAAAATAATCATCATATCACAAAAAATCCATGATACCAGTCAAAAACTTGATATAATAAGTCATTTTTATCACAGATTAGGGTGTGTTGATATCTTAATTTGAGTGGAAATTTAGCGAAATGCTCGCCTTAATTGGGCAATCAACTTACGTCAATATCATTCTATTGACAAGCTTAAAAAGCAAGCGTTTATTTTTCACCCAAGGCACATTTCACCTCTTAATATTGAATATCTTATTAAGGCGTATCAACTCTCAACACAAACTAAAGCAACAGAGTACCGTATTATGCAATGGAAAGGGCGCAGACAAAGTAGCAATGTAGAAGATCGCCGTGGAAGTGGTGTTGGCAAAAAAGGTGGCATTGGCATTGGTGCAGTCATTATTGCACTGATTTTATGGAAGGTATTTGGTGTCAACCCCGAAACCACCTTAGGGGTAGCGCAACAAATCAACCAAAACACACCTACTGTCACAGCACCCGTCCAAGGCGATGATGAGGCATATGCCTTTGTTTCAACAGTGTTGGCAGACACCGAAGATGTTTGGACACCTATTTTTAAGCAATATGACATGACCTATCAAGCACCAAGCCTTGTTTTGTTTAATGGCAGCGTACAATCTGCGTGTGGTGCTGCCACCTCTGCCAGCGGTCCTTTTTATTGTCCCGCCGACCAAAAAGTCTATTTGGACACCCAGTTTTTTGCTGATATGCGTAGACAAATGGGCATTAGTGGCGAAAAAAACAGCACTGAATTGTCACGCACCGACCAAGCAGGCGACTTCGCTCAAGCGTATGTCATTGCTCATGAAGTCGGTCATCATGTACAAACCCTACTTGGTATTTCCGCCAAGATGCGTGAATTTCAACAACTGGTCAGCAAAAGACAAGCCAATGAAATGTCTGTGCGCCTAGAACTGCAAGCGGATTGTTTTGCAGGATTATGGGCAAAACACAATCATGAGCGCACACAGTTTTTGCAACAAGGAGATATTGAAGAAGCTTTAGATGCTGCCGAAAAAATCGGTGATGACTACCTACAAAATAAAGCTCATGGTCACACCGTGCCCGACAGCTTTACCCATGGTACTAGTGAACAACGTAAACGTTGGTTTTATAAAGGTTTTCAAACAGGTGATGTCACCGCTTGCGATACTTTTTCTGCCACCACGCTTTGAACTATGTAACTTTTTTTTTGGTGATATCATGATTGATGATGAATTAATTGCCCTTGCCAAAGCAGCGCTCAAAGCACGCCTACCCACTGCCATCACTTTAGACCCTGATGTATGGGTCTATCGCTGGGCGAATGATAGCTTGCAAGTAGTTGATGTTAATTTAAGTATTAGTTTAGATGACTTACAGGGTATTGACACCCAAAAGCACAAACTCATTCAAAACACACGTCAATTTTTGCATGGATTTCCTGCCAACCATGTACTCATGACAGGCGCGCGCGGCGTGGGCAAATCCTCCTTGGTGCGCGCATTATTGCACGCATTTGGTGAGCAAGGCTTGCGTATTATTGAGGTGTCGCGTGATGACTTGCGCCATTTGGACAAAATCCGCTCAACCCTCAAAACTCTGCCAGAAACCAGTCATCATCGTTATATTGTTTATTGTGATGATTTGGCTTTTAATGCACAAGATGAAAATTACCGCACCCTAAAAAGCATTTTAGATGGCGCGCTAGATTCTGGCGGTGACAATTTGTTAATTTACGCTACCAGCAATCGCCGTCATCTACTACCCCAGCTGATGAAAGACAATGTCAGTATCTACAATGGGCAAACTGACGAGGTTAATCCTTATGAAACCATTGACGAAACGGTTTCTTTGTCTGATCGCTTTGGATTATGGCTATCATTTTATGCCACCAATCAAGAAACTTATTTACAAATTGTTCGTCATTATCTTGCCAAATCAGGCATTGCGTGGAATGATGAGTTAGCTGCCGAAGCCTTGCAATGGGCATCAACACGCGGCGGACGTTCAGGACGCGTGGCTTATCAATTTAGTCGGCATTGGCTTGGGCAATATCTATTAGAGCAACACCTATCTTAATATGAGCTTACGTTTATTATTTATCGGTCTTATTGGCGCCTTTGGCATGGCAACGCTTGCCCACGCCTGCACCTTACCAAAATCTTACTACAAACACGTCAAATGCACCACTCAATCAGGTGTATTCTTAGCAGTCAAAGACAATGGCAGCCCTGTGGCACTTTTGGACAAAAAAGGCAATGCCACCGCCAATTTATTTGCCTATGACGCAGTTTTGCCCAATCGTTTTTATGCAGGGCTTTTGCCTGTACGCCAAGGCAAAAAAATAGGCTATATCAACAAACGCGGCAAGGTTGTCATTCCGTTAATTTATGACAGCTTGGGAGGCAGTGAGTGGGCACGAGGTGCGCTAGGTGGACGCATTGTTGTCAAAAAAAATGGGGCTTTTGGAATGATTGATACCAATAATCGCACCATCATCGCTTTTGACAAAAGCATCCGTCATTTAGGTGATATATCAAAGGGCAGTGCCGCCATCACGCGTGCTGGCAAACAATATCGCATTGACATCAATGACAATCCCCTATCCACAACCACGCAAACTACCACCGATGATACCACTGCAACTTCTAGCAGACCCATCAGAGATAGTGATTTTTTTCCAAGACAACAAGAGGGTAGATGGGGCTTTGTGGATAGCGAGGGCACTCCTATGATTGTCTTCGCTTTTGATGAAGTACGCCCCTATAGTGAAGGTTTGGCGGCAGTACGCCAAGGGGAGTTTTGGGGATTTATTAATCATGCAGGACAGCTTGTTATTGAGTTTCGCTTTGATAATGCGGGTATTATTGCTGACAGCACAGACAGCCCACATCTACCCACCTCCTTTGTCTTTAGCCAAGGCAAGGCATGGATTGGCAATCTAAACAACGGCGATAAATTATGTATCAATGCTCAAGGTGTCAATGTGAATTGTCACAATCCTTAGCGCCCCAGTTCTCAAGCACTTACAGGCGTGCCATATTGGCAACAGGGCAATACCACCATCAACCTCCAATCACCCCAACAGGACAAAACAAAGATACAACCTCAAAAAAGGATTTCTTATGATACGTTTAAATGAACTTTTTAAAATTGGCATTGGACCTTCTAGCTCACACACGGTTGGACCAATGGTTGCTGCCAACCGCTTTTTGGCACTTTTGGCGGACGATCTAAAAAAAGTGATTGCCTTGCGTATTGATTTGTACGGCTCTTTGGCTGCTACAGGCAAGGGGCACGCCACTGACACCGCCATTTTATTGGGATTACTTGGACACACCCCCAAAGAGATTGATACCACACGCACACAAGCATATTTGGCACCAATTTTTGACAATGCTAAGCTTAATTTGAATGGTCATCATGTGATTGATTTTGACGAAAAAACAGACATTGTTTGGCATATGGATAAGTGCCTATCCTATCACCCTAATGGCATGAGCTTGTCTGCTGTGTTTGATGATGGCAAAAGCTTGAGTGAGACCTACTACTCTGTTGGTGGCGGGTTTGTCTTGGACAGTCAGGAGATTTTTCAGCCACACCAAGATGCCCAAGCCGCCCCCTACCCTTTTTATAGCGCCCAAGAACTGCTTGATTTGTGTCATGCGCACCACATGAGTATTAGCGACATCATGCTTGCCAATGAATGCCATTATGAGGCATCTACGGATGTCTGTGCCTATATGGATAAACTATGGCAAGTCATGCAACATTGTGTTCGTCAAGGCTGCAAAAGCGATGGTATTCTACCAGGAGGGCTGTCTGTCAAGCGCCGTGCCAAAGCACTTTATGATGAATTATATCAAGAGTTTGAACAAGCAGGGCAAAAAGATGGTGGATTGTTTGCGATGGATTGGGTTAATGTCTATGCCCTAGCCGTCAATGAAGAAAATGCCAGTGGTGGTAAAATTGTCACCGCCCCCACCAATGGTGCAGCTGGCATTGTACCTGCCGTTTTACATTATTATCGTGATTTTGTACCTACTTATAGCCTTGAAGGTGTTTATCAATTTTTATTGACAGCAGCGGCAGTAGGCGCACTAATCAAACACAATGCCTCCATCTCTGGTGCAGAAGTTGGCTGCCAAGGTGAGGTAGGGTCAGCTTGTGCAATGGCAGCAGCAGGATTGGCACAGGCTTTAGGTGGCACCCCAGAGCAATGTCTCAATGCCGCTGAAATTGGTCTTGAGCATAATCTGGGCTTAACCTGCGACCCTATCGCTGGTTTGGTGCAAGTGCCTTGTATTGAGCGCAATGCCATGGCAGCCATCAAAGCCATTAATGCAGCACGTCTTGCACTACGAGGCGATGGCAAGCATCATGTGTCTTTGGATGAAGTGATTTTGACCATGAAACAAACAGGGGCTGACATGATGGATAAATACAAAGAAACCGCGCGCGGTGGTTTGGCAATTTATGTAGACAACCAAAAACGCATCAACACCGTCAATGTCGGTGTTCCTGTACGCTTTAGTGCGTGTTAATCTTTGAACCTGTATTCATACCATTTTTGCGATAAAACTTTTAGATAAATTGCCCGCTTTTCAAGGAAAAAATGTAACTTATAGCCATTCTATCAAGCAAGTTTTTGACATAGAAAAGCAAGACTTGGTTGGTTTTCATGCAAAAGCGAAAATTTAATGTTTGCTTTTACAATCAATATGAATGGCGTACTGTTGTGAATGCAGGCTCTTTAATTAATTGATATCATTTGGCATAAAATTTGCATATAATTAACACCTTAATCCATTAGGTGTCCAACTGGAACTTTATTTATGTCTTGGCAACAACTTCACTTGCAGTGCGAACAATCTTATGTAGACTTAGCCGAAGCTTTGTTATTCGAAGAAGGGGCGGTATCTATTTTGCTAGAAGATGCAGGTGACGAACCCTTGTTTGAGCCTCTACCAGGGGAAGAACCCCTGTGGTCTCAAGTGGTTTTGACTGCTGTATTTGATACCCATACCACCAATGCCTTTAGTCAAGTAAACTTTGAATCCATCATCAGTGACATTGCCAGCCAAGTCAATGCCAGTCGTTTTTGGTTATCGCAGCTTGATGACAAAGATTGGTCTAGGGAATGGATGCAGCACTATCAACCTATCGCCTTAAACAATAATCTTTGGATTATTCCAGAGTGGTTGCAAGCGCCCAACCCTAATGCCATCAATATCTTAATTGACCCTGGTCTTGCCTTTGGCACTGGATATCACGCCACCACTCGCCTTTGTCTTGATTGGCTATCTGAACAGGATTTGAGCGATAAGATCGTCTTGGATTATGGGTGTGGCTCTGGAATTTTGGGGGTAGCTGCTTTGTTACTTGGTGCAAAATCGGTACTGGCAGTAGATATTGACCCTCAAGCTATCATTGCCACTCAACAAAACGCCAAGCGCAATGGTGTGGCAGATAGATTACACGCTTTTTTGCCCGAAGAGTTCGCCAATTATCGCCAAAACAACGCCTTACAGATTGATCTTATTACAGCCAATATCCTAGCAAAACCGCTTATCGGATTTGCGCCTTTTTTTGCTGAAATTTTGCCAAAAGATGGTAAAATTGTATTAGCAGGATTAATTACCTCCCAAACAGAAGAGGTAATGTCTGCCTATACTCCTTATTTTTTGATGGATAAGCCCTTTTGTTATGATACCACCGATGACGCTCACTGGCATCGGCTATCTGGGATACGCCAAGCCCACTAACAAGATAAACAGGATTAGCACACTCTCATGAGCACTCACTACAAAACACAATGCCCACGTTGTCACACCGTCTACCCCCTACCTGACGCACTGATCAATCAACCACAAGCACGTGCCAATTGTGGCAGTTGCCATCATGTTTTTTTTCCTGCTCAACATCTTGTTGTCAATGATACAGAAATTAACGCACAAGTACAGTCTGTCGCCCAAACTCCCGTCACACCTAGCACTTCCGCATCTGCCACAACAGCTGTAGAAGATGATCAGCTTATCTCTGATAGCACACCTACCAACTTTAAAGATGATATTGATAGTCAGGATCCTTTTTCTGTAGATGAAATAAACGCTTTTATGCAAAGCGATATTCCAGCCACCGCCCCTACAGTGGAACAAAAAGAACCTGACGATGCTTGGTTGGATGAACTTTTGAAAAACGACGACAGTCCTAGCATCAAAAAAGTCGGACAAACCAATGATGATTTATCCGATATCATTGGTGCTGATTTTGATAGTCTGGTTCCTGCTGCACCTGTCAATACCCAAGATCCGCAAGCCATCTTAAAAAAAGTGCGCGAACGCATTGAGGCTCACCCTCCCACTCAAGAGCAACTGATGACCAAGCGCAGCTTAGGATATAAGCTTAGTTGGGGATTGGGGTGCTTACTGTTACTTGCCTTAATGCCTATACAGTACGTCATCTTTAATACTGATAGCATTTTGAAAAATCCAGAGCAAGCTCAGCTATTAAACCAAGTATGTACTGTATTGCCCTGTCAACTACCTGCTGCTGACGTCACTGCTTTTCAGGTGTCACACACATTGAGTGCAGGGCGTGCTGATTACACCACCAATCTTACCGCTACCCTAAAAAACATTTCTAGTACTGACCAACTACATCCCAATCTAAAAGTGAGCATTCATGGCGCTCAAGGATTGATTGGAGATTTTGTCGCCACTCCAAAGGACTATTTGGTGTCAGAGCAAAGATTGATTACACCCGCCCACCCTCGTCAGCTCATGCTCACCTTGGACATTGCCCCAGAAGACATTCAGTCTGTTGCCATACAACCTTTTTATTGATATAAGATTTAAGATATTATGATGCCCAATCAAGACCTGCCCCTGCATACACATGTGCAATTAGCAGTAGAGCGCTATCTCAATACCTTAGAAGGTGAAGAGCCTAATGATGTCTATGCTCTATTTTTGGCTCAGCTAGAAAAACCTTTGCTAGAGGCTATTTTGCGCTACACCCACGGCAATCAAAGTCGCACCGCCAAAATCTTGGGGGTGAATCGTGGCACATTACGTAGCAAATTAAAACAACACGGACTGCTTTAAATGCATTTTTTAACAAAAAAATAAAAAAGCAACTTTATAAACCGTGCTTTTATTGGTATCATTACCCCTTTTCTGCACCCTAAGTCTTATTATTGACACTGTGCATTTTATTTTTGTTTGATGGGGACATCGATGAGTACAAAACGCTTTGCTTTACTGTCTGTTTCTGACAAAACAGGCATCACTGACTTTGCCCAAGGCTTGATTAATGTAGGATTTAGTATTTTATCTACAGGCGGCACCTTTAAATTATTAACAGACGCGGGCATTGATGCCATTGAAGTTTCGGCTCATACTGGCTTTTGTGAAATGATGGATGGTCGCGTTAAGACGCTACACCCCAAAATCCATGGTGGTATTCTAGGGCGTCGCGGCATAGATGATGCGATTATGGCAGAACATGGTATTGACCGCATTGATATTGTGGCTGTCAATTTATACCCCTTTGCTGCAACCGTTGCCAAAGCTGATGTCACCATGAGTGATGCCATTGAAAATATTGATATTGGCGGTCCTGCTATGGTACGTTCTGCCGCCAAGAATCATGCTCATGTTGGCATCATTACCAGTCCTAGCGATTATCAGCGCACATTGGATGAGCTTTGTACGTGTGGCGAGCTAAGTTATGCCACCCGTTTTGATTTGGCAGTCAAAGCCTTTGAACACACCGCTGCTTATGATGGCATGATTGCCAGCTGGTTAGGGGCGCGCCTACCCAGTCATGATGCACAGCCCAATGATGATGCCACCGCCACTACTTCTTTTGCACGCACATTTAATCTACAACTGACCAAAACCCAAGAGTTGCGTTATGGCGAAAATCCACATCAATCCGCTGCCTTTTATGTAGAAACAGGCACCAAAGAAGCCAGCGTGTCCACCGCCAAGCAACTGCAAGGCAAAGAGCTGTCTTATAACAACATTGCTGACACCGATGCAGCGCTTGAATGTGTCAAATCCTTTGCCAAACCTGCTTGCGTTATTGTTAAGCACGCCAACCCTTGCGGTGTTTCGGTATCTCCAGAAGGTATTTTGGAGGCATATAACTTGGCTTATGCTACCGACCCAGAATCTGCCTTTGGTGGCATCATTGCCTTTAACCGCGAACTGGATGTGCAAACCGCGAAAGCCATCATTGACCGCCAATTTGTTGAAGTCATCATCGCCCCAAGCATTGAAGATGGCGTTTTGGACATCACAAATAGCAAAAAAAATGTGCGCATCCTCGTCTGTGGCGAGTTGCCCAAAATCACCGAACGTACAAGCCAACTTGATTTTAAACGTGTCAATGGCGGACTATTGGTTCAAGACCAAGACTTGGGCATGATTGATAAAAATAACTTAAAAGTGGTCACAGACAAAGCACCGACCGATGCAGAGCTGGATGACTTAATTTTTGCATGGAAAGTTGCCAAATATGTCAAATCTAATGCCATCGTCTATGCCAAAAACCGTCAAACCATTGGCATTGGTGCAGGTCAAATGAGTCGCGTTAATTCTGCGCGTATTGCCGCCATCAAGGCTGAACACGCAGGATTGGTTGTTGAAGGTGCAGTCATGGCATCTGATGCATTTTTCCCATTCCGCGATGGCATTGATAATGCCGCCAAAGCAGGCATTAAGTGCATTATTCAACCTGGTGGCTCTATGCGCGATGAAGAAGTCATTGCTGCCGCCAATGAACACGGCATTGCCATGGTATTTACAGGTATGCGTCATTTTAGACATTAATTGCAATATTAAAAAGCACAGCTTAAGTTAAGTTGTGCTTTTTTTATGTGATTTATTTTAGATCTCTGCATTTCTTAAATGCTTAATTGCAGCACCCAAATGCAGTAAACAGCATTTATAGCATCCATTTACCAACCACCAAAGCGACCAAAATACAATCTTAAGGCGCGTGAAATAATAACGCCTCAGCGCCATAGTTTGTTTAAAAATATCTATTTTTAAATACAACGATGGCACACAACACCCACCAATAATAGGGGGTAAATCATTTTAAAGCTATCAATTTTTTGGATGATTGAGAGCGCGTTTTTTACTGGTTTTTGCAATCAGCATTTACAACAAAAGCCGTATCAAAATACGGCTTTTTTTGGATAAAATCAAGAGCCTGATAGCGCCTCTTTGTTAATTTCCACTTGATGCACACTGCGCAGATACTCTACATAATCAGACAAATAATCTTGCCCAACAATATCCCTCATGATACTAGCAGCCTGTGTTTTTTGCGTCTCATCCATTTGAGCCTGAGATTGTGTTTGTATCTCACCACCCACAAAGACACTTGCACCCTCATCTGTCAAAACCGCCCAAGCAGCCACTTCGTCAGCACCTGCCTCTTGAGCAAATAAACTGGCACGCTCTTGTTCGGTAATCGCAGTAGATTGGCGACCAATCACCCCCAAATCATCAAACCCAGACAAATTGTCTTTAGCCACCCCCTTGGCAATAGTCTGAGCCTCTGCCAATGCCAATTCACTGGCTTTTTGCTTAATCAAGGTTTGGCGAATATTCTCTGTTGCCTGTGCCAAGCTCATCGGACTGGCAGCACGATAGTTGCTAGGTTGCACCCAGATGGTGTTGTTGGGTAGTTCAATATTTGCACTTACCCCCTGATCCTGAATGGTAAATTCATCAAATGCTGCTTTAATTACTACAGGCTGATTTAATGGTGTTTGGTTGTTGGTTTGTGGGTAATCTGCAAGGGTCTTAACGGTCAATTTCATCTCTTGCGCAATGTCTTTTACTCCAAAACCATCTGCCACCATATTATTAATGATTGCCACCTGATCAGCAAACATTGCCGCGCGTTTTTGCTCGGTTGCCGTCTGCATGAGCGTCTCTTTTAAGCTGTCTAGACTAGGTGCTTGCGCCATACCAGTTACTTTAAATAAATGCACCCCAAAAGAGGTTTGCACTGGCTCGCTTACCTGACCTTCTGTTAGTTTTGCTATTGCAGCATCCACTTTACTAGCATCTGCACCAAACACCGCTGCATTATATTTGCCAATAGCGCCACCTGATTGACCACTTGGATCTTCTGAATAGGTTTTAGCAAGCTCTGAAAAATCTTTGCCCGCCTTTAATTCCGCCTGAACCTTTTCTGCTTTTTGCATGGCATCACTGCCTGTTAATAAAATTTGAGCCAGCTCTTTGGCGCCAAGCTGATTGTCTTTAAGATAATTGGCATAAGCTTGCTCTAGCTCCGCTTGAGTTGGTGCAGGCACTGTTAAGGCTTCAGGACTTAACTCAACATAGCTTAAATCCACCATAGCAGGTGCGGTTAATTTATCTTTATTGGCATCGTAATACGCACTAATTTCACTATCAGATACTGTCACCTTATCTGCAAAAGTCTGCCAATTCAGACGCTGCACCCATACTTGACGTGCATCCATTTGCAAATCAATCAGGCGATTGACTTGAGACATTGGGTAAATGGCGGTCAAAATAGTGGCGGTTAATTGACGAATATTCATCTGCTGACGCATATTCTCAAACAAAACATCTTTGGTAATACCCTGCTGAGTCAAAAACTGCGCAAATAGATCGTTAGAAAAATTACCCTCTGCATCCAAAAATGTTGGATCGGTTTGCAAAATACGCGAAAGCGCCTCATCTGACAAGCGCATACCTAGCGCTTGAGTTTGAATTTCTAGCAATGTTCTATCAATGACATTATCAAGAATTTGTGCTTTTAGCGCATCTTCATTGATTAAACTTGCATCTACGCGCTGCAACAACTCATTGCGGGTGCTATTCATCTCATTTTGCAAGCTGGTGGTGCTCACCTCAATATCACCCACTCGCGCCACCTGACCTGCTGTGAGTGCACTTCCAAAAAAGTAATCACCCATACCCAAAAATGCCATTGATGCCAAACACACAATCAGCAAGGCACGACCAAGCCAGCTTTTTAAAAAATCTCGCAAACTGTCCATCATCCAACCCTTTTTCGGCAATAACACCGCCTATTATTAAAACTCCCTATCATACGCTAATTTGACAAAATACTCAATCTTTTGCTTTTTTTTGTTTGAAGAACGTATTGATATTCAAAGACTATGCCAAAAAAAATCACTCTTTTTTAATACAGTCATTTTGGGGTGATTGAGATTTTAATTTGAGTGAAAATTTAGAGAAATTACTAGGGCATCCTGACACTTCATAACACAACTTATAACTTGGCAATTATTAAAAAAACATGCTATTTTTAGCCAACAAACTTAAGTCAATATCCTCTCATTGACCAGAGTATCAACACACCTAGCATCAAACGCACAGTAAAATAGCAAAGTAAAATAGCAAACCAAAACAGAATCTTTTAAGCTCAAAACAAGGTAAGAGCTGAACAATAGCACAAACAGCAGCACATTAATGATGTGTTGTTTTAAAATCACATGATGAACACAAACCACATCAAGTTGGCACAACCATATTTTTTGCAATCAAATGGCTACGATTGATACAAACCACAGCCCCCCCCAACGCTCTTTTTTTCAATACCCGTCATGCTGATGTCTGCCATCAAATGAATGGCTCAAACACTACCCAAACAAAAAAGTGCGCCAGTTTTGCTGACGCACTTTTTAGACACTTTTAATCGTGATTATTTTTTGCCTTTTTTGGCTTTTGGTGCAGGGGCATTTACCGCATCTTTTAGACCTTTGCCTGCTTTAAATCCTACTGCTTTGCTTGCAGGAATTTGAATGGCTTCTTTGGTTTTTGGGTTGCGACCTGTACGTGCAGCACGCTCTCTGACGCTAAATGTGCCAAAGCCAACCAATACCACGTCATCATTGCGCTTCATTGCATCAGTAACAGACTCAATAAACGCATTCAATGCTTTGGTGCTATCAGCTTTGGTAAGACCTGATTGTTCAGCAATGGCATCAATAAGTTCTGACTTGTTCATAACAGTATCCTTTAGGAAAATTAACAAAAAAGACAAGCCGCCACACAGGCGTGGTCATCATGAATTTGCTGTATTGTAAAAGCAAGACGCAAGTTTTACAAGACTTAAATCACTTAAAAATACAAAATAGTTAAAAAAATATGGCAACTGCATAAAAAATAAGCGCAAAATGCCAAAAAAAACAACTGTAAATTTTTTATTTAAAATTATACTTATTAATAAAATAAATAAATTAGTAATGATTTATAGATTTTTTTACTAAAAATACGAAAAAAGCACAAAACCCCCTACCCTTTGTCGCAAAAATTCTTTATCATAAGCTACTTCTTAATAAATTATTTTTACTTATGTCTGATATTACTCCACAGTCTCCCCTCTCACGCCCTTTACTCAATGTCATTTTGGTTTTGATTGAATCCATCTTGACCTTGGTACTGCGTTTTGATGCTCAACTGCGTCAAATTGCTTACCCTTTAGCTCAATCAGGTACCTTGGTTGCCATTCGCACCTATTTACCACACACTCAAGTTTATGCCACTTTTAGTGCCAAAGGTGTACTGCTAGACGATGAGCTGCCTATTGGCAAAACCGAACCTGATGTCGTTATCAATGCGTATAGCTTTCAGTTAGCCAACGCATTATTTGGACACAATCCTAGTAGTATTGATGCCTTACAAATTCGTGGAGAAGCAACTCAAGTTGAACATCTAAAAGCCTTTTTATTACAAGTGGGCGTTGGTGGTGTTGTTCAAAATATACTCAACAAAATCAAAGGCAAACCCCAAACCCCTGAACAAAAAGCAGAACAAAAAGAGAATAAAATTGCCAAATTAACGCAAGCACTTGCCGAAAAAACAGACGAAAATGAGCGTCTATTTATAGACAATCGTCGGCTTGGCACTCAACTTGCTGAATTACAAAACAAACAAAAAACCACCAAAATCGCCCTAATTATCATGAGTGTTGTTGCTTTATTTGCTGCATTAAGTCATATTATTTGGTAATTAAAACAATCAAAGGTAGCCATTGATTTTTCGAGTCAATTTTTTACCAAATAATCTTGACTATTTTACTAGGGTTTTATTATAATAAGCGCCAGAGATTTATTTACCCATGCACAACCTATGTGCTAGGCACTTTGAGATGACCCTCATGCGATTAACCACTCGTGGCAGATATGCCGTCACCGCTCTACTTGACCTTGCTATTCAAGAAAGTCGGCAACAAGGCGCTGTTTCCTTATCCGACATCGCCAAGCGCCAATCCATTTCTGTTTCTTATCTTGAGCAATTATTTTCAAAACTGCGCAAAGCTCAACTGGTTGTTAGCATTCGCGGTGCATCAGGTGGCTATCATCTTGCCAAACCCCTAGATGAAATTGATGTAATGAGCATCATCACTGCTGTGGATGAGAGTATCAATGCCATGCAGTGCGATGGGCATGGAAATTGCCAAGATGGTGCCATGTGTCTTACCCATGACTTATGGCATGACCTCTCTCATCACATTGAAACTTATCTAAAAAATGTGACCTTGGCGCAACTGCTGAATATGAAAAACGTCTCGGGCATTGCTGAGCGTCAGTTGGTTAAAACCACCTTTCATCAGCCTTCAAGCAATGGTCATGTTGCCATAGTGTCATGATACCATTTCAAATATTTGCTATAATAGACTGCTTTATTTTATTTTATAATTAGCCAAAAGGTTTTACCATGAGCCAATCCTCTTTGATTTACTTAGATTACGCTGCTACCACTCCCATTGCCCAAGAAGTTGCTGATAAAATGGTGCAATATATGACCTTTGATGGTATTTTTGGCAACCCTGCTTCTCGCTCGCACGGCTTTGGTTGGCAAGCTGAAGAAGCGGTAGAAAATGCCCGCAGCCAGATTGCTGAAGCCATTGGCGCTGACCCACGCGAGATTGTCTTTACCAGTGGCGCAACTGAATCTGACAACTTAGCCCTAAAAGGCGTGGCGCATTTTTATCACACCAAAGGCAAACACATTATCACCAGCAAAATTGAGCACAAAGCCATTTTGGATACTTGTCGCCACTTAGAAACGGAAGGCTTTGAAATCACCTATCTTACCCCTGAACAAGGCACAGGCATCATCACCCCCAAACAAGTGGCTGATGCCATTCGCGAGGATACCATCTTGGTAAGCTTGATGGCTGTCAATAATGAGCTTGGCACCATTACTGACATCAAAGCGATTGGTGAAATTACGCGCGCGCGCGGTGTTCTATTCCATGTTGATGGCGCTCAAAGCGTTGGCAAAATTAAGGTGGATTTAGAAAACAGCCAGATTGATTTGATGAGCTTTTCTGGGCATAAGGTTTATGGTCCCAAGGGCATTGGCGCACTTTATGTTCGCCGCAAACCCCGTGTGCGCATCAAAGCTGAACAACATGGCGGCGGTCATGAGCGTGGTATGCGCTCTGGTACGCTTGCCACCCATCAGATTGTGGGTATGGGTGAAGCCTTTGCCCTATGTGCTCAGCGCTTTGAAGAAGACCATGCTCATGCCAAAAAGCTACGCGACAAACTTTGGAATGGCTTGCAAGACATCGAAGAGGTATATTTAAATGGTAGTCTTGAACATGGTGTACCCAACATCTTAAATGTCAGCTTTAATTTTATTGAAGGTGAAAGCTTGATGATGAGCCTAAAAGATTTGGCGGTATCAAGTGGTTCGGCGTGTACGTCAGCGACTTTGGAGCCTTCTTATGTCCTACGAGCGATTGGTCGCCCTGACGAATTGGCACATTCAAGCATTCGTTTTAGCTTTGGTCGCTACACTACAGAAAGCGATATTGACAAAGTTCTTACTCAAATTCATGAAGCAGTTAATAAACTGCGCGAACTGTCGCCCCTTTGGGATATGTTTAAAGAAGGCATTGACTTAAATAGCGTTGAGTGGCAAGAGCACTAAGATCAACAAGGGTTGACATGAAACATTTAGCATTAGTCGCATCATTAACAGGTATTTTAGTGGGGTATGTCATACATACTCCCACCCAAGCCTCCATTCAACCAACCTATGTTGCCGGTGTTTATTCACATAGCGATGAAGGCATGATACGCAAACACTATCTGTTTGAAAATGGCGATTATTGCCAAGAGCTTAGTGCTTATGGCTTTGTCGGAACATGGGCAGGTCGTTGGCAACTTCAAAATCAAGGTAATGACACACTATTAAATATCACGCAAAAAAGTTTTTTTAATACCTTATTTCCTGCTTGGTTTAATAAAGACAAGACGGTAACATCGCCTCAAATTGTTATCAATACTCCCAACTTTACTCAAATAAGTTACTATGGCAGTCAAGGTGTGCAAGCAGTATTAGGTTTTAGTGAAAATGAGCATTTAACTCATACCAAATTGATATACCCAACACTAAATTACACCGAAACAACATTGGACAACCAAGAATATCGCATTGATATTCCAACTCATGCCAATTATGTATTTATTGGGCAAAAAAAAAGAGTATGGTAAAGACTATCACATGGTAAGATATTCACTTGATAAAATTAAAAAAGGCAAACATGATTTGTATATTGGTTTAGATCTAAGTCATCACTTTTTACTCACATCAGCACCCCATACACTAAAAGTAGAAGGTGATAAAATCATTTCAATATCAGAGTTTGGAAATACGGAAGAATATCAAAAAGACCAATTTGATAATAACACACGCTATTATTTTAAAGGTGTGAAGCTTAATCAAGACAGTCTTAAACATCTAGATGATTCTCATCAAAATCCAGACTTATTTGAAATGCTTGTTGATGAAGAGATGGATCTATACACTCTCGCCATGCGTGAATTGTTTGAACGCAAAAAAAGTGCTGATGATTTAATCAAAGATGGCTCTATCAAAGTATTAAAAAATGAAAAAGAATACATTGAATATACTTGCTTAAATCCTATCTATCACCATAATAAAGATAGTGGCACAGTTTTTGAAAAAATAATACAACCAACATATTTTAATAAAAATACGCACTTATTAACACCAACCAATTTTATTTGGCAAGGCAATGTTGATAAAGATGCTTGGTATAAAATGAAATAGCAGTTATTGCAACCTTTAACCTAATTTAAACCAGCCAAATATTGCAAAGTAATATTAGCAACTTGGAGACCATTATGGCATATTCAACTCAAGTCATTGACCATTATGAAAACCCTCGCAATGTGGGCAATTTAGACAAAAATGCTGCCAATGTAGGCACTGGCATGGTTGGCGCACCTGCTTGTGGTGATGTCATGCGCCTACAAATTCAAGTGGGTAGTGACGGTATCATTGAAGACGCCCGCTTTAAAACTTATGGCTGTGGCAGCGCCATTGCCTCAAGCTCACTGGTAACTGAATGGCTCAAAGGTAAAACCTTAGATGAGGCTGCCGCCATCAAAAATAAAGACATTGCCGAAGAGTTGGCTTTACCACCTGTTAAAGTACACTGCTCTGTCTTGGCTGAAGATGCTATTAAAGCTGCAATTGAAGATTATCAAGCCAAGCAAGCACAAGCCTAAAGGAAACTTATGATTGAATTAACCCCCAATGCAGCCAACCATATTCAGGAGTTTTTGACCAATCGCGGACACGGTGTGGGCATTCGCGTGGGTGTCAAAACTGCTGGTTGCTCAGGATTGTCCTATGCCCTAGAGTTTGTGGATACACCCGATAGCAATGATGAAATCTTTAGCAGTCATGGCGTTACTATTTTTGTTGATCCAAAAAGCTTAGTCTATTTGACTGGGCTACAGATGGATTTTGTGACGGAAGGTTTAAACTCTGGCTTTAAATTCACCAATCCCAATCAAAAGGGAGAGTGTGGTTGTGGTGAGTCTTTTACTGTTTAGAAAAAAAAGACATCAATCTATACCTATGCCAAAACAACTTGGCATAGATGGCTTTTGCCTTAAAAAATGGCTTGTTTATCTTTTTGGCAACTACTGTCTTAAAAAAAGACTTACCATACAGGTAACGCGGTCACATCATTGGCACAAATTAAGGGGGAATATATGAGTGAGTGTTTGGGTAAAAATCATTATTTTGCGTTATTTGGTGTGCCTGTTAGTTTTATCATAGATAAAAATACTCTTAAAAAAAATCTTTTAATTCTACAAAAAACACACCACCCCGACCAACAACACACCAATACCAACACCCAGTCAGCACTCATCAATCATGCTTATCACACCCTAATAGCAGATGACTTACGGGCAGTTTATTTGCTTGAGTTGGCAGGACAAACCATTAATCTGGACAACAGCATCAAAGATTTGGATTTTTTAGATGAGATGATGGATATTCGCACCGCCTTAGAAGACGCTAAGCTTGCACAGGATATGTCCGCCATCGCCCATCTGCGCCATGATTTAGAAGTGCGTACACGCCATCAAGGAGAGCGCTTTGATGCTGCTTATGAGCAAAAACACTGGCTAAACGCCATTGATAGCGCCCTAAAACTAAAATTTCTTGCCAAGCTGTATGAAGACATCCTCACTCCCATCACCCCCCATGAGGATAACGACGATGATTTGTATGTCTAATGGTTGTTTTTAAACCGTGAAATGGTAGAATAGCCCCTTTTATATTTTTGAGTAAGTGTCATGTTATTGCAAATTAGCGAACCCAATCAAAGCCCCAAACCACATCAACATCGTTACGCCATTGGCATTGATTTGGGAACAACACATTCGCTGGTTGCCGTGGTACGCTCAGCTCGTAGCGATGTACTCACTTTAGCAAATGGCGACAACTTATTGCCTAGCGTGGTCTATTATGGTGACAATACGCGCGCGCCCTGTGTTGGCAACGAAGCACTTACTTACAGTCATAGCGACCCTGCCAATACCCTGATTTCCGCCAAACGCTTTATGGGGCGGGCAGTTACTGATATTAAATTTAGCCACCCCTATCAGCTGACAGGTCATGAGGGGCAAATGCTAAGCTTTGTGACCGCCTCTGGTGACATTTCGCCTGTACAAGCCTCTGCACAAATTTTACATACATTGTACCAAACTGCCAGTAGCCACTTACCCAAAGACAGCATTTCTGGCGCTGTCATCACAGTACCTGCATATTTTGATGAAGCGCAGCGCAGTGCCACTCGGGATGCTGCTACTGCTGCAGGTATTCATGTATTGCGCCTACTCAATGAGCCCACCGCTGCTGCTGTTGCCTATGGCTTGGATAAGCATTTACAAGACAACACCATTTTGGTTTATGATTTAGGCGGAGGCACGTTTGATGTGTCCATCTTATCACTCAAAGAAGGGGTTTTTGAGGTGCTTGCCACAGGGGGTAACAGCGCCCTTGGTGGCGATGACATTGACCGCTTGCTTGCTAATTATTTATTCACTCAATCTACCATACACACCCCTACAGCACAGCAAAAAGCTGCTCTTGCTAAGCTTGCTAAAACATATAAAGAAACCTTAAGCACAACCGATAGCCTAATTATTGACTTGCCTGAATTTGGTATTAATACGCTTTTAACACATACGATACTTGCTGATATTATCAGCCCTGTTATCAATCGCACCCTAAAAGCGTGCACACAAGTGCTTGCAGATGCCAACTTAGCGCCCACACAAATTGACCATGTCATTTTGGTTGGTGGTAGCACACGCATGCCAACCATTGCCAAAGCAGTTGGTGAGTTTTTTGGCAAAACACCTTTGGCACATTTAAATCCTGATGAAGTAGTTGCCATTGGTGCTGCTATTGTTGCCAATCAGCTTATTAATAAGCCTGATGACAGCGTCTTATTACTGGATGTAACGCCCTTATCTTTGGGACTGGAGACTATGGGTGGGCTAGTTGAGGTGATTATCCCTAGAAACACTCCTATCCCCATCAAAAAACGCCAAGAATTCACCACACATAAAGATGGACAGACAGGCATGCTCATCCATGTTGTACAAGGAGAGCGCGATACTGTGGCACATTGTCGTAGCTTGGCACGTTTTGAGTTGTTTGGCATACCACCCATGAAAGCAGGACTTGCGCGTATTGAAGTCACTTTTGCCATTGATGTTAATGGGCAATTAACCGTCAGCGCTGAAGAATTATCCACTCATACCAAAAGTGAAATCAGCATCAGTCCTTCTTATGGATTAAGCGAAGAGCAGCAAGCAGCATTATTGCAGGCAGGATTTAGTCACGCAAAAGAAGATAAAGTAACGCGCGCTTTAATTGAAGCCAAAGTGGAAGCAGAACGCGAATTGCTTGCCATTGATTCTGCCTTGATAGAATTTGGCAGCTTATTAACCACCGATGAGCATCAGCATCTTGCCATCGCCATGAATGAATTGCGCCAAGCCCTAGCCCACAACATCAAAACTGACATTGACACCAAAGTTGCAGCCTTAAAGCCCATCAGTGATTTATTTGCCAGCCGCATTATGAATAATAGTGTCAAAATTGCCCTATCAGGCACCCATGCCGATGAGTGGCGTTAATTTAATTTAGAGAAACTTATGGTTACTGTTACAATCCTACCTCATCATGAAATTTGCCCAGAAGGCACCACGTTAACCCTAAATTCAGGTGATAATTTGTGCGAGGGTTTGCTTGCACAAGGGGTTGCTATTGAGCACGCCTGCGATATGTCAAAAGCTTGTACCACGTGCCATGTGGTTGTACGCAAAGGTTTTGATAGCTTAGAAGAAATGGATGACATTGAAGCAGACTTACTTGACCGTGCATGGGGGTTGGAGCCTGATTCTCGCCTATCTTGTCAGTGCATAGTAGGTGCGTCAGATTTGGTGATTGAAATTCCCAAATACACCATCAACCATGCCAAAGAAGGGCATTGACTTCCCAAGCAACGCACATTCACCAACTTATGCGCTAACTTCTCATAACTTTTAGCATCATTAATAAGAAGCTTAACTTCAAAATAGTTAAGATATGCTTAGTATAGCACAGACTATTAGCACAGAGCCAACAGGCTTAACGAACTTACACTTTTTGTTTTTGTTACCACAAATTCAGCAGTCAAGCGCCATTCACCCCTTTGTGTTATAATGTGATTTTTTTTGAAATTGAGCAATACCATGCCAACCATTAATGAACAAATGCAGGAAAATACCACCCAACTTCCCAAAGATGCTACCGCTTTTTTTGAACGAGCAGATGACGTCATTAATCTTGCTAATTCACAATTATCACCCACCTCGCACGCAGGACAGGTTGCTGCCAGCCTAACTTATGCAGCTGCTCGTTTTGCTATATCTGCTGCCAGTATTGGCTTTGTTAAGGGTAGTGATTTTGCCAAAGAAAAAGAGGATATCATCGCCTTTTATACCAAACAGTACCAACAGATGCTTGCTGATAACATTGATGATTATGCCAATAATTTTGAAAAATATACAGGCATTGGTAGCTAATTTGATCAAACCATTAAAAGACTTTGGCGTTTTGTGTGTTTTAACAACCCAAGCCTTGTACAGCTTTAATAAAAACAAGCTAGTACTTGCCTTGTTGCCATTTTAATCTGTCAATATTAACAAATTGAGGACATGGTCACCTAGAACACTCGTGCCTTGCCAACCACTCATTCAAATAGATTTCAATACTTTCAAAAAAAGGCGTAATCCAATACGCCTTTTGACCACCAAATCAACGCACCACCTGTGGCGCACCCATAGGCAAAACATCAACCTCATCCTCTACCAAAGCAGCCCACTGATGGTGACTGACAATCACCAGCAAGCCCTCTTTTTGGCTTGTTTTTAGTTCTTGCCATACTTTTTGGCGTGTTGCATCATCAAGCCCTGCAAATGGCTCGTCTAGCAGCAATACTTTTTTTGGACTCAATAACAATCGCGCCAATGCAATACGCCTTGCCTGCCCACCTGATATTGCCATACCATACTCACCCAAAACGGTTGCCAACCCCTGTGGCTGTGCTTGCACCCATGTATCTAGCCCCACCTGTGTCAAAACGTGCATTAGCTCATCATCTGTTACCTCTTGTTTGCCCAAACGCAAATTTTCTGCCAAGGTCTTATCAAAAATGTCCACTCTCTGCCCAAGATAGCCAAGCTGCCCTTGCCAATCTATGTCATACCAATCACACTGACTGCCATCGTTGCCAATTGCCTTGATACACCCTTCCACCAAAGCAATCTCACCTGCCAAGGTATCTAATAGCGTAGACTTACCTCCCCCAGACACCCCCATAATCATCAAAGGCACGCCTGTGCGCACCTGAAAAGTAAGCGCTGTTGCACCAAAAACTGCTTGAGGCTGTTTAACAGTAATATCCTCTGCTATTAATGTGATATCACCTTGCATAAGGGTCGTTTTTGGGGTGCTAGGCTTTGACAATAAGGCATTAAGTTTTTCTTTGGCAACCTGACTGCGCCCTAGCGCCATAGGCTCGCTGCCTACAGGCAATATAAACTCCATCGCCCCAAGCACCCCCAAAGTCAATGCCAATAACAGCGCTGCACCCAGCACCCCAATAGGTGTTTGATGACCAATTTGTGCCACCCCTAGCGCCAACACTACCAACACCGCTGCGCCCACACCCCACTGCATGAGCAGCATTGTCACACGGCGAATATGTTGATGGCGCTGATATACCGCACCAAGCTTAGTATCAGTGTCTTGCAATTTATACATTTGTGCACGCCACTGATGCCATGTCAACAACCGTATTAAAGCAGGCAAGCGAGAGAGCAATAATAATTTACGCTGCTCACCAAGCTGACTTTCTGCGCGCGCCAGTGGTCTTGCCCAATTTATACCCACGCCCGCCAAAACCAGCACACTCACCAATATTGCCACCACAACCAGTCCACGCGTACCAAATACCACCGTCATTCCAAATGTTAGCACCATCACAGACACAATTGCCATTACCCAAGGGCTAACAAAGCGCAGCACAAATTCATCTAAAATATCAATGTCTTTCACCAAACGATGCTGCGCCACGCTAGATCCTAGATGAGCTCGACTGTGGGTATCCAGACGCGCAAAAGCATTAAAAAAACTTAACCGTAAATTTTTGAGTAGCTCAAAAATTGCGTGATGCGCCACCATCAGTTCGCCATAACGAGTGGCAGTACGCGCCATTGCAAAGGTGCGAATCCATGCTGATGGCGCAAGATAATTAAATGTATGCGACCCGCTCGCCACAAGCCCTGCCAATGCCGACATGGTAATAAACCATCCTGATACCATCAACAGCCCCAACACTGACAACACAGTAATAGCGCCAAGCAGCCACGCCAATAGCCATAGTGGCAGCACTGCCGTCACCAAGGAGCGTAATTGAAATACAAACAAAGGCGCTGCTGGCACTTGATTAGTTTTCATTATCATGCTCCACAACCAAAGATATCAACTTATCAAAATAACCACTTGCCTGCCAAGCGCTATCATGCGTCACCCAAAGGACGGTTTTATCTTGAGAGACGTTTGCCAACAAAGCATGAATCTCTGCTTTGGTTTGAGCATCAAGATGCTCTGTAGGTTCATCTAGTAGCCATAGTGGCGCTTCTTGTAGCAACAATTGAGCAATCGCAAGACGACTTGCCTGCCCTCCTGACAGACCACCACCCTGCTCCCCCAAAGGGGTTTGTAATCCTTTGGGTAAATGCGCCAATAGCTCACCTAGCCCCACTTGTTGCAATACCGTCATCAACTCCCTCTCACTGGCACTAGGCTTGGCAAGACGCAAATTATCGCCAATGCTCATAGGCAATAATGTGGCAGTTTGTGATAAATATCCCACCTGCCGCCGCCATAGGTCTTTATCAAGTACATCAAAGCCAATCATCTCACCCACCTTGTCATCAGCGCCCACAGCAATACTTCCTTGATAAGCAGCAAACCCAAGCAAAATAGATAATAAGGTAGTTTTACCCGCACCTGAGCGCCCCACAATGGCTACTTTTTGTGCACAAGCCACGTCAAAAGAGATAGGCGATAAACGCACTCGCCCGTTTTGCGTCACACTTACGTTATCAAAACTTAAACTAGGTGCTACCAATAGGGGTAATGCCTGATATTTATTTTGCTTAAGATTTGGGGCTTGCTCAAATTTAATTAGCATTTTTGCTGCTGATTCGGCAGCGCCTTTGGCGTGATACTCCGCTCCCAAACGGCGTAAAGGCGCATAAAACTCTGGCACCAACAACAAAATAAATAATGCCGCCTGATAATTGGTAATTACCTCACCTTTTGCCCACGGCAAAATCCCCATCAAGCCAAAGCCAAGATATACCGCCACCAAAGCAATAGATAACGCCGAAAACCACTCAAGCACCGCACTATTTAAAAATGCAATTTTTAACACGCTCATTGTGCGCTGCTTATACTCATTGGCACTCACTTGTAAATCTTGTTCTGCAACCTCAACCGCAGACAAACGCACCAAAGTATTCATGCCGCGTATCCAGTCCAAAAACCGCCCCCCAAGCTGTGCCAATGCATCCATCTGTGCACGGCTTTTTTTGGCAGTGGCAATACCAATAATCGCCATAAAAATTGGCACCAACGGCGCTGTTGCCAACAACACCAGTGCTGCCGTTACACTCTTAAAAGCCACCGCCATTGCGATGATTAATGGCGTGGTCACTGCTGTGTATTTTTGTACATTAAACCTTGCAAATCCCATCAGGGCATCAGGCTCATCAATCACATAAGAAGCAATCGCACCGTCAGCACCCAAAATATCTCGCTCAAGCGCCAACTGCTCAAGCCCAGCCAAAGCAGCTGCCCGCTGATTTTTTGCAACAATAAGCCCTGCCTGTGTGATTATTTTATCACGCACAAACCCCACAATAGGACGCACAAAAAAACATCCTGCCAGTATAGGCAATGCGTCAATGAGCGCCGCTGTTGCCACTGTCTTAGTTAATACCCCCTCAAATTGCGCTGTCAATAACGCAGCAAAAAATGCCGACAATGCCAACATCTGCACAATCAATATCAATACAGATACCACATCTAGCAGCCACGCTGTATAAATATGATGTTTGACTGGTGTGAGCGCAGTTTTTAAAAAAGCGCTAATTTTTTGCTGCTCATCGCTCTTTTTGCGCCGTTTGGCTAGATGCTTTTGGGAAGTATTAGGCTCATCTGTGCCAGATGAATTTAATAGTGTGGTGGAGGTAGCGTGACTCATGACAAGATAAACATCATAAAAAAATTTTGTTATTATCGCCAAAAAAGCTTGATTTATCAAGGGGTAAACTCTAAAATCAACATGGCTTATTTTTTAGCCATACTCAATCAGCCCCACTTAACATAAACACTCATGACCACTCATCGCTCCTTTTTTACCAAACAGCGTAGACAGCTTAGTGACCAGCAGCGCCACACATTGGCACGCCATGCAAGTCTACATCTGCCCAAACTTCTGCCTTTATTACCCAAAGGTGCCAATATTGCACTATATTATGATGAGTTTGGAGAGCTGCCTACAGCACCCATTTTGCGATTTTGTCAGCGCTATGGTTTTTTTGCACATTTACCTGTAGTTTGGGGAGATACGCTCAAATTCGCTCCCATTTACCCCAAAAATTCCCTACCCTTTCACGCGACTTATGCATTTTTTAACCTTGCTCACAAACGCCATCGCCTAGGTATGATAGAGCCTGTTGCTCGCCAATTGCGTCCCGCTTGGCAGATGACCGCTATTTTTTGTCCGTTGGTGGCTGTGGATAGACAAGGGGTGCGCTTGGGTATGGGCGGTGGTTTTTACGATCGCACCTTAAATCATACAAAAGCACTAAAAATTGGGTGGTGCTATGATTTTCAGCTGACAGACCAACTACCCAAACATCCTTGGGATATTGCCATGGACATTGTTATCACCCCCAGTCACTTTTTAAGACTGACCTAGCTTAAGACACTGACACTTCATGACACTCATGACGATTTAGTAATGAGTTGGAAATAAATTAAGCGTTTTTGCATTAAAACTGGCTAAATCTTAA
>JBHBMT010000088.1:0-16389 GCA_041773075.1 Moraxella sp.
CTAGTTGGGCTTTTTTATTGAAACTCATCTGGATAAAAAATACCAAAACCTATTGACAGCACATTACTTTGTGCTATAATTTGCGCCTACTTATGGCGATGTAGCTCAGCTGGTTAGAGCGCACGACTCATAATCGTGAGGTCAAGAGTTCAAGTCTCTTCATCGCCACCATCTTTTTAAAAAAAGACTTTGTGAAATATCAAAGTCTTTTTTTTATTGTGCGCAACAAAAAATCCATTATAATACTCTTATTTCTTCAATTAGGAGATTGGGTTGTGAAACGTATTTTTTGTACCGCTATGACCATGCTGTGTTTGAGCTTACCTATGGTTGTATATGCCAATACCGCTGCCACACCAACGCCTCTGCAACTTCAAAGCATCAGCAAACTTGTTGTCAATGCTCCCAATGGTATTACTGATACCGCCACCAAAGCCGCCGTCACACAGGCGATAGACCCCATTGCCCAGCTGCTATTAATAGCTTCTTGCTCTACAGAAGAGTTCAATCTGTCTTTGGGTGGTATTCAGGCGTTAAACGCCCAGTCTTTTAACTTGATGAACATCATGTCGTATCTGCAATATCACCCAAAAAATCAATGCGTTAGCGTCAAAAATATTGGCAATTGGCAGATGCCAGCAAAAAATGCACTGACCTTTCGGGTAATCTACCACTCTGATATTTCAGGTGAAACTGCCACTGCGCTTGTCAGCATGATTTATGATAATGGCAACTGGCTGGTACTTGAGCATATGGTACGCACTTAAAACCTTATATAAAAGCCTTTCTGCTTTCTATGCCATCTATTTTAGATGGCTTTTTTGGTGGGCTTACGCCTCACTATCATTATGGCAATGCTGCCAAGTAAGTCATTATTAAGCTGATAATCGCCTTAAACAGCTTATATTTTAGACGTTTGATGGCGTTATAACTTGCCATATTACCCACAACTTGCCTGTCCATTTAAGCTTTCACCCAGCTTATCACAATCCCTTGATTCATCTGCATTTGCACCATGCGATATCTTGTTGTATGATGACATCCTGCCATATCCAATAAGGAGCTTTTATGACTGATTTAAATATTCATGTAATCTATGAAGACATTGAAAAAAAACAGACTTATCTTGCCGATACCACTGTTTATTATAGCTTTGAACATCTATTAAAAGCACTTAGTGGACTTGAAATTGCAGAAGATGGCTTGGCAAACAAGGCGCTAGACTACGTTCTTTTGGGACACCACGCCGAGCTACCTTTCACCTTAAGTACAGGGGCTGTTGGTGACAAAGCAAAACGAGCGCTCAATTTTCCTGCGCTAAGCACATGGAAACCCTCTGTTACTCCATTTTTAACCAATGCAGAAGCCAAGCTTGCTCTTGGCAATGCTCGCCATCAGCGCGAATTTTATAAATTCATGTTTAGCCTATTGCACAATGAGCAAATTCTGCGCTATGCCAAGCTCATTACCGCCATTACCAAAGACAGAGAGCCAAAGCCTGCCAAAATTAGCAAACACGCTCCCGACTGGCTTGTCTGCTTGATGACAGATGGGCTGTGTAGCACGCTCAACCCCTCCAATCCCTCTCTTGGTGGGCGTGAGGGGTGGACGTATCAGCACCTACTGTCTTTGCTTATTTTGGATTCTGCCTCAAAAGATGTCGCCGCGACCAAAGAGGGTGTGGCAGCGCTCATCAGCGTTATGTTTGAGCGCGCAGATGCCGATTGGAACCACCGTAAATTTGCGATGTTCTATAAGCTCAAAGATGCCAAAGAATTTTTGACAGCACACAAAGACATCCTAGAGGCAGTAATGCCAACCCTATCATCAGATGCGCAGTATATTTTTTTGACAGATTTTGCGCGCGCGCATACAGACTTAATAACAAGCCTGCCCAAGCTTTTGGTTGGCTTATCACTTAGCAGCAATAAAGATGTACAAGCTCATGCCAAAACATATCTTGCCCAAACCGATAGCGCACTCATTCATCATTATCTAAATGAATATCTAAAGGACGGCAATGCCAAGCAACGCGCCGCAGCAGCAACCCTGCTGGCAGATTTGGGCAATGACAGCCTACCTATCTTACAAAGCGCCCTTGCCACCGAAAAAACCAAATCTGTACTAGACACCATCACCCAAGCCATCAAGCGCCTTGAGATGGTGAATACCCTTGATGAAGATACTTATCTTGCACCACCTGTCCTGCCTTTAGAGTTTCAAGCGCTGCCTGAAAGCTTGCTTGAGGTGTTTGAACAAAATTACCAAGAGCTGCTAGAAAACAAGCGTTTGTCCGCCGAACGAGAAATTGAAAACAATCAAAAAAATAAAGATCGTCAGTATTTTTGGGCATCTGACTGGGCACAACGCGAATACAAAAACTTTGCCAAAATCAAACCAGAAGCACGCACCACCCACCTACTAAACGCCCTCAACGGCAAAGGCTATCTTGGTAGTCAAAACTATATACAAATCGCCACTTATCAAGGCAAACTCTTTGCTGTGCCAAGCTACCATTTGGCGCACGCGCTACAAGCGCTTTATAACAAACATCGACGACAATTTAGCTGGTATGACCTTAATAAGCTTATCTCCCCCAAAGTGTTTGATGGTATAGAAGTGCGCCAAGTAGTTGAGCTTGCCACGCGCATTGGTTATGATGCCAATACGGTCACAGGTGAGCTACTAGATAACTATCTACAAGAAACAGGCATCGCACAATACATTACCGACAAAGCAAGGGTGTTGCCATTTTTGTATGACACGCTTGAGATGATTGGTGAGAAACTGTCTCAAAGCATACAAAGTTATGATGGTAGCTATCAACAAGCAGCCATTGTGCGTTTGATTGAGCGCTATTTTGAGCAAACCCCCAAACTGCTTGTCTCAGAATTACTCAAAATTGCCCTCTCTAGCAACAAAACAAGCCGCAGCCTTGCTCAATCAGCCCTCGTCACCATACCCAATATACACGAACGCGCCATTGAAGCGCTGACCTACAGCAAAAAAGAGCTGCGCTTATCCGCTGTCATGTGGCTAAAAGACATCAGACACCCCGATGCCATTACCCCCTTATACACCCTACTCAAAAAAGAAAAAGACGAAGCCATCATCGCCTACACGCTCACCACTTTAGAAGCCCTTGGTGAGGACATCAGCATCTATCTCTCTACCGATGCACTACTTAGCAATGCCAAAAAAGCTACCGCCAAAGCGTCCAGCAGCCTTGACTGGCTTGGCTTTGAGCATCTGCCCACACTGCATTGGACAGATGGCACTGTGGTGGATGAGGTCATCATTCGTCACTGGATTGTGCTTGCTGATAAACTCAAAGACCCAAAGCCCAATCCACTTTTGGTGCGCTATCTTGAGCTACTCAATCAAAAAGATGCCACTTTGTTATCTGAATACCTTCTAAATGCTTTTATTGCCCACGACACCAAAGTGATATCCCTTGAAGAAGCTACCCAAGAGGCACAAAAAGACGCCCCCGCTCGCCTGCAAAATTACCAACACTGGGCAAAAACCTATCCTGACTACTACAGTCATTATGCCAAGTACACTCTTGAGGATGTTATTGCTGAACTTATCAAAGAAAGTCAAAAACAGTATCTTGGCTCTGCCATCAAACACAAGGGCATTTTGGCGCTCATCCATCATGCACGCCCCATCTTTGTGGTGGAGGCGCTCAAAAACTTTAGCAAACATCACTATCTACGCCGCAGCCAGTTTGAAGCCATGTTGCTTGCCATCAGCGATATGAATGACCCTATCATTATCGGCTACTTACTTGGGTTATCACGGCGCTACAAGATGCAGTCTGTACGCACCCTTGCCAAGGAGCTGACCTCTGCCATTGCCGAACGCAACCACTGGACAGCTGATGAGCTGGCTGATCGTACCATTGCCAGCGCAGGACTTGATGATAATGGCGAGTTGCTTTTGGAATACGGTGAACGCACCCTAAAAGCCTATGTGGACAAATCAGACAAATTCATCCTTGTTAATGAAGAGGGTAAAACACTCAAAGCCTTGCCCACACCTCGCCAACATGATGATAAGGCACAAATCAAAGAAGCCAAAACCATTTTTAGCCACGCCAAAAAAGAATACAAAGAAGTTGTGGAGCATCAAAGTCAGCGACTGTTTGAGGCGATGTGCAGCGAGCGGACATGGACTGCGCATGACTGGCAAACTTATTTGTTTGCCCATCCTATTGCCAAGCGTCTATTGTCACGCTTGGTGTGGCTACGTTTGGACAAAAACAAAACGCAACTGGATACTTTTCGTCCAAGCTATGAAGAGGGGGTATTGCTTGATTTACAAGACGAAGAAATCCACCTAAACGAAGATGACACCTTGCAAATCGCTCACAACGCTTTATTGGACGATGATACCGCAACTGCATGGCTTGCTCATTTTAAAGACTACAAAATCAAACCACTATTTACCCAGTTTAATCAGCCTTTGCCAACCTTTAAGGCAGGTGCCACAGAAATTGACACCAAAAAAGGCTATGTCACTGATACCTTTACGCTGCGCGGTGTTATTACAAAGCTAGGTTACAAGCGTGATGAGATTATGGATGCAGGCTCATTTAACAGCTATATCAAGCCTTTTGATTTATTGGGTATTAATGTTGTGATTGATTTTAGTGGCAGTTTTGTGCCTGAAGAAAATATGCCTGCGGTACTTTATGCTCTATCTTTTGAAAAGCAAACAGGCGCTTATGGCGCGCGCGCACTTTGCTTAAATGAAGTGCCAAAAGTGCTATTGGCGGTGGCTTATCATGATTATCTGACAGTCGCCAATGCCACCCAAGGATATCAAGAAAACTGGCAACAACTAACGCCGTGGTGATATCAAAAGCTTTTGTATACCCAGCATTTTGTGACTAGCCTTGTTAACATCACCAAGCCATTGCTAGCAAAAAGATGATTGGTGCCAGTCATTAAAACTTGCGATGGCAAGTTATGATTGGGCTTTCAATCAAGAACATCCATCCATCAGGCAACAAAAAACCCATCTTATTGATGGGTTTTGTTTGTGCTTACTGTTCGTTCATAGCAAGGTAAGTACCTTGAGTACTAGAGGCATCTAGATAGCGTGCGTCACGCCATACTGTGTAGCCATTGTGCTGGCTGTATGGACTAAATTTTGGCTGACGAAAATCTGATACCCACTGATTGCCATCATAGATTTGAATATGGCCATGTGGGTTTTTGCCAGTACGATTAAAAACAGCAATGTCACCAACTTGAGGAACATAGCCATTATTATTTAACTTAACGAAGCCTGCACTTGCCAATGTGCCATTGGCATACATATAGGCAGAAACTTGTGGAGTGAATTTATAGCCCGCTGATTGCAAAGCTTTGCGCACATACATAGCACAGCGACCAATACTCTTACCATGAGCAGCGCGAGCGGCAGCACGAGCGGCAATAGCTGGAGCTGATTGATTGTCTAATGATTGAGCTTGAGCAGTCAATTGGACTTGAGGGGCAGCATAGCTTAGCGGGTTGCTAGTGTTGGTGCTATTGCTAATAAGATGGTTGATTGCAGCGTCTATCTCTTCGTTGCTAGCAGCTTGGCGCTCTACTGTGACACTTAATTGTCTGTCGCCTGATGAAATAAAAATACGATCACTGGCTGCATTGGCTGTTGAGGTCATAGTTAAGCCAACGGCTGAAAAAAACCAAACTAAACGTTTCATACAAAACAAATCCGATTCTCTGTCGTGCTTGACAGTACTTTGTGTTAATATAAAGAAACTCTTTATATAGCCCAAAATTCACTCCCTTGATTTTAAAAAGCTTTTTATGAAAAAACCAACTACTTTTAATCCTCAACGCGCCAACCATCTAGCCACTCGTCTTGAGCGCATTAGCACAGCAAAATATGCACTACCTAGTGATTTGATGCGTCAATATCATCGACTACAACAGCTCACTTCTTTAGTGCATATGGCACTTGCTGAGATGTTTGATGAGACACTACTAACAACTTGTCAGGTGGTGTATTATGATGGTACTACACTTACTATCGCAACCAATCAACACACCGCTATTGGGCACTTGGGTTATTTGTCTACTGCCATCATTGAGCAACTGGTTTCTTATGACCCTTGTTTTGCTCATCTACAACAGCTGCAAATCACACCCATTTATCACAACACCCAATCATCCTAACAAGCATGGTCTAAAAAGCTTGTTAAAATCCACATTGGTGAATCATGGGGCGTACTATACCATAGCGTTTTTTAAATGTCACCCCATATCCTTATCGCAAACAAGGTTATTGTGATTGGTACAATTGTTCTAAAAACACCCACGCTATACGTCATTTTTGACAAGACTGTGGTGTATCTTTTGTAAAGTTATGTAAACAAGAAAGCGCCCGTATTGCAAAATCACCAGATTTATCAATAAAAATAATAAAAAAGTGACAAAATACGTTGCAATATTTTGTCACTTTTTGAAAATGATATCATTTTATCTTATTGATTTATAATAAGTAATTTTTTAAAGCTGTCATCATTTGTCCAAAAATCAGCATTAGCTTGGCTAATGACTGACATTTTTTGACTCACTCTGTTTATTTTTTATACAAAATGGGTGGGCTTATGTCACCCACCTCATTTCTTTCTTAAACTTTGCTTGTATCTTTCTGTGGTAATTACATCTGTTTACTCAATAATAGGAAAATCTGCAGGATAATAGTTGATTGGGCAGTGATGTTTGTCATAATTTGTTACAATTTCAAAGCTTTCAGGGTCATTTAATACCGCTCTAATCAACTGATTGTTGAGTGCATGACCTGATTTATATGCCGAAAATTGACCCACCAGTGGCGCACCAATGATATACAAATCTCCAACCGCATCTAGCATTTTATGGCGCACAAATTCATCAGGATAGTGCAGCCCTCCTTCATTAATAACACCCTCCTCATCTAGCACAATGGCATTATCCAAACTGCCTCCAAGCGCCAGATTTTGGCTGCGCATATACTCCAAATCCTTCAAAAAACCAAAGGTGCGCGCACGACTCACCTCTTTAGCAAAACTACTACTAGAAAACTCAAGCTCAAAATGTTGAGGAGTGGCAGCAATAGCTTTGTGTCCAAAGCTAATCTCAAAGCTCATCAAAAACCCCTTTTCATAAGGCTCAAGACGTGCCCATTTATCACCCTCTGTGACTTCTACTTGTTTTTTTATTTTAAAAAACCGCTTGGGTGCAGCCTGTTCTTTGATTTTGGCTTCATAAATCAAATACAAAAAAGGCGCTGCTGACCCATCCATAATCGGCATTTCAGCAGAGGATACTTGTATGATGAGATTGTCAATACCCATGGCTGCTACGGCTGACAACAAATGCTCTACTGTGCCAATCCGTGCCGCACCCTGTACCAAATTAGACGACATCATAGTGTCTTGTACCAAAAACGCATCCATAGGTACGCGTGCGCCATTCAAATCACTGCGTTCAAACACAATGCCTGTATTTTCAGGTGCTGGCAATAAGCTCAATACCACTTCTTTGCCACTATGCAAACCAATACCTGTGGCAGTAATGGGTTCGTAGATAGTGCGTTGATACATGACGGTCATATTATCTCTTCTTATTGTTATCAACCTTTATTACTTCCTTTATTTGCAATATTGAGTAATAAAGAGTACACTGTTTCACATATTTTGTTACATTTATAGTAATAGTCTACCATTTGACTGGGGATTTGTCATCTGTTCGTCATAAACTAACATCAAAAATCACGATGATTAAAATCAATGATACCAATGCTTACCAAACATACACAGTTCTCTATTCATAATTGATACACTTTGTTTTATAATCAAAGCATTATGGCTACAAATAAGGGGAATCATCATGTTAAAACAAACATTTCTTGGTATGACACTCATTGCAACTTGCGCCATGCCCATTGTTGGCTGCACTAGTAGCACCAGTGGTGGCGCTATTGGTGCCGACCGCAAACAGCTTTTATTGGTTTCTAGCAGTGACATCTTAAAACTTTCTGACCAAGCCTACCAACAAACCATTCAATCTGCACGAGCCGCTGGCAAGCTTGATACCAATACCGTACAAGTTGCGCGCCTAAAGCGCATTGCCAACCGCCTTATTCCTCATACCAGTGTGTATCGTAATGACGCCCCCAGCTGGCAATGGCAGGTACATACCATCAAAGACAACACCATCAATGCCTATGTCATGCCAGGAGGCAAGATTGTTTTTTATACAGGCATTATTGATAGACTGCAATTAACTGATGATGAGATTGCCGCCATTATGGGACATGAAATGGCACACGCCCTACGCGAGCACTCGCGCGAACAATATTCACGCCAAGTCGCAACCCAAACAGGTATTGGCTTAGCAGCCAGCATTTTTGGATTATCCAGTGGTCAAACACAAGTGGCAGGACTGGCAGGTGAGCTAGGACTAAGCCTTCCTCATAGTCGCACTCAAGAATCTGAAGCAGACAAAATGGGCTTGGAGCTCATGGCACGGGCAGGATACAATCCAAATGCTGCCATCACCCTATGGCAAAAAATGAAAAAATCAGGAGGTGGCAGCGCCCCCCAATGGCTAAGCACCCACCCCAATAGCAGCAATCGCATTGCCACACTACAAGAGCTCATCCCTACAGTGATGCCACTGTATAATGCTGCAGCCAAGCCTTAAATTGGAGCGCCCATGACAACTGCTACCGCCCTAACTCAAGCCCTTCAAGTACTAAGCCCACTTCATCTTAGTCTTGACAATGAGAGCCATCAGCACGCACATTTTGTTGAAGGCAAGGAAAGTCATTTTAAGCTTATTATCGTCAGCGAGGCATTTGCAGGTTTGCGCTTGGCAGCACGCCACCAAAAGATATATCAAGCTGTCGCCCCTTATTTGACCGCCAATGGAGGCACAGTGCACGCACTTGCTATTCACGCCTACACCCCTGATGAATGGCAAGGGCAAAATCCACAAAGCCCACTTTGTGCAGGTAAGCGCCCTGCCTAATAAGCCCAAAAAAGCAAACTATCCTTTGGGTGTTTTGCTTTTTTTATGTTGGCAAGTTTTGTGCTACAATTTATGGCATCAGCTTTTTTTTAAAACTACTTGGGGATATTATGACCACTTTAAAAATCACTGCCCTATTTGCTACTTTAGTGCTTGTTGGCTGTAGTGCCAAACAATCCATCGCCCCTCAATACATCAACCCCAATGCCTATGCCAATTACGATTGCCAAGCACTCTCCCAAGAAATTAAGCGCATTGAGACTTTGGCAGCAGATACCGAAAAACAACAAACCAGCCTATCAGCCACAGGGGTGGGCATTGGTATTACAGGGGGGCGGCATGGTATTTATCCTACCATCAGCTTTGGGGTGGGCAAAAACACCAATCATGCCAACAAAAAACACACCTTATCACGCCTCTATGGTGAGCATGATGCAATGGTTGTGGCGGCGCGCCAAAAAGGCTGTGCGTTTGTACAAGGTGTGAAAATTTACGGCGAATAGCCCTAATGGTAACGTCTATTATTAAGCTCAAGACAAGTTAATGACTCTTGTTTTGAAATCAAATGACGCTAACTCACGTCTGCACCAGACTAGCTAGCAAGGGCAGCATCTAGCACCCACAAGGCTCAACAAGAGTTGTTTTGATTCAAAGCAGAGCAAGGCAGGGCATCGCACAAAATACACAAAGTCAAAGAGCTGTGCCTTGTTTTTTAATAAGCAGCATTGGTAGCGTCATCTACCACCATAACCCACCAAGATGCGTTATTGGCGCACGTTTACTGCCCATGTGATGATTTGATTATAAGCATATGCCAAAAGTGCATTGAAAGTCGCTAAAAATTTTAATAAGATACTGACAAAGAAAAAAATTGGTATCTTTTTATGACACAGCACATCACTTTATACAAACAAATTCACCCTTGTCAATGTTCGGCGTTGGCAAAATTAGGCTACAAAAGTCTGATTAATCTACGCTTTGATGATGAATGCGACAACCAGCCCACCAGTGATGAAATTGCTCTGACAGCACACGCCTGCAAGCTTAACTATCATCACCTGCCCATTGATGGCGATAGCCTGCACCAAGATAAAGTAGGTGACTTTGCCAAACTTCTTGCCAACACCCCAAAGCCTGTGATGGTCTTTTGTGGTACGGGTGCACGCGCCAAGCGTATTTATCAAAGTGCTGTGGTATTGGGATTGATTGGGTAATTATTCTTCCGATAAATACCGCTCCACCAGCTGTGCCATCATCACAATATGTGCGTGATTGTCATTGAGTGCAGGAATGTAGGCATAAGCCTTGCCCCCTGCTTGCAAAAAAATGTCTTTGTTCTCCACCGCCAATTCTTCTAAAGTTTCAAGGCAATCCGCCGAAAAAGCAGGACTTAACACCTGCACTGATTCAACCCCTGCTTGTCCCCACTGGGTCAAAAGCTCATCTGTATAAGGCTTGAGCCACTCTTGCGCACCAAAGCGTGACTGAAAGCTAATCGCCCACTCATCATCTTGTAAATTCAGTGCTTGCGCCACTTTGGTTGCTGTTGTGTGACACTGCCTTTCATAAGGGTCGCCCTTGTCGGCATAAGGCTTGGGGATACCATGAAAGCTCATCAATAGCTTGTCTGCGCGCCCATGTGCTGCCCAATAAGTTTTAATGCTATCTGCCAATGCCTCAATATACAAAGGGTGGTCATGATATTCTTTAATAAAATGCACGCTAGGCAAATTGCGTACCGTCATTAGTTGTTTGGCAAGCTTATCAAATACCGCCCCTGTTGTTGTGGCGGAATACTGTGGATACAAAGGCAAAATCACCAAGGTCTCCACCCCTCTTGTCAGCTGCTCTTGGATGACGGTTGTGATATTGGGATTGCCGTAAGTGGTGGCTATGCACACCAAAACGTGTGGATGGTGAGCTAAGGCATCAGACAGCGCTTGTGCTTGCGCCCTTAAAATCTGACGTATAGGCGAATCATCTTGCCAAATGCTGGCATAGGCGTGAGCGACTTTTTTTGGGCGAGTGGTGAGCACAAATACATTTAAAATCACCTGCCAAATCAGCGCTGGTATCTCAATCACACGTCTATCAGACAAAAATTCGCGCAGATAAGTACGGACAGCTTGAGGGGTGGGTGCATCAGGCGTACCTAGATTCACCAAAATAATGGCAGTCTTTGGGGTAGTTTTTGACATGGCTTTTATTATCATCATAAAAGCGTGCAGTATAGCAAATTTTGACAACTTGCACAGAATTTTAAGGCAAGTAAATCACCCTCACTCAAGAAGCGGTGTGTAACTTATGTATGGTTTGGTCATCATGAAATGCCTTGGCGGTATGCCACCCTGCCTCATCGCCAAAATACAATACACCTTGCTCGTCATCACGATGAAAGCGCAATTCTTCGCCCTTTTTGTTGGTAACCACCAACGTTTCAATCAGCTCCTGCCATAACTGTCTGATTTCACTTTCATTTTGGTCAGCTTTTAGAGTGGGTCGTATAATCGTATGCAGTTGGGATTCTTGCAACTGTGTCAAAAAATGCTCTCGCTGATGGTGGTCTAAAATACGCTGCGCCACCTGCTTGATGTCATGTAGCGTTGCATTTTTGGTTTCAAACGTAATAAATATCATCAGCTCACCCCATTTTTTCTTTGGTCATTATGGCTTATATGGCTTATTATACAAATAACTCACTAAGTTATCAATAAAAAACAAACATATAGTTTATTATTCCAACCATTCACACCTAAATCCACCCAACCCTTTGGCACAACACCAAAATTAACCAAATTGGCTATAACGCCTTCATTGCTAAGTTACTTAACATTCTTTAAATAAAATCTTGCTATGTCCATCAGAATTTACATAGACAGGCTTATCCCAAAATGCCATTTCGTGAATGGGATAGCTGCTAACATCATCACCAAAGCGCTCTTTATCAGCAAGATAATATCTCAACGTCTGTGCCACTGTGCGAAAAGAAATGTCATCCCATGGCAAATCATCCAAAGCAAATAATGCACTATCCAAACTTTCTGAACCCACCCCAAATGCACCATTTTGGATATCCACCAAATAAAAGACATGAATTTGCCCCACCTTGGGCAAGTCATACAGACAGTACAGCCGTGGATGAATGCCTACCGCATCAGCCTCCTCTACCATCTCACGCAGAGCGCCTTGCTCCATCGTTTCGCCCAATTCCATAAATCCTGCTGGCAAGGTCCAAAACCCCAACCGCGGCTCAATGGCACGCTTACACAACAAAATTTTGCCCTGATGTAGCGCCAAGACACCTGTGACCACTTTGGGATTTTCGTAATGAATATACCCACAACTAGAACACACCAGACGCTCGCGGCTATCACCATCAGGGATTTGATAAATAACAGAATGACCACAATGCAGGCAATACGGCATGACAGCTCCTTAACAACAAATTCACCCCGATAATACCACAAAACCCACCCCCAAAACAGAGGCAGGCTTACTTGTGCTAAGTTAAGGTGTTGATGACTTACTCTGCTTTTTTGTTCAAACCTTGAGTCAATCCATTGATGTTTGCACCATCTAGCCCGATTTCTTTGAGCAGGCTATCCACCAAGGGCGCTTGTGAACGGTAACGCAAGGCAGAATTGACCATCTGATCGGCAAGGCTGCCTTGAACTGCTTCGCCATCGGCATTGACAGCTGTACCAAAGCCACCCAAGCCATTGACCTGCAAAATCTTGATGTCGTCAATGTTTTCCATCGGGCGAACGCTTTCACGGATAATTTCAGGCAAATGCTTCATCAGCGCTAAGCGAATTTGCATTTCTACTTGCTCGCTGCTAAGTATGTTGGACGCTTCATTGACCGCACGTTTGCCTTCGGCGTCCACCTTGTATTGACGCTCTTGCGCTTGTGCCAGTAGCACTTTGGCATCGGCTTCCCCTTGGGCTTGTAGGCGCAATTTTTGGGCGTCGGCTTCAGCAGCAATACGCAGTGCTTCGGCTCTGTCCAAAGACGCTTGTTTTTCGGCTTCGGCAGCCACAGTCAAAGCAATGGCTTCTTTTTGGGCGGTTTCTTGAGCGGCAATCAGCTCCACCGCCTTGGCACGCTCGGCTCGCTCGGTTTCACGCACGGTGATGACGCTTTCTTCTTCACGCACGGCAGCGGCACGAGCTTTGTCGGCTTCGGCTTTAGCTTCGGACTCGGCACGAGATTTTTCAGCAACGGCAATAGCACGGTCTTGCTCGGCAAGCTCAATGGCTTTTTTGCGTTCTACTTCGGCACGCTCAATGGCTTGCTCTTTTTGAATTTTTTCGTTTTCAATGTCTCTGTCTGCCAAAATGCGCTTTAAGTCCACTTCACGCTCGGCGGCGATTTTTGCTTCTTCGGCTTCTCGTTTTTTGGCAGCTTCTTGCTCGGCAATGCTGGCTTCTTGCTCGGCACGGCGCACGGCAATTTCTCGCTCTTGCTCCAGTTTGGCGTATTCTTCTTCACGCAAAATTTGTAAACGAGTACGCTCGGCTTCTAAGTTTTTGGTTTTGATTGCCAAATCGGTGTCTTGCTCAATGTCGTTGCGTTTTTTGCGGCGCACTTCAATGGTTTCGGTCAATTTGGTCAAACCTTCAGCGTCAAAGGCGTTTTGGGGGTTAAAAAATTCAAACGCCGTCTGGTCAAGCCCCGTCAGCGACACCGTCTCAAGTTCCAAGCCGTTTTTAAACAAATCTTCACTGACCACTTGTTGCACTTTTTGCACAAAATCCACCCGCTTTTCGTGCAGCTCTTCCATTGCCATCTCTGCTGCCACCGCACGCAAAGCGTCCACAAATTTACCTTCCACCAATTCTTTAAGTTCAGCAGGCGACATGGTTTTCATGCCCAGCGTTTGGGCAGCAGTGGCGATAGATTCGGCAGATGGCTTGACACGCACATAAAACTCTGCCATCACGTCCACACGCATACGGTCCTTGGTAATCAACGCTTGCTCGGCAGCACGGCGAACTTCTAGGCGAAGTGTGTTCATGTTCACTGGGATAATCTCGTGCAACACAGGCAGCACCATCGCTCCGCCATTCATGATGACTTTTTCACCGCCAAAACCTGTACGCACAAAGGACACTTCTTTACTGGCACGGCGATAAAGTCGGGTCAAAATCAGCCCAAGCACCACAAGGGCAACCAAAATCACGCCTGAAATGATTAAAATTGAGATTAGGTTCATGTGTTTTCCTATTTGTTCCAAATTGATTTAAGCCGATGGATCTCAATCCACAAGCACCCCACTGACGTTTTTAATCGCCAAATATTCCACCCCCTGCACGGCAATCAAAATCACCGTTTCGCCTTGGGGCACGTCGCCATCGCTGTCTAGGCGTGCCATGACATAATGCGTCTGTCCGTAGCTGTCTTTGACCCTAACTTGGGCGGCGCTTTGGGCACTCATCACCCCAATGACCACCACACCAACACGTCCGATGAGTTCTTTGTCGCTGATGGCGCTGGTTTCGTCTTTGGGTAGGATTTTGTGCAGTCCACTTGCCAAGACTCGTACCACAGGCAAACTGGCAAACACCATCAGCACTGCCGCCACCACGCTTGGCAAATAAAACCCAAACAGCCCATGTACCACGTTTTGCATGAGCATACCGCCCAAACCAAACACCGCCAAAAATATCACCATCAGCATAAGCAGCGGCACACGCCCAACATACAACCAGCTTAAAAAGCGCACAAACCCGCCTGCGTCCACCGCATCAAGCCCAATTTCAGGGTGAGCAGGTTCGCTCAAGCCATCGGGCAATATGCCATCTATCCAGTCATTGATACCGCCCATCATCAAAGACAACACTTCAAGCACAAACAACATCAGCATTAGACACAAAGCAACCATAAAAGCGATGTTTTGTGGGGCGTTAATCAGTTGTCAAAATGCGAGCATGTTTTCTCCTTTTTGATGACAAGCGTTAGTGACTAATGGCTGGTAGGTATGTCACTGGTCAATAAATTAAGACTCTGTTTGTTCTGATTTTAGCTTTGCCAAGCGTTCGGCAATTTTGACGGTGCGACTCAATTCCTCTAACTCTTTTAGCCCTGCAAGCTTGGCGGTATCACTTCCTTCTAGAGTCAGTCCTGTTTGGCGCGCCATCACCCTATCAAAGGCATTACTAGACTTGGCGACATTTTGGGCGATACGCTCACTACTTGAAATGCCCGACACCGACTCACCCACGCTTTGTACTTTTAGGCGCTTATAATCCTCCAGCGCTTGTAGCATCTCTCGGCGCTTGGCTTGCAATGCTGTTACAAAGCCCTCCAACTCCTGCTCTTGCAAGATGCAATCTGCAATGGTATTTTCCAATATAGGGAGTCTTGCCTCTATGTCTATCTGCTCAGCAACACCCACTGTTGCTAGCTCATCTTTCCCTAACTGCAATGCTGTTGCAATACTGGCAGATAGTGCCTCATGACGACTATTTTCATCACTTAGTTTTTTGCTTGCCAAATGCTTTTGCGCCAAGACTTTGCCAAGCTCGGTACGCACCTCGTCAATGGCGCGCTCAATCTCACGCACATTTTCATTTAATGTCGCTTCAGGGGCAAGGTCTTCAGCTTTATCCAAAACAGCATGAAAACCGCCACTGACTAGACGTTTGGCTCTTTGGGCTAATGTCTCACTCATACGATGAATCTCCTTTTTTGGTCGGGGTAATGGTCTGTAGCTGATTGACAATATCTGCAAGCTTTAAGGTATTGGCAAGCTCTCCTAGCACCGCATCATCATAGCCCGCCCCTTTGCCTGTAATCGCCAACTGTAGCACGCCATCCATCAGGCGGATAATGCGCCACAATACCTGCTTTTCGTGTTGTTTTAGCGTATTAATGTCCGCCTCATCAGGCAATACATCGCCCAAGCTTGCCACCAAATCAGGTACCAACTCAAAGGCTCGTGCCAAAATTGGCGAATGTACTCCCAGCGACTTCTCCAAAAGTAGCCACTGATGGCGCGCACCCTGCAAAAACTGCTCGCTATGTGTCAAAGCAGCGTCATAATCGTGCACCGTTTCATGTGCCAATCGGGCTTGCTTTAACAGCTCTCGTATTTTTTCTGAAGGAGTGTGTGCACCTTCTATCTGAAGATTGCTAATAAAATCAGAATCTTCCTGACTGATACGAACACTGATAGGAATGCGATGATTGCCCATATGATTACCTTTATACTCTTTTGTATTCATTTGAATACAATATATATCATACAAATACACTTTGCAAGCATTTTTTTGTACTTTTTTTTAAAAAGCCACAACCGATGCGCCAACCAACTTGGCAAACCATTAAAAAATTTGCTATGATATTGATTATATAA
>JBHBMT010000089.1:0-8017 GCA_041773075.1 Moraxella sp.
GCCATCACCAATGCCATCGGTAGGCTTTTTACCGATGTGTAGGGCAAAGTCATGTCCTGTGCTTTGGCTTGGCATACGAATAAATGGCTCAATGGTCGCTTGGGTCTGATAGCCTTTTAGATGCTCGGCAGCTGCCTCTAGCGATACACCATGGCGAGCCGCCTGATGGCTAATCCGCTCATCCAAAGGCATTTTTGGAATCACTCGGTAATACTGTGAAAAACCTGTAATTTTATCTTGAGGCACAGCACGAATACTGGTCATATGCACATAGTCGGTGAGTCTCTCCAGCCATTTTGTGAGGTTTAATGTCTGCAATGCCTGCTCTGTAGGTGCAAAAATACGCACTTTAAACCCCAAAAAGCCAATTTGCTTATCGGCATTTAGGCGATACTGCGGAAATGAGACACCATAAGCGATTTTGCCATCATCATCTTGCTGTTCAACAAAAGCGAGATGGAGCTGGGTGTAGAGCTTGCTCCACACTACATAAGTAGGTATTTCCTCACAAGGAATAATGGTTGATTCTTGGTAAAATTGCATTATTCTTTACTGTCCTTGCCAATCTTACTAAACACGCCGCCACGAATTAGGTTACTCACTACATAAGCTTGCTCTTCTGGAGAAACTTCTTTGTTGTTTACCCAATTTATCATCAAAGTATATAAATCATTACTACTAGGTCGATATGCCTGTCCGCGCTGAGTCACTGCACCATAAGGTTCAGCAGCAATCGGAAATTTAGCATCCTGTTCATACCATGTATCTACAGTACGCAAGGCATTACCAATTTTGACATTGTGCATCGCAGCTTGGTCTTTAATCTTAAATAAGGATTTGCGTTTTTCACCCATATTCATTTCTTGTGATGGGAACACATGTTGCCCCGCCCCTAATTTGACATAAGCATCAACTTCCAAAAAACAAAACCCTTGCTCGCCCACTAAACCTTGTTTAATGATTTGTGTCAATCTCGCCAATTTATCATCATCATAATTAAATTCATTTAAATTATATTGATAGGCATCAAATTCCAAAGGTTCATCTTGTCCATGAATATTCACAAAGATATAAACTTTTTCTGCACCTACACGGTTACGCCATAAAAAACGCCCATTAGCAATATTGATTGCATAGCGTTTTGCTAATTCATCAAGCATCTTGCTTTGTTTGAATGTATTTACTTTATCTACAATGGCTTGTTCAAAATTTGGTGCATTGCAGGCAAATGGCACACCCAAATCGCCAATCACACGCAACGAAAAACTCACCTTTAGGGTATCATGCTCCAAAGGTAAATTTGCATCATCATTGCTGGCAGATACGGGATTGGGTTTAATCTTATTTTCATCAGAGATGCCATGGGCACTTTGGGTAGAACGATTAAAACGTGGAATAATAGAAATCGGCTCCCATGATGCATCTTGTTTGATATTATCCCAGTTACCAGAAAACATTAAACCATCTGAATTTTCTAATTTACGGTCAAATGATAATAGGCTTGGTAATTCGATAGTGCTACTCATATTAAGCTCCTTGTCGCTTCTAAAATTAATTAAAAATCATAATCATCAAGTACCGAATTTGGCTCAGCATTTATGCTATCAATTTGACGTTGTTCACACAAATACCAATGTTTCTCATGGTGATAGTACCATAAAGCCTCTGCCAATCCCGCATAATCTTTAATGCGATGAGTGCTTTTGTATTCAGCTAAAGTATGCACAGCTTCTACAAAACATACTTGATCTTCAGGATTTTTGCTTCGGCAATTAGCAATCTCTTTGGCATAAAAAACTGGACTAATTGCTTTATAGCCACACATCATCGGTACAAAATACCCTTTTTTAGGTTTAGGTAAATATGACCAAGTGGCTGATGTTTTATTGGTTGGACTAAGATAATTTTGCCATTCATCAAATAAGGCTTTATTAGCTTTTGATATTTTTTTATTACTGTTGAGTTGTAAATTTTCAAAATAATCAATAACTATTTGTGGCATAGATTGATGATAATTATGTTCTTGCAAGTGTTCTTGCCATGCTTGATAGACATCAGAATGTTCTGTTATTACTTTTTCAAGATGTTTATCAATCAATACATGATTTGGACATGCATAACTTTTAACACTTATAAAATCCATTAATGCATCAAGCGTATCTTTATTTGGATTATCTTTGATATATTCCGCCAACACATCACTGCGTTGATATAAAACAAAACTTGGCAATAAAGGACGCAATAATTGTCTAATGATTTTTTTGTCATTGTCATTATGATGCAATTGCCATAAATTTACCGAATTAATATTAAAAACACTACCACCAGCAAAACGCTGACGATAAGCTGTTTGCATAATATGTTTAATAAATTCTTGCTCTATCGCAGGATAAATATCGCCTTCATAACGAATTAATAAAGATAATTCGACATGCATTTTTCCTTCTTCAATCACTGGTACCGTTTTGGATTTGTCACTATGACTCAATCCATATAAAGCGGGGGGATTTCGTGATTGTAGAAATTTAAGTGCATGATGCTCATTATAAAAGGTGCGTAGTTGATAATCATGCACCAATACAGTACAGGCATTTAATTCAATATGGCTAAATTGCTCAATATCTTTTAATGAACGCTCTAGTGCATGTACATACCCCATCGCCGAAACAATACTGACACCACCATAGACCTGTCCTGCCACGGCATTCATATCTTGTACAAAAATACGCTGAATACTGATTAATTTCATCATAATCTCCAATTAAATCCATTGCTCAACATATTCTCGTAATCTATCAGCAAATATTTTTCGCCATATACGACTATGATCCTCACTTACGCTAAAGTTTTTATCAGAATCACGTAATTTGCCATTGAGCCAAAATACAAAATCTTGCACCAAATCCTTTTGCCACTCACTTTGTTTAAAATCCAAAAATAATTCATCATTCCTTTGACTGTCCAAAAATAGTTGGTGTGCTATAGGCAATCTATTTTCGGTATGATTACTCCAACCACTAGGTAAGTTCCATAAGCTTTGAGCATAATCAAAGATATCATCAATAATTGCATTTAGCCAATTGATTATTCCTTGTAAGCGGCGTGGTTCTTTAAAACTAATATTAGCTTTATCAAAAATAATCAGCATCTGCTGCAGGCCAATAATATTTTCTTGACACATCTGATTAAGCGTACGGTCAGAAAATAATGATTGATAGTATATTGGTGCTTTAGGCCGACTCTGCCATATTGGCGGGCTAGCACGAAACAGACGAATATTTCCTCCACGACTTCCATGATTAACAGATACATTTTGTGGTTGGCTAGCCACCGTTGAAAAGGTTAATGTATTTGGAATTTGGACTAGAATATCTTGATGATATTTATTTTCCTGTTGTTGTTTTTCTATTTTTATACGAACATCACGCACCTGCTTTTGAAAATAACGCTGATAAATTTCCTGAATTAAACTAGATGAATGCAAAATTATCAATTGATGATAACCATCATCAACGGGAAAATATACTTGCTTAATTAATGCATCCGCCATCAAAGAGGAGTTTAGTTTGCGATAAAAGCCATCGCCAACTTGTTTTAATTGCACTGTATCAAAAAATTTTGTTAATGGTGTGTAGTTTCCTTGTTTTAATAGCACACCCAGTGGTACATCATCTATTGCTAATAATAAAAATTTGGCGATTTTAGATAAACTGGCATTGGGGTAAGCACCATCATAAATGGGCTTATCAACTTGACCTGTCGTCAAAAAACCTGCTTTAGTATCAGAAATAGCATCAATGATTGCCGAACCACTACTGCTAGAATGGGTGAGTTTGGCAATATGTGTGGCAGGTGTGACACCATCAGCAAACAATAAGGCGTAACGAATCCATAACTGATAAAAATTTTGTTGTTGAATCAACTCAATAGTAGATAAGGTGTCATCACTACCATCCAACCACTCCTTTTGTATACACTGTTGATATAGCGACCGAGCCGATGATAATGAGTTTTCGGTCAATTTAAGTTTTTCTGCTTGTTTTAGAATTTTATTTAATTCTTTTTGTTGTTTGGCAAATTGTTTTTCATCCAGAGAAATTAATGTCGGCAAACTTGCCTTTGCAAGGCTATTTTTATATACCTGTACTTGCAGAACAGCCTGAATACTTGTCTGCTTACTCTGTTCATTCAAGCCATCTATGTATGCTTTTATGTGTTCAAACCATTGAGTTATCTGATTGTTGTCCATTGACCACCTCTTTTTGAGCATTTTCTTTATTGTAGAGCAATCAGTCTTAAATATCAATATCCATATTACATTTATTAATTATTTTTTTGTCGTCTTGCATAAGCTCAATGCGCTTGATAAAACTGTGCTATAATATTCAGGCGTTCGTAGAGAGTGCTTAGAAAATATTACATTTATTTTTCAACCGCATAGGTTGCTTATGTCTATGAGTCTATGGATTCATAGACACCCAATTGCTCATAAAATTCAAAAGGTTTTACCAAATCTTGGTAACAACTTATCACAAAGCTGCCATACCACTGACTGACCTGGGCAAGACTTAACGAATCGCCTTGTTCTTGTAGCATTTGCTGAAGCTCTTTATAAATAGATACAGGTGATAAATCAAACCAAAAATCGCTACCTATGCCCAAAGTAGGTTGTGAAACTTTGACAAAATGCAGTCCTATAGAACTTGTGGATTTGAACTGACGAATATCCTGACTGTGTTTAGGCTCACACCATTTAAACTCAAAATCAACAAATTCATTGTCTATCCATAAATAGCAAGTTTCATCTACTTGTCCTTTTGATTGGCGGAATGGCTGGCGATAAGGCATTTCAGCTGTCCAATGCTGCTGTGTTTTCCACCAAAAGTTCGCCCCTTTATTGTCAGAAAATAAACAACGACGCAATGCTACATGTTCATGCTCCGATAAGTCATCAAATTGATTTTGGGTACTTAATTGCTTAAAATCCTGCGGCAACTGAATTTTAGGCGCCGCCGTAACTTTTTGATAATGGGCTTGTTGTAAAATTTGATTTAATTCATGCGATGTCAAGGTCAAAGTGGAAGTTTCAAATCCCGGTCTATTAAAACAAATATCTTTTCCTTGTAATGCCTTAATATTTTTATTTAATAAATGAATATTAGCAACGTTTGGTTCAATATTTCGATGTCGTAATACGCGTCCCGCCAGTTGTACTATAGAGCGAACTGAACTTGGCTCAACTATAGCCCAGTCATAATCATGGTCACGCCCCACTTCTGCAACAGGTGAAGCAATCACTACAAAAATATGATGTTTGGCAGTACTATTCTGAATTTTTTGTTTTATGCTGGCATGTTGCCAAATTTCATGAGACTCTTTACGTTTTAATAAACTATCCAGCTGTTTTTCAATGTGCGAACGCATCAATAAAGGATATCTACTGTGATAAATACAATAATGAATTTGTGTATCATGGGGAGCATCTTTGGCAAGCAATGCCTTTGCTACAGCAATCATTGGATTGATATTTGCCATACGCACCAATCCAAATGAAATGGTCTTATCCATTACAATATTATCATCAGATAAATTGTTTGCACGATGTTGTTGATCTAACTCAATCATGCTGTCAAAAATACAATTTGCCATTGATTGATAAATATTCTCATCGTTTACTTTTGCAATATCTACAATTTTACCCAATCGTTTTGGGGCTACTTTTTCCAATTCCACAAGACGCTGATTAACAAATTTTTTATTATATTTATCAAATTCTTTAATATTGTTTATTAATTCTTGTTGTGGTTTACATGTTTCATCAAACCATGCGCATTGGATATTACCATCCCACTCAGATAAATTGGCTTTAGCAAAGGCTTTCCAGCCTGCTTGGTATGCTTCAAAGCAAGCATAAGCAAGCATTGGAGGCATAGTGGCTGTAGATAACAGAACACGACTCCCTAGCATACCCGCCCAATGTACCAATCTACATAATGCAGGTAAGTCATCTGAACCAAAATCATCGGGCTCATCAAGTATCAAATCACCACTTAATAAACGCAACATAGGTACAATTTGTTGTCCACTACGCACACCTTCTGTTGCACCAATCAAATGGTCAATCGTACAAACTAATACAGGGGCTTGCAGGAGTTTATTCGCCATCTTTTCTCCCTTTGTCCACTCATACAAGGCATGATGTTCATCTACACCTGTATAATGCACAAAAACCTCTGGATTGAGCGTTTCATCGGCTGATTCACTGCCTAACGAGTGTGTTTGCTCAAATATACCATTTTCTACTTGCTTATTAGATTCATTAAGTTCAAATAAGCTCTTAACAGCAATCCCGCCGACCGCAACAGACAGTTGATTATCATCAAGTCCTAATACCTTCTGAAACTCTCTACCAGTTTGTAGTGTTAATGTACGAAGTCCCAATGCAACACTAAAACGCACTTTACCTGCGGAATTACCCAAGGCATACATAATTTTAGCATTTGCTAAAGTTTTACCATAGCCTGTAGATGCCATATTAATACCAAAAAAGCCTTGTTTACTGGTGTTTTCAGCGATATCTTGAGCTACTTTTTGTGCATCATTTTGCCATAGAAATTGTGGGTATTCTTTAGATACTTTAGCTGTTAAATTTTCATTATCAAGCCCCATTAGAGATTGGCGAAACTTAGGCAAAGCATCTATGATCTCTGCTGCTGTTTCAGCTACACCAATTAAATGTTCATCCAACTGCTGTTTATAATCTTTTTGGCCATCTTGTTTGTAGTAAGTATTGGCATAAACAGCATAATAAGGACTGCGTCTGCCTATTCGCTGTGTCTGTTCAAATGACAATGATGAAAAATAACGGTCAGCAAGCATCAGGCTTAAGCGTGATAAATGTGATGTAAAAATATCTTGATGTAAATTACCAAAACTGCTACTTAATAATTGTTTTTTAGCTTGATCGGCATAATCACAAACTATGGCCCGCCAAATAGGGCTATGACAAGGAAGTGATTTTTCAGCAAATTTCCAATTGTCTGGTATTCTGAACTGCTGGTCTTTATCTAGGCAATTTGGAGAATTCCAAAGAGCCTCAAAATAATACCCAATCCATTTATCTTGTTCTGATAATGATGGCTGTTTAAAATGTTTCCATGCAGGATAAACGGGCAGTTTATGATGTGCCACAATGAGCCAAGCAACAAGCTGTGCAAGAGGCAGGTGGGATAAGGTTTGTAATGGGTTAGAATTAGAAAGTTCATCAATTCCATCTTGTATAATATTATCAAATGCATCAAATTGACCATTAATCAACTTATCTAACCATTCACTATCTGTTTGACAATCTTTTGCAATCGCCTCAAATAGTCGTAGTGATACCCATTCATGACGATAAGGTTCAAATTTTTCAGTCTTAATCTTAGGATTGAGTTTTTTCTGAAATAAATAATTTGCTTTGCCAATATCATGAAATAATCCCGCTATTGCTACAGCGGCACGCATTATGCCTTTATTATTCCATTGATAATTATCATAAAAATTAGAAATATCTTGTTCAGTAATATTCACCGGCACCCAGCCCCATTCATTAAACTTATGGCGATTGCCCACAATCCACAAAAGTTCACTATGTTTACGCGTATGAAAACGATAGCAACTCACCGCAGTACTTTTACTGGCGGTGGCAGATAGCAATTTTTTGACCATTGCCAAACCATCTTCGGTGATGACCGTTTGCCAAGTATTATCGCCAATCCGATTGGCAAACGCATCTAATACTCGCCGAGTGCGTGGGAGTGCCTTTTTTTCACATTGAGAAATAAAGGTAACAATCATTTTATTTCCCTTGTTTAAAAAACTGAGACGCCAATTTTACTTGTTCAAACATAAAATCAAGTGCTTTATGCTCGGTGAATTTTTGCAAGATTTTTTGGCGAAATTCTTGTTCGCTAAACTCTTCTTTGGCACAAACAAATGCCCAAGGGAGCACAATCGCATCTTTGACCAAATCCGC
>JBHBMT010000090.1:0-5941 GCA_041773075.1 Moraxella sp.
CAATCAAGAGCATGAAGCGTTGGCGCTGCTTAGTCAAAATCCTGACTCCAAAGCCCAAGCAGAGAGCGAAAAACAAAAGTTGTTTGCCAATATTGATGCATTGGTCGCCAATCATGGTGACAGTATTTATGCGTGGCAGGCATTAATGATGAAGGCGCGTTACCAAAATGATGCCGAAGATTACAAAGGTGCAAAAGATAGCCTCACTAAAGCCCTTGCTGTCCCCTTGGATGACCAAGGACTACTGACAATTAGTCGCTTGCAGCTAGCACAGGTGTTGCTTGCTGATGGGGATACTGAAGGTGCCTTGACAGCATTAAATCAGCCGATGCCAGAAAGCTTTGAAGCCAGTCGCCAAGAGTTGCTTGGTGATGTTTATGTGGCAAAAAAAGAGGATGCATCTGCCAAAACAGCCTATGAAAAGGCATGGGAATTGTTGCGAGTTCGTCATGAAGAGCGCGCGTTGTTAAAATTAAAAATGGAATCTTTGGGGATTGCTGTGGTGCCAATAGAGCCTAAGCCTGCTATTGTTGCAACACCAAACACAGAAATGGCAGCAGAGCAAATAGCAGCACTGGCAGCAGCTAATCAGCCCCAAGAAGCAGCCGCCACTGACGATGCAGCACAAAAAGAGGATGCGCCATCGGATACAGCACCTAGCACACAAACATCAACGCCATAACTATCAACTTCCACAGTATAGGGTGTGGGTAACTGACACAAAAACTGCACATACCCCAACAAAAAGCCTCTTTTGTGTTGAGCTAAAAATAGGTAAAATGGCGACTTTAAAGCTGATGGATATCATTGGCAAAAGACATAAGTAACTTGACAACCATAGAAACAGTCAATAAGGAAACATGATGACAATCTTAAAACATACTGCAACCAAAGTAGTGGTGGCAAGCTTGGCAGCCAGTCTTGTATTGACAGGGTGTGGCAAAAGCATACAGCCTGAAGCAAAAAAGCCAGTAAAATTGATTGCCATTGACAATCCGCAAGTAGCCATACAATCTGTTTTTAGTCAAGAGCTTGCCAATGGCAGTCGGTTTAAGCGTGGTGCAGCCATTAACAAAAATGATGTATTGGATTTGCAGCTTGCAAGTGATGGTGCTAGGCTGATTGCTGCAAGCAAAGCGGGTACGGTACAAAGCTTTGAGGGTAATCGTGCCGCTTGGACGGTCAATGTGGGTGAGCCTATCACCTCTGGTGTGGGTGCAGATTTTGCCAGTCAAGTGGCGATTGTCACTACCCGCTTGGGCAATGTGATAGCGCTAGACACTAATACAGGTGCGGTACGTTGGAAGACAAATATCAATGCAACGGTGCTAACACCTGCTGTCATTGCGGGTAATCGCGTGTTGTTATCTGCCAATGATGGCGTGCTACATGGGTTGAATTTACAAAGCGGCGCTTTGATTTGGCAGTTTGGTACTCAGCAGCCAAATGTCAGCGTGCGTGGTACAGCCAAGCCATTGCGCTTAGATGGTAGCACAGCGCTGTTTGCGACAGCTGATGGACGTATCCACGCCATTGCCAGTGATACAGGTGAGGCGCTATGGACGCGCCGCATCGGTGTTGCTGTTGGTGGTAGTGATGTGGGTCGTATGAGTGATGTGGATGGCACGCCATTGGTGGTGGGTAAGCATTTGTATGTGACCAGCTTTAGCGGTAATTTGGCGGGATTTGACATGAGTACAGGACGCACCTTATTTACCGTGCGTGACTTTCCAACAACCCGAGCGGTTGCCCATCTTAATGGCGTGTTGATTGGTGCAGATACTAATGGACTTGTACAAGGGTTTAATGCTGTGACGGGTGAAAAGCTTTGGAAAAATAATGCGCTGACTCATCGCAAGCCCTCCAATCCTGTAACAATTGGAAATTTTGTGGCAATTGGAGATTATGAAGGGGTGGTGCATTTGTTTAATGTCAATGGCGATTTGGTGGGGCGTGCTCAATCTCGTGACAAAGGACAAATTGTTAGCTTGCAAGTGCTTGGCAATCGTCTTTATGCCCAGACTAGTGCAGGATATGCCAGTGTTTGGCAAGTACAATAAATGATATGATCAAACAGGGCTTGTCTTATCTCAAGCCCTAATTTTGTTTTTGGAGTGGCGATGTCTCTGCAGGCTTATTACCAAGAGGTGCTAGCGTCTTTTGGGGTGGCAAGCCCAATTATCACTAAGCTTTGGCAAGAGCTTAGCGCGCTATACCAGCAGTCGCATCGTCATTATCATACCTTGGCGCATCTTGAGTTGATGGTTGTGCATCTTAATCAGATAGCACAGATAACTGACAAAAATGCGGTACTATTGGCGATATTTTATCATGATAGTATTTATCAGACCCAAAAACAGCTTGTCAGCAATGAAGTTCAAAGCGCTGATTATTTTGAAACGGTACTACAAGAACATCTGCCAGAGGCAGTTTGCCAAAAAGTAAAGCGATTTATTTTGGCAACGCAAGCGCATGAATTGACAGAAAATGATAGCGATTTGGCATATTTTTTGGATTTGGATTTGATGATTTTAGGTCAAGATAGTAAAGTTTATCAACAATACTGCCATCATATCCGCCAAGAATACGCACATATAAATATTCTTTTGTATAAAGCTGCTCGCGCCAAAGTGTTGCTTGGATTTTTAAAAAAAGAGCGTATTTATTTTAGTGAACTATTCTACCAAACTTATGAAGCCAAAGCGCGCACCAATTTAAAAACCGAATTAATGCATTTATGGCAAAATGGTTGATAAAAAGTCAATACAACATTTGACATATAGATAACTATGACATAGTGTGCAAAAATAACATTGGGCTTGGCAGTTATTGATTAATGCTTACCAATCAATAATTGATACACTCACCAACCCTTAATAAAGAGAGAAAAAATATGAAACCTGTCATTGCCTTGATCGGCAGACCCAATGTCGGTAAATCCACCTTATTTAATCAATTGACCAAATCGCGTCAAGCATTGGTGGCGGATTTGGCGGGGCTGACTCGTGACCGTCAATATGGCGATGTGTACTTTGAAAATAAGTCATTTATTGTGGTGGATACAGGGGGGATTGGTGAGGCAGATGATGGCAGTGGCAGTATTGATGATTATATGTCAGAGCAATCTTATACCGCCATTCATGAGGCTGACCAAGTCATTTTTGTGGCGGATGCCAGAGCGGGCGTAACCCCTGCCGATGAAGAGATTGCCAAGTTTTTGCATGGTCTTGGCAAAACAGTGTATTTGGTCGCCAACAAAACCGATGGCGTGCATGAAGCGGCAGTGGGGGAGTTTTTCTCTTTGGGGCTTGGTGAACCACACCCTTTGGCGGCAAGTCATGGCAAAGGCGTAACCAATTTGCTTGAAATCATCACCGCCGATATACCAGAAGATGTCCAAGAAACCCAAGACAGCGATGGGCTTAAGCTTGCCATCATCGGCAGACCTAATGTCGGTAAGTCCACACTGGTCAATCGCTTGCTCGGTGAAGAGCGGGTGGTGGTGTTTGATATGCCGGGGACGACCAGAGACAGCATTTATATTCCTTTTGAGCGAGAAGGGCGTACTTATACGCTCATTGATACTGCCGGTGTGCGTCGTCGTGGTCGCATTGATGAAAAAGTAGAAAAATTTAGTGTGATCAAAACCTTGCAAGCCATCAAAGACGCCAATGTGGTCGTGGTGGTGATTGATGCGCAAGAAGGTATTGTTGACCAAGATTTGCATATGCTAGGCTATGCTCTAGATGCTGGGCGCGCGGTCGTGATTGCTATTAATAAGTGGGATAATCTTAGCCAAGACCAAAAAGACAGTGTCAAAATTGAAATGGACAGACGCTTTCATTTTGTACCTTATGTAAAGATACACTTGATTTCCGCCCTTTATGGCAATGGCGTGGGCAATTTGTACCCATCTATCCATAAGGCGTATGACGCTGCTATGTTTAAGGTTTCTACCAGCCGTTTGACGCAAATTTTGCAAGATGCGGTAGAAAATCATCAACCGCCGATGGTTGGCGGTCGCCGTATCAAACTGCGTTATGCGCATTTGGGTGGTCATAATCCGCCTGTCATCGTCATTCATGGCAACCAAACAGGCAGCATTCCAAAAAGCTATCAACGGTATTTAGAAAATGTGTATCGCAATGTATTTAAGCTTGAGGGAACGCCATTGCATATTGAATTTAAGCAAAATGCCAACCCCTATGAAGGCAAAAAAAATCCAAAAACACAAAACAAAGCAAAAGCCATGCGCGCCAAAAAACGCATTGCCAAGTTTAAACGCAATGAAAAAAAGCGTTAAATAATAACGTCTTTGACTAGAGGGTGATTGATTGTTGAGTGAAGGTGTTGGCGTTTATTGGATGGTATGATTTTTATTGATATTTGAAATTTAAAAAGTGCGGTCGCTTTTTATGGCGTTTTTAAAACGACACAATTTTTTGACCGCAGTTTTCATTAATAAACAAATAAAGTTCATAAAATTTAAAGAAAAATAATATGGAAAAAACAGATAACATCAAGTGGTTATTAAAAAACAACAAAGAAAAAATTAAGACAGGGAAGGCATTATGTTAGAAATACAAAAAAACTCATTGGATAAAATCATTTTAGGACTAAAAAAGAATGATATTCCAAAAAATATTTTAGAAAACAAAAAATACTTTTTGGAGTTTGATAAGACTTGCAAAACGCAGAGCGATTCTAAATTAATTACCATATCCGTTTTAGATGAAAGAGAGTTTTCTTTAAATGGAGAGGTTATTAACTTTGATAATTTTGACAGTTTTATTAAAACAAAAAACCCTTTGTATGAAATAGATGATTCAGGTAATTGCTATATCTTTCCAAGTCATAATTTGGTTTTGTATGTCAATGATGATAAAACGGAATTTATGCAAATTCTTATTTATGACAACAGCGTGAAAGATTTGTATGAAAATCAGAGACTGCCAAGATATTTAGAAATAGAAAACAGAAAATTTTTAAACTTATTTTCAAATAAATTAACTCTTATTCCTTATAAATCAATAGGTGAGTTTGTTTTTGGTTGTAAAATTGTAGATTTTAGCAAACAGTTTGGTTTAGATTTGAATAATTTTTCCAAAGAAAAAGAAATTATTGAAATAGACAATTTTTTATTTAGGTTTGATACTATGGAATTAACTCAAGTAACCATACTTAATAATAAGGTTAATAATATTTATTACAAAGATATTGACTTATCAACCGAATCGGGTTTATTAGCTTTAAGAAAATCAACAAATAATGTTATTGAAAGAACTGCCTCTAAATATTTATTTCCTGATTTAGGGCTTGTAATTGAGAAAGATTTAAGTGAATTTCGTGTTTTCGCCCAGCCTTTATTGAAATTTTGGTCAAATATTCACAGACCTATTACAAGCTGGTAATTTATTAAGAGTTTAAAAAACAAATGCAAAAAATGAAAACAAAAACAATTATATTCAAAGAGAAAGAAATTTAGGGAAATACAACATTTATCAAAGAAAAAATAGAAGAAATATTGAAAAAGTTAGTTGTATGAAAGATAATTTTGAATTAATTCGTGTTTATGGGGGTAATGGTAAAAATGGAGCTGTATTTGAAGAAATACCTGCCCAGTTTATTAAATTTAATTATTAAAGAATAAAAATGAAACGCTCTCTTGGGCAAAGATAAGCAAATTATCACACGATACTTTAAAGGTTTTTGCTGATTTGCCCAATCTATCACAATTAGACCTTATATCACCTAAAATCAGTAGTTTAAGCGGTATAGAAAGTTGTACTAATTTAGAATGTTTGTTTTTGTTTGGTGCGAATAAATTAACAGATATTAGCAGTATTAACCAATTAAACCATTTAAAACGATTAGAATTTGAGCGTTGCAAAAACCTGACGCAATCAGATTTAGCCCTTATCACATCAAATAGTTTGCAAAG
>JBHBMT010000091.1:0-3161 GCA_041773075.1 Moraxella sp.
ATCGTTGGACAGATTTGATAGATGAGCATAGTGAAGATTTGGCGCAACTCATGACCGCCGAGCAAGGCAAACCGCTGACAGAGTCGCGAGGGGAGATAGCTTATGCCAATAGTTTTGTTCGCTGGTTTGCCGAAGAGGGGCGTCGTGCCTATGGAGATGTTATCACCGCCAATCAAGCAGAGGTGCGCCATGTGGTCATCAAGCAGCCTGTTGGGGTATGTGCTGCCATCACTCCTTGGAACTTTCCTGCTGCCATGATGACTCGCAAAGTCGCCCCTGCATTGGCAGCAGGCTGTACAATCGTGGTAAAACCTGCCTCACAGACACCATTTTCGGCATTGGCATTGGCGTATTTGGCACAGCAGGCGGGGCTACCTGATGGCGTGCTATCTGTGGTGACAGGGAGTGCAGCAGTGATAGGAGAGGTGCTGACGCAAGATGAGCGTATTGCCAAGCTGTCCTTTACAGGCTCTACATCTGTAGGTAAAGCGCTGATGGCGCAATGTGCAGGAACACTCAAGCGTCTGTCGCTGGAGCTTGGGGGGAATGCACCTTTTATTGTTTTTGCGGATGCGGATTTGGATAAAGCAGTAGAGGGGCTGATTGCCTCAAAATATCGCAATGCAGGGCAGACGTGCGTGTGTGCCAATCGAGTCTATGTACACAAAGATGTCAAAGAGGCGTTTGTCAAAAAACTGGTAACAAAAGTGGCAGCTTTAACTGTGGGTAATGGCGCTGATGTAGGTACTCAAATCGTACCTTTGATTGATGGCTCTGCAATAGAGCAGGCACAGCGATTGCTAAAAGATGCCACCGATAAAGGCGCGGTGATTGCAACAGGAGGGCAGATAGATGAGCGCTGCCCACAACTGATGACCCCTGCTGTCGTGGATAATGTCAGTGATGATATGCTGATGACACAGACAGAAATTTTTGCGCCAATTGCGCCTATTTTGAGCTTTGAGAGCGAAGCGGAGGTGATACGGCGTGCCAATAGCACCCCTTATGGCTTGGCGGCATACTTTTATACTCAAGATTTGGCGCGTTCATGGCGTGTGGCGGAGGCGCTAGAGTTTGGCATGGTGGCGCAAAATACAGGACTACTCTCCACAGAGGTAGCGCCTTTTGGAGGGGTTAAGCAATCAGGATTTGGGCGCGAGGGTTCAAAATATGGCATTGATGAGTATTTGTCCATAAAGTATTGGAATGTTCAGTTGTAAAAACACAAAAAAGTATCAAAAACACAAATACCCTTGGCTAAATTGACAAGGGGTTTTTTGAGTGGATAAGGGAGTGATGGGTGTACAAATACTAAAAAACTATTTTTTTGGTTTACGCTTATTGACACAATGGTATATTTTTTGGTACATTGACATCACCATTTTGTAACTAAAGACAAGATGGTAAAAAAATCATTTTAAGGAGTTAATGATGAAAAAATTAAATTTGTGTGTGTGGTTGGCGGCGTGATTGGCACCCAAGCAGTTGCTATGGAGATACCTGCAGCGCGTATGCCTGAAATGGTTCGGCATGAATTGCCTGCAATGGCAAGACCAGAGCTTGAGCGCGCCAAGCAACAGGAGGTAGCTAGACACGCCCCTCCCTCAAAAGAAAGCCCTAATCCTCTCGCTTCAAAAGAAGCACCAAGAGCAACTGCCAAAGATACATCTACCAAAGATGCGCCTGCCAAGCAAACAGCAGCTAAGGAAGTAGCCAAACACGCCCTTCCAGAGAAAAAAGAGGCAGTCACAAAGCAGACCAAGGAAGCGCCAAAACAGGCAGACAAAGCGCCTACTCAAAAAGCAGAGACACCTGCCCAAGCCCCCAAAGAATCGCCTGCCGCACCTGCCAAACCCACTCAAGCAAACAATCCGCCTGCACCTAGAGAAAAAACACCTCCGCCACCACGTATTCCTGAAAATGCAGGTGTAGGTGGCTTAGGTGGTAATATGCGTGTAGGTGGTGTAAATGGTGGTGGCGGTAGCAGCGGTTCTCACACAAATGCTTATAATAATTTTAGTAGCAAAACTCAGGTTGAGCATTTCAAAGGAAGTCAGCAAGGAAGAGATATTCAGATAGCTATCAAACACTATAATAAAGAAATGGTTAAGCGAGAAATAAAAGAGTGGCAACATAAGCCATAAAAGAAAATCTAATAAAAAACCAATAAACACCTTTTGCTATCATGCAAAAGGTGTTGTTTAAGGAGGTGAAGGATGCTAACAAGTGTAGATTACTTATTCTCATTACCTGTACTTAAAGGATTTGTCGCATTGGCATTATATGTATTGTTGTTTTGGCAGCGCCGCGCCATTCATTTTGGCATAATTGTCCATGTTTTGGTGGTGATGATGCTGTTAGCAGGAGCAAATACAACAACAAATCTTTATTCATATTTTGAGCTTAATTCGCATGAAAGAAGTCATTCGCAATTTAATGATAATGCAGATTTTGTTTTTGGTGTCATAAATCCTTTGTTGCTTTTATGGATTTATCAAGGATTGTATGCTGCCAAAAGACGTTCTCAATTACAACTAGGGGAGTGGTAGAGTATGGGGTGGTTTGATACGACATTGGTGCCAATGGCGATTTTGATGTTTGCACATTTGTTGTTTGCTAACAAATCTTTTTGTAAGTGGCGACTGTTGCATTTTGCAATGGCGATGACGATATTGAGTATGTTTGCCATATCAACCTACGATAGAATTTCCTCAATCCTCTCTGGAGATCTGCTCACTCACTATTTGCTGTATCCAGCTTTATTGATAGGGGTGGTAAGTGCAATCTTTGTGTATGCCGTCAATCGTCATAATGCCATTAGCTATGATACATTACTCAAAAAAGAAATTTGGGGTGTCTGGGCAAAAGACATTGGCGCAGATAAGCACTAGGAGAAAATCATGTATTCTATGCAGTTTGATATTATTATGAGCGTGGTCGCATTTTTTGGGCTAGCAAGCTTAATTGTTGCTTATGTGGACTATGTGCCAAAATGGACAGACTATCTATTATTTGCCATTATCTTTGGGGTATTAGGTCTGTATGCTAGCGCCTCTTATAAAGATGATAGCTTATTACCTTATGTCATCACAACAGCCATCAGTTATGCCATTGGAGCGGTGATAGTGCTGTTTTTTAAGGCGTGGTATGTTAAGAAAAAA
>JBHBMT010000092.1:0-21926 GCA_041773075.1 Moraxella sp.
AAAAATATAAAAAAATTAATAAATACAATAAGTTACATAATATTCTTTATAAGTTTTTATGCATTAATGATAAGAAATTGTGTTAATTAATAAATAGCCAACAATTAATGGGTGAAATAATTCTTTTTTGTAATATGGATATTAAAAAAAACCGTATATTTTTGAATTGCATTTCTTTTTAAATAACGCTATATTACTCAAGCTTTTCCAAGCTTAACCACCTGTTAAGTAATTGATGGGTTTTGTTAAGTACTTTTCAATATTCCGCAACACAAGTTAAGGATTACTTGTCTTATGAAGCCAAAAAGCCTCCATATCAGCCTTGCTGTTATTAGTGCTAGCCTGATTACCCTGCCAGCCTCCGCAGCTTGGCTTGATAATAATTTACGTGATGGGCTGCAGTTTGCCATTTCAGGCACTGTAAGCCCAAGCATTGTTTCAAACTCTAGTCGCTTTACGTATGTTTATGGCGATCCAACGGTATATGGTCTTAATGGTACCATTACTCAGGTGCTTGCTGACCAAGATAAACGAGAAACCGATGAGCGGGCTCGTTTGAGTGGTTTAAATACGGGTAGTGTATGGTTTACTGCCTACAAGCAAATTCACCGAGATATGACTATTGGTGGCAATGTGGGTTTATACGGTACGCCATGGATTTCGGATTCAGGATATAACCGCTATTGGCAGAAAAACATTGCTTTTCAGTACGGACTGACTTTGACGCATGATAAGTATGGATCCATCGGCATCAATTCCAATCCATCAACCAACCGCAGTGTAGTAACAACAAGTGGTGTTAATGGCGTATTGGATACACCACAGAATGCCATTTCGGCAGAATATACCTACATCCCAGATTTAAAAATCGTAGCTTATCACGCCTTCCCTGCCTCTGAAAATACAAGCATTGTGGATGCAGCAATTCATAAAGGGCAAGGTATTTCTGTAGAATATACACGCGCCTTTGCACCACGCCATAAGCTCACGGGTGCTGTAGGATACACCAAAACTGAACGTCATGTAGATTTAAATAGCAATGACACTGCCAAATACAAAGAGGCTCAAGGTGTCGGCTTAAGCTATCAATATGATAATGTGACTGTAGATGTAAACTATGGTGAGGCAAACGAATCCTTTGATGGCTCTCGCATCAGCGATACTGACATTTCTGCCTATGGGGTGAAACTTAATTATGAGGTAACTCCTCGTATAAACACTTACATTACTTATGGTAAATATGAGTCAGATAAGCATGGTACTACCAATAGCGACTTGACTTATGCCAATTTATTGACGGAAGGGCGTGGCGTATCAGAGTCTAACTTATTTGATAAAGTAGAACGTGCCTCTTATGGATTGGGTGTAGATTACAACCTGTATCGTAATGTCACCTTACGCGGTACAGTTGGTAGAACAGAGACTGAAAATTATGTAGTGGAAGGGTTATTTAGTAAGCGTGAAGCCACCAACTACACTTTGGGCGCAAGTTTTTCTTTTTAATTATTTTTTACATATTTTAGACATCACTTAGTTAAGGATTGCAGCGATGAAACTTAAAACTCTTACACTAACTATTGTTGCCACTGGCTTGATGAGCACTCAAACTGGCGCAGTGTATAATCTTTATAAGCAAAATGGCTTATCATTAGATATTAATGGTGAGGTCAATGTGGCTGCACGTAATTTGCGTGAACAGTTGGATGTTCAATATACAGATGCTACTGGTACTAGTTTATACGCGAATACAACTTGGGCTCGCATAGCCCAAGGGGCGTATGTGGAGCGAGCAGATCGTCGCACACGTTTAGGTCAAGACGATGGCGCCTCTTGGATGGAGGTTCGTGGCTCACAGCTGATGAATAATGATTGGCGTGTGACAGGAACGATTGGTTTTGGCTATTATGACAGTGGTACAGGTGGGTATTTGTCTAATGCTAATATGGCAATTGACAAAATCAATGTGGGCTCTTTGTCTATTGGTCGTCAGTACCTACACACGGGGTATGTCACTCGTACAGGGACTTATACCCCATTAGAAACCTTTGCTGGCGCTTCAGTACGCGTAGACTATACTCAAATCCCTAATCTACATTTAAGTGGCTATTATAACACGCCTTCTAGCGGTGATGTGCGCACCAACAGTACTGCTGAAGTAGAGGGATGGGGATTATCTGCCAGCTACCGCTATCCTATTGCAGACAATCATAGTATTCGTGGTGCGATAGGATATTCTGATTCTCGCGCTAATCCATCAGCCTCAACTCGTGATGGCAATAACTATCCAGTAGATTCTGAAGGGCTTGCAGGCTCATTAGAATATCGCTATGGCAATTTCTTGGCTGCTGTAGATGCGGGCAAAAAAGAAGAGGATATGAATGGTACCGTCATTGACTCGGCAGAAAGCAATTTTGTTGGGGCGAAATTGGGCTATCAACTCACTCCCAAATTTAGCATGACTGTTGGTTATGGCAAAAAAGAGACAGAGCGTACCAACCAAGATGGCGTGTCATTGACAGCTACCTATATTGCAGGCACAACTTTATCAAACTACCATAATCTAGTAACTGTTTATGAGTCATTCTTGTTTGATAAAGTAGAAGAAGAAAAAGCCTATATTCGTGGTGACTACTATTTGCGTGACAATGTGCGCTTATATGGTCGTGTAGACAAAGAAGAAATCCAAACCAAATTAAATGGTCAAGATTTTGCTAAATTTGATAATACAGGATATCGCTTGGGTGTGGCATTTACATTCTAAGTTGAGCTAGGAGCTGGGTAGTAATTATTCAGCTCTATCCTCCTATTAAGATAAGAATTTTGCTCTGTTATGGAGTGCGGAGAAATTAATGAAATTGACAAAATTAGCAGCCTTTATGGCATTGGGTGCTTCTTGTGCTTATATCGCACCAATGGTGGCTTATGCTGAAGAAGTAGAAGAAGAGACGCTCAAAAAACTCACTAAGTTTCAGTATCCAGAAACACGTACTCACCAGTCAAAACGTGATGATTTCTTGCAAGGAGAGTATGGTCGCCCAAGCAATGCCATCGTTTCATCTACGACTAGATCAGGAGACACCTCAGATCCTGTGCGTCCCGATGATGGCATTGACCATTACTTTGAAGAAACCATTGTGGACAAATATCGTTGGCTTGAAGAAGTGGATGCCATTGATGCTGAATATGCCAAAGAAACCACGGAAGATAGAAAGCGCAATCCTGTGGGTACGCGCCTAGAGAATGAAGTGCCAGATGATCAGTTTGATAATCGTACCACTAAATATCTGCAAACTGTCCAACCTAAGAAATCCAGTGAGGTTAATGACTGGGTCAATGCTCAAAATGCAGTAACCAAAGCGTATTTGGAGCAAATCCCCTATTATCAGCAAGTGTATCAAAATATTGATAGCTTGATGAATCGTCATCACTCCATTCGAAAGGTGTCTGTGGATGGTGTGGGTGAAATCCATTATTTTCGTGCAGAGGATGGGTTTGGGCGCATTGTTTATACGGATCAGGCGGGTGTTGAGCATTTATTGATGCACGAAAAGGAGTTGATGTCAGATGGCAATGGCAGAGTTCAAGATGGTGACATTTATGTGAGTGAAAAAGGCAGTTATGTGGCATTTTTTGTGGCATCTGGCAGTGCAGATTCAGAGATTCGCTATTTGTTAGTATTGGATGTCAAAACAGGCAAAGAGGTGGCGCGCATCACCCCCATTAACCGTAGCTATGTTGAACTTGAGTGGATTGATGACAAGAGCTTCTTGTATGTAGGGGATGAGGGAACAGGTTGGGCTAGTGTTTATCGCCATGAAGTAGGTGCAGGTAAATTTAATGATCCATTTGAAGTTAGTCGCAGACATTTGGATTCTGGCTCAACAATCAATAGTTTTTCACTTGAAGGTAAAGATAAGCGTTACATTGTTGTGAATGCATGGCGTCGCGGTGATGTGGATTATATCAAGGATAGAAAAACAGGAAAAATTTATCGCTTGCATGATGAGCGCCAATTTAAGCGCGATTTTGCTAAGGCGGATGGTTTTACTCCAGGTAAGCTGGCTAGCTTTGTACATTTGGATGAAAAAACCTTAGATGTGTATTTTATTTCTTCTGAAAATACACTTAAGGGAGAAATTATCAAGTCCAATTTAAAAAATCTCAGCAAGCGTGAGGTTGTAGTGTCTGCTTCACCAGAATACGAGGAGATGATTGAAGCAGTATATCACGATGAGGGAGAGGGTTACTTCTTAATTAATTATAGAAAAGACGCTACTCATCGCGTGGTCTTGACAGATAAAAAAGGCAAGATAGTCAAAGATTTATCACCTAACATTACAGGCAACGCGCTAGACTTGGATACATATGTCCCAACCGAAGAAGATATTAAAAAAGCCAAAGAAAAAGGTGACGATATCCCTGAAGGTTATGTATCTTTCCGTTATTATGACACCATCACACCGCGTACCATTTATAAGTATAGCCCGATTAAGGGTGAAATGATCGATGTGCGTCGCCGTGATTTATATCCATTTGCGACAGAGGAGTATGAGTCTAAACATGTGATGTACACCTCCAAAGATGGTACAAAAATACCAATGACCATCAGCTACAAAAAAGGCACGGTATTAAACGGCAAAAACCCAACAGTGTTGTACGGTTATGGTGGCTTTGGTTTGGCAGCGGATAACTATTTCCGCTTTGACCGTGCAACTTGGCTTGAGCATGGTGGTATTTGGGTAAATGCCCATCTACGTGGTGGGGAGGAGTATGGTCGTGAGTGGCATGAGGCGGGTAAACGCCTAAACAAACTCAATGTCTTTGATGACTTTGAGGCAGCGGCAGACTATTTGTTTGCTAATGGCTACACTTCGCCAGACTATCTGTCTATTTCAGGTGCATCAAATGGTGGCTTGCTTGTAGGTGCAGCAATGACACTAAACCCAAGCAAATATCGTGTTGCGATACCTGAAGTGGGCGTATTGGATATGCTGCGTCACGCAGATAATTATCATACTCAATACTGGGTGGATGAATATGGTACACCTTATGATAGTAAAGAGATGTATAATATCTTGAGAAGCTACTCACCTTATCATAATGTCAAGGCAGGTATTTGCTATCCATCCACCATTGTAATGACTTCTAAGCGTGATGACCGTGTAACGCCATCGCACTCTTATAAGTTTGCTGCCGAATTACAAGACAAGCAAAGCTGTGACAACCCAACGTTCTTGTATGCGGCAGAAACACATGGTCATGGTCCTAACACTTGGCAGGATCGTAAGGAAAATTACCAAATCGTGACAGCGTTCCGCTTGCATGAAATGGGCATTACGAGCGTGCCAACAGACATTCGCCGTCCTAGCGTAGAGGAGCTAAAAGGTGAGAAGTGGTTGGAAGAAGATGCCAAGGCAGAAGCAAAAAAGCAAGAGGCTATCAAAAAATACTTAGAAGAGCAACAAAACAAAGAGCAAAAATAAGTATTGATTGAGGCAAAGCACAGTTCATAAAATTGGACTGTGCTTTGTTTTGGGCGCTTGTTTGGGAGGTGATTTGTCAAATTAAGTGAGGTTTTGGGCAAGTCGCCATATATTTAGCCAATGGTTATGCAAAAAAATAGGCGTATTTGTTTTGTGGCAAACTTTGTATTGTGCCATATTGTGAATCAAGACGCTTAGACCTTGCTTTTTTGTAACGCTTATCGTAAGCTAGCACAAGCAATTTTTTTTTGCCAACAAGCTAGGGAGAAACAGGATGCAACGTCGTCATTTTTTACAACTAGGTGCCTATGGACTGGCTGTGCTTAGTTTGCCTACCATAACTTTTGCTAGCAATACATTAGCTGCTAGCAATACATTAGCGCTTCATGGACTTGAGCTTAACTTACCTGAACGTCTAAAAAACAATCCCTTGTTAGCCTTTGATACATTGCCTGAGTTTGCATCGGTACGCCCTGAACATATTGCGCCTGCCATTGAATTTTTGTTGCAATATAATATCAACGCGGTGGAGGTGCTGACCGCCCAAAAACAAGTGACGTGGAGTAATTTTTATGCGCCACTAGAAGAAGCGTACAATATGCTAGACCGTGCATGGGCAATTGCCACGCATTTACATTCGGTCAAAAATTCTGAACAGTTGCGCCAAGAGTACACCAAAGCTCAAAAAGCCTTGACAGAGTATCAAACGTGGTATGGTATGTACCAGCCTTTGTACGATGCCTTTAAAAAATTAAAAGCCAATAAAGAATACAAAGCGTATTCCAAAGCGCAAAAAAAAGCCATTGATAATGCTTTGCTGGACTTTCAGTTATCAGGGGTGGCGCTAAAGGGTGAAAAAGCAAGTCGTTATGCCAAGATTGTTGCACGACTGTCAGAGTTGGGTACGCAGTTTGGTAATAATGTGCTTGATGCCAATATGGGCTGGGAGTTGGTGGTTGAAGACAAAGATAAGTTGGCGGGTATGAGCGAGATGGCGCTGGCAACCGCCAAACAAAGTGCCCAAAGTAAGGGGCTAACAGGGTATCGTTTTACTTTGGATTACCCTAGTTATTTTGCTTTGGTGGCATATGCTGATGACAGACAGTTGCGTCAGCAAATGTTTGAAGCGTTTCGTACGCGTGCCTCCAACCAAGGTCCAACAGCAGGTAAGTGGGATAATAGCGCCATCATGAATGAGATTGTTGCGCTGCGTCTTGAGATGGCACAGTTATTGGGATTTGATACTTATGCTGATTATGCGTTGGCGCGGCGTATGGCAGAAAGCCCAAAACAAGTGCTAGACTTTTTAAATGGATTGTTGATGCGCAGCCAGCCCAAAGCCAAAGAAGAAATGGCACAATTGCAAGAATATGGTCAATCACTTGGCGCTATTGATACACTGCAACCTTGGGATGTGGCTTATTTGTCCGAAAAACAAAAGCAAGCACTTTATAATATTGACAAAGAAGCGGTGCGGGTTTATTTCCCTGAACCCAAAGTACTAAGCGGTATGTTTGAGGTGGCAAAGCGTCTTTTTGGGGTGGATATCAAGCAAAAGAGCGGTGTGTCTGTTTGGCATGACGATGTACGCTTTTTTGAAATATACAAAGACAATGTGCATGTAGCATCTTTTTATTTGGATATGTATGCTCGTGAAAATAAGCGCGGTGGGGCATGGATGAGTAGCACCATTGAGCGCCGCCGCAATGCAGATGGCACAATACAGCTGCCAGTGGCGCAATTGGTGTGCAATTTTGGTGCGCCTGTTGATGGCAAACCTGCGTTGTTGTTGCACGATGAGGTAGAGACATTATTTCACGAATTTGGGCATGGATTGCATCAAATGCTGACGGTGGTTGATGTGATGGCAGTGTCGGGTATTAATGGCGTAGCATGGGATGCAGTAGAATTTCCAAGCCAAATGCTAGAAAACTGGACATGGGATAAAGAAGCTTTGGCGCTGATTTCGGCACATTATGAAACAGGAGAGCCATTGCCCAAAGAGATGGTTGAAAAGATGCTCAAAGCCAAAAATTATCTAGCGGCAAGTGGCATGGTGCGTCAGCTTGAGTATGGTTTATTTGATTTTAGATTAAATACTGAATATCAGCAAGGCGATGACACTATTATTGCGCGGTTGCGCGATGACATTAAACGCACAGTAGCGGTAGTTCATGACCCTGAATGGACACGTATGGCGCATAGTTTTACTCATATTTTTTCAGGGGGATATGCAGCGGGGTATTATAGTTATCTATGGGCGGATGTTTTGGCAACGGATGCATTTTCTCGTTTTGAGGAGGAGGGAGTGTTAAATGCCAAAGTAGGGCAAGAGTATCTGGAGGCATTTTTATCACAAGGAGGGTCAGATTCCCCAATGACGATGTTTCGCGCCTTTATGGGGCGTGACCCCAAGCCTGATGCGCTGTTGCGTCAGCGTGGGATTTTATGAATTAAGGTAAATTTTTGATATTTTTTAATCCCAATGAGGGATTGTTAACACAAGGAGTATGCAATGATAAAATTTTCTAAAACAGCACTCGCAGCGGCGATGATAGTGATGATGGCAGGCTGTAGTACTTTGACGACAGTCAAAGACGATGTTAAAGCCATCAAAGATGATGTTAAAGCCAAAATCCATGACAAAACCGCCCCCAAAGAAAGTACAACTGCGTATCGTAGTACGGCTGACATCCTAAAAGATGCTCCTGCCAACGCGTGGTATCGTTTAAGTCAAGATAATTTGGTGTATATGACGCTCAATAATGGCAAGGTGGTTGTGTTTGAGTTGGCAGATGAGTTTGCACCAGAGCACGCCAAGCAGATTCGCCATTTTGCCAAAACACAATACTGGGACGGCTTGACCATCTATCGAGTGCAAGATAATTATGTGGCACAATTTGGTTCTTTTGATTATGCAACCGAAACCAATACCAAACCATTTCCTGAGGGCACAAAAGCGCTGCCTGCTGAATTTACCAAGCCCGCTGCTTCTGTTGCAATGACAACATTAAAAGATAAAGAAGCGTATTCTGATGGTATTGGGTTTTCCAAAGGATTTCCTGTAGCCATTAAAGGTGATGATGCGTTTTTGGTGCATTGTTATGGTATGGTGGGGGCGGCGCGTATGGACGCACCTGATAGCAGCAAGGGGTCTGAATTGTATGTGATGATTGGTCAGCCTGCCCGTCATCTTGACCGCCAAATTGTGGTGGTAGGGCGCGTGGTGCATGGCATTGAGCATTTAAGCACCTTGCCACGAGGTACGGGCTCTATGGGATTTTATGAAAAAAATCAAGCACCAATGGGCATCAAATCGGTGCGCTTGGGCAGCCAATTGCCACCATCAGAGCAAATCCAGTTTGAAGCCATTGCCAATGACTCAAGCACCTTTAGGGAGTTGATTGAGGCGCGCCGCCATATGCAAGGTTCGTGGTTTGCAGCACCTATGTCAGGGGGTATGGGCGTGTGTGATGTTCGCCAAACCATCAGAGTGGTAGAAAATTAAAATACCATTTTGAATAAGTCGTTGCTTAAAACACCCAAGAAATTCTCTTGGGTGTTTTTTTGAGGATGACTTGGGTGGCATAGTTTGTTAATATATGTTATTATTTGTTAATAATTAGCGTATATTTGGATGGTGAATATGACAGTACAATTTCCCAAAAGACCCTCATCTCAAAATGCCACAGGGCAATACACCCAACACAATCCCTATCGCACGCCTGATGCTATTATGGAGGGTGATTTTGAAGGGGAATATAATGATGCCCCCATTTATGCTATGCATGGTAGGATTGGGCGTATTCGTTTTTTATCTTATAGCATGATTATGAATTTGGTGCTGATGTTCATTGTGATGATATTGGTGCTGATTTTTGCTATGCTAGTAGGAGGGTTTGGCGCAAACACCAGTGAGAGCAGTGGCGTTATGGTGCTGGCGGGAATTATGTATATGGTGATGATTGCTGCTAGCTTGTACATTTCCATTGTTACAGCTAAGCGCCGCTTAAACGATTTAAATCGTTCAGGCTGGTTGTCTTTGTTGTGGTTTGTGCCTTTGATTAATTTGGTGTTTTGGCTGTATTTGGTCTTTGCTGCTGGAGACGAAGGCTATAATGATTATGGCGCGCCTGCCCTACCACCAACAGCGGTGCATAAAGTGTTTGCGCTGCTAATTCCTGTGGGTTTTGCTATGATAGGGATTTTGGCAGCCATCGCCATTCCTGCCTATCAAGATTATGTTGAGCGCGCACAAATGGCGCAAATAGAGCAGATGGGACAAGTTGGTGGTATGTCCGAAGAGGAAATGGCGCAACTTGAACAACTATTAGAGCAAAGCCAAGGACAATAGATTAGAGGCTTATTAAAAAAAGACTAAATAAAATTTAGTCTTTTTTTTAATCTTATTTTTTACGTTGATAACGCTCAAAGCAATATGCCACCCCGTTTTTGGCGCTAATACCATGTGTTTGATGAGTGCATACAAACTCATCGCCAATCACAGGATAGAATGCATCGCCTTGTACATCAAGCTGAATGCGACTAACCTCAAGTGTGTCAGCGATGGCAAGTGTTTGAGCAAAAATATCGCCGCCTCCAAGAATAAATAAGGTGTATGGCTGCTGACTTTTGGGCACATCATCACTGGCAAGCAGTATGCCTTCGCTAAGTGAGTGCGCAATTTTGACACCTTCTGCCATCCAGTTTTTGTCACGGGTAATAACCCAATTGACACGATTGGGCAGGGGTCGTCCCATGGATTCAAAGGTTTTTCGCCCCATGACAACCACACCCCCTGTGGTAAGTGCTTTAAAGTGCTGAAGGTCTTCAGGAATGTGCCATGCCAGCTGATTATCTTTGCCAATGCAATGCTGTGTATCAAACGCAACAACGTGCACGAGGTGGATGCTTTTTTTGGCTAAATTCTCTTTGATGTCGGCTAATTTCATACAGCAACTTCCGCTTTGATGGCAGGGTGGGCGTGATAATTGACCAAAGCAATGTCATCAAACTCAAACGCAAAAATATCTTGAACATTAGGATTGAGCTGCAATTGGCATAACGCAAGCGGTGTGCGAGTCAGTTGTAATTTGGCTTGTTCAAAGTGATTATGGTATAAGTGGGTGTCGCCACCTGTCCAAACAAACTCGCCCACATCAAGATGACACACTTGGGCAACCATATGGGTTAATAGCGCGTAACTGGCAATATTAAATGGTACACCCAAAAATACATCAGCGCTGCGTTGATATAACTGACAAGATAGTTTGCCATTGACCACAAAAAATTGAAAAAGCGTATGACAAGGTGGCAAAGCAACATCACCAGCTTCGGTAGGATTCCAACCTGTGACAATAAGGCGGCGAGAGTTGGGATTGGTTTTGATTTCGTTAATCAGCCAAGCAATTTGGTCAAATCCATCTTGGTTATAGCTATTATCCTGATTTTTACTGGCACCAAAATTGCGCCACTGATGACCATAGACAGCACCTAAATCGCCAGCTTGTCGTCCAAAACGCGCCGTTTGTTCTGCTGTTGCCCATTCATCCCAGATAGTTACGCCACGGTCTTGTAAGTATTTGACATGGGTATCCCCTTTTAAAAACCAAAGCAACTCATGCACAATGGACTTCATATGCACTTTTTTGGTTGTTAATAAAGGAAAGCCCTTGGATAAATCAAAACGCATCTGATAGCCAAATACCGAGCGTGTGCCTGTGCCTGTGCGGTCAGATTTATCTTGACCGTTGTTTAAAATATGGGAAAGTAAGTCTAAATAAGGGGTCATTTATCTTGCTCTTTTAGCTATCAATAAATATCACAAGGTTGCGCTAATTAGTTTGTTAAACCAAGAAAATTATAAAAATAGATGAGGATTTATCTAACTATTAAAAAAATATACACGCCAAAAATAGATACGTCACTGGGAATGTCAAGGTGGCACAAAGGCATCATTGATATTCCCTTTGGATTATCCTTTAATAAAGCTTAAATCTTCATCATCACGCGCAGTGGTGACAATGCAGCCAGTATCAGTTACAATCAAGGTATGCTCATATTGGGCAGAGAGTTTGCGATCTTTGGTGATGGCAGTCCAACCATCTGGCATGATTTTGGTTTGCCATACGCCTTGATTAATCATAGGTTCAATGGTAATCGCCATGCCTGTTTTTAATTCAACACCAGTGCCTGCTTTGCCATAATGCATGATTTGTGGGAGTGCATGAAACGTTTTGCCAATGCCATGTCCACAAAATTCGCGCACAATGCTAAAACGTTCAGGAAGCACCACTTTTTCAATGGCAGCGCCAATATCACCTACAGTTGCGCCATTTTTGACCACGCTCATACCAGCATAAAGCGCTTCTTGAGTGACGCGACAAAGGCGCTCTGCCATAACAGAGCCTGTGCCAACTATCCACATTTTTGAGGTATCGCCATAGTAGCCATCTTTGATGACAGTGACATCAATATTGATAATGTCACCATCTTTTAATAAGCGTCCATGGTCAGGAATGCCGTGACATACCACATGGTTGATAGAGGTGCAGATGGATTTGGGAAATCCATCATAGTTTAATGGGGCAGGGATAGCGCCTTGAACTTCGGTGATGTACTGATGGGCAATGTCATTAAGTGCGCCTGTACTGACACCTACTTTGACATGCTCATCTAGCATCTGCAAGACATCAGCGGCTAATTTGCCAGCAATTTGCATTTTGGCAATGTCAGTTGAGGTGAGAATTGGAATGGATTTATTCATAAAAAACTCAGTTATCAAAATGGTGCTATTATAGCATAAATCTAGTAACTGCTCCACCGTCATATTTGAAAAGTTGGGTGCGATTAGAAGGCTTTTTTGTTGCCAATGAGCGACAGAAAAATACCAAGCCACTGTAGGAATTAAAAAAAGGGGTGTTGACTTGGTTTGGACTTGTTGTGATAGAGGGTGAGAGATTGGTGGTAATTACCGCTAATTTGGCATGTATTTTGCATTAATTTATGCAAGCAGTTGGGTTGGTAAAAATCAACACACCTTACCCAATTTTGACCATTCACTGCGCCTATTTTTAAATTTGTGACATTTTGTGACAGACTTACGCAAAATGGCAGTGAGATGGATTTTTTAAGTTTTCTTTTGGTGTTGATTACCGTATAATCAAAGCAGTTTCCATAAACTCTCATCGTGTTTTGGAGATTTATTTTTATCTTGCCATAAATTACATACAAAGGAGTATGAAGATGCGTACTGATATGTTTCAACAAATTTTGGACGATCTAAACAGTTCATCAGCTGATGTAGAGGCATCAGCTCTAATTTCAACAGACGGTTTGATGATTGCATCAGCACTGCCAACGGGCATTGACGAAGACCGTGTGGGCGCAATGAGTGCTGCCTTGCTATCATTGGGTGACCGTGCTGGTGGCGAGTTGGGTCGTGGTAGCACTGACCGCGTATTGGTTCAGGGTGAAAAAGGCTATGTCATCATGACATCAGCAGGTTCTGAAGCGGTATTGACCATCTTGGCAAAGCCAAATGCCAAATTGGGTCTGATTTTCCTAGATATTAAGCGTGCTTCTGAAGCCTTATCAAAACTTCTATAAGTTTGTTGTGCTTTCATAAATAAATTAAGGAGATGATTGTGACTCAATTATCTGATATGCCAAAACCTGCGGGCGAGGCAACTGAGCATACGCTCACTTTCTTTGATGGCACTTCTCGTACTGTTTATGATACAGGTGTGGAGCGTCCTTATCCAGATGGCAAATTGATTGTTTCTCGTACTGATTTAAATGGCGTTTTAACCCATGTGAATGATGCCTTTGTAGAAATCAGTGGCTATACTGAAGATGAACTGATTGGCAAGCCGCAGCATATTTTACGTCACCCTGATATGCCAAAAGAAGCATACGCTGATTTATGGGCAACAGTAAAAGCAGGCAAAAAATGGCATGGTTATGTCAAAAACTTGTGCAAAGATGGTAGCCACTATTGGGTCTATGCCACTGTAGTGCCCAATGTTCGCCGTGGCGAAACAGTAGGATACACCTCTGTGCGTCGTAAACCATCTCGCTCAAAAATTGCTGCGGCAACTGAGCAGTATGCAGCCTTAAAAGGAGGGCAATAATCATGGCTTATAATTTCGTTGTTGCCCCTGATTTTCCGCCCAACCTATTTAGCGGTTGGCATACCTTAAATACTCAGCTACAAAAGCGCGCTGATATTGCAGTTCATCTACTAAACCCAGCTTCTGCTGCTGAACAAGCCCAAATGCTTGACAGCCAAGATGTGTCATTGGTTTATGCCAACCCCTTTGATGCTGCCAAACTGATTCGCGAAAAAGGCTATAAGGTCATTGCGCGTCCTGTAGGTAAATCTGATGAAATGGTGATTGTGTCTTCTGCCAAAGGAGATATTAAGACGCTAGAAGATTTAAAAGCAGGTGCTAAAATTGCAATGGCGGACAACCGTGATGTTAAGTTGATTGGCTTGCGCCTGCTTGAGGCAGTGGATTTGACCGAAGCTGATCTAAGCTTTGAAATCACAGAAACCTACCAAGCTGCCATCAAAAAAGTAGCTCAAGGTGAGGCAGATGCAGCATTCTTTATTGCTGAAATTTTTAGCACACTTTCTAATCTAACCCGTTCACAGTTACATGTGTTGATTGAGAGCGATCTTGCTGACATTACCCATGTACTTCTTGCCAAAGGTGACTTTGAGCACGCCAACAAAGTAAGCGAAGCGCTAATTTCTCTCAAAAACGACGCCAGCGGTCAAATGGTGTTAGAAGAGCTTGGCATGAAAAATGGCTTTGAGGCGGTGGATGAAGAAGAAGCTGAGTTTATGATTGACTTGATGGAAACATTGCTTGACTAGGCAGCAATGCAGCATGAGCGCTTATACGACATCTGTTTTGATGGAATGTTTGATTGGCGCTAGCAGTCAGCGTGTTTTTTAGTAACTATCAGCCACCGACATTATTGTCTAAGCAGTAGTGCGGTGGTTTTTTTATTGGTAATAGCTCGGGGGGAGTATGCTTGAAGATTATGCGCAAGTCACATTGGATGCAAAGCAGCAAAATGCTGCTATGGCAGTGCATACAACATTTCGGCGTTATTCTAGATTGGTGTATGCTAACCCATCTAGTAGCTATTATCATAAACAACGCATCCGAACCGCTTTGAATTTTGGACAAAATGAACCCTTGCAGGGGGCATTGGCGGATTATTTTTTTGCTTGTTGGTATGAGGTAGCAAAAGACGGTGATGTGTTGTTGGCGATGATTCAAGATAAATTGCCTAGCTACCTGATTGATGCCTTTGAAAAGTATGTGCGGCAAGGGTATTATATGCCCGATATTTCGCCATTGGCAACACGTTGGAGTGTACTGGTGACTCCGTCTATGGATGTACCCAAGCACCAGTTGTATATTAGTAAAGACGATGCAGCACAGGTGGCAAAAAATGTCAGTGCTAATTTATTGGCAGCACGTCATGTTTCTGATGCAACCTTGGTGCATGAGATTGAACTAGAATATTTTTCGCATTGTGTTGCTTGCCAAGACCGTATGGGGTTTATGATTGCATGGTTTGCTTTGGCAAAAGAAGGCTGGGAATTTCATGAAGGGTGGTTGACGTGCAAGGCGGCGCTTGAGCAGGACAATAAGCAGGCGAGTACTTTATAATTTGCTTAAGTAACAATATGGGCAAGATGGGTTTGGGTTGTTTTATAAAAAGCACTAAATTGAGATTGCAATCAAGTCTTACAATATCCACCTAATATCAAAGTACAAAAGGATTATGTTGGCAATTTTGTTGGATTTAGTTACTTTGATATAAAAATGTAACCATAAATAATCCAATGTCAAATAGTACTGTGATGACCATTCACATGGCATAATGGTGATGATTATCAAAAGAGTTGTGCGTAATGCTTGATTGACATACATAATTTTGGCTCTTAAAACCTGTTCATGATTAATTTTTTTAGGCAAAAATGAAACAAATCGTAAGCTTTCAAGGAAAAACTTGAGGTTGATGGTTGTTTTGTCAAACAAGTTTTTGATAAAGAAAGGTCGGGTTTAATCTTTTTTTGACAAAAAAGCAATTATTTTTAATGAAATATCCTACAAAAATACCAAAGTGCAATTAATTGCGAACAGGTTCTAAGAGAGTGGAGTAGGTGTGTTGGCATGAGTTTGATGTCAAGAGTAGGGTGTTGACATTTCAATTTGAGTGAAAAATTTAGCTAAGCGCCTGTCTTTTTGGGCAACAAACTTAAGGCAATATGATACTATTGACAAGGTTATTCACAATAAAAGGCGCAAGTTTATTTTTTTGCCAAAAGCCTGTTTAAAGCCTTAATATTTAACCTTGTTTTCTTAAGGTGTGTGAAATGTCAACGCACCCTAATGAATTCAAATGGTGTATGAGTAGTGATATGCTCTAGTGGGTTTCTAAAAATTTGAGAGAAATTGGACATGAAGTTATTATTAATTGGCTTTGCCAATCAAAGTGCTAGTGTGTTGAGTGTTTTGATTGAGCGCACCTTTGATAATTGTATTTGTGAAATTATTGAACGGCGCATCAGTGAGGATTATAAATCACACTTACCCATTATTGATATCAACCACCAAGATGCCGATGCCATGGTGATTAACTTGGATGGGGTGGGTATGGCAAATTTTTTGCCACAGCACGCAGGAGTGTTGCGCCGTTTTATTGGGGTGCGCGCTGCAATGTTGGTGGCAAAAAATGACATTATTTTGTGGCAAGGCGCCAAAATACTGCCAGACCCTTTTGCTATTTGTATCAAATCGCCTTTTAGTCGTGATGATGTAACAGATGCATTAGGCTATTTGATTAAAGTGACGCCTGACGCTGCCGCTCGTGCTGAAGAGTTTATGTCAGCAGAGCCAGTAGTGGAAGAAGAGGTGCAGGTGCCAATTGCTGACGTGGTGATTACCAAGCCAAAAAGTCGTGCCTCACATGCTTTTTTAAATAATTTGGTAGATGCTAATTTTAATATCCCACAAAATCAACTGTTGCATGAATTATTGCTTGTCAGTTCAGCTGAAGGCACCATTAAGCTAAAAATGGGCAGCCAGCACGTCTATATTGATCAGGCTAAAAATTTGGCACTGGTTAATCATCTTGATCGTCTATTAGATTACTGTAAGATGGTGGGGGGGATGAAAAACCCTCAAGACGTCTTGACTGTTGAAGTGGTTTCGCAAGAAGAGGTGGATAGAATTGCCTCGCAGGCGCCTGCAAATGGGTACCATAAGCACGCGGTAAGTACTCTATTGTGGCGTTTGTATTCAGAGATTTTACCAAGCCATATTGAGGTGCCTGACCATCATTTGTTATTAAAGATGCGTTATATGCCCAACTTTGCATTGATGGCGGGTATTTCTGATGAAATGCGCTCATTTGTCTCTTCATGTATTGTTAGTCCAAGAGGGTTGTTAGACTTGAGTGAAGAGGACTTGGGCGACAATGGTAAGGTACTATTTAATCGTGTGCTGTTGTTGGCGGTATTGTCAGGGGTGGCAGATATTGATGTATTGCGTCATTCTTTTGAACATGGTGCTATTGCACCCACCAAGGCTAGACCAGTGGTTGAAAAACAGCAAAATGAAAGCGTGCAAAAAGCAAGTCAAACAGGCTTTTTCAAGCGTTTATTGGGTAAACTTAAATTTTAGTCAGCAGGTACTGTAAGTTAAGCAAGTATGGTTCGTTGGTAATAGTTGCAAAGTTAAGCCAAACGAACGACAGAGGAGATGAATATGGGCATTATTGATGAATTATCAGCAAATAGCTACAAGCTAATCATTGCAGGACCTGTAGGTGCGGGCAAAACAGAAGCCATCCGTATGTTATCAGACAAAGGCGTGGTAACTACTGAAGAGGTCGCCTCTGACAAGGTCAAAGACATGAAAAAGACCACCACAGTCGCTATGGACTATGGGGTGATGAAATTGGATTCTGGTGAGCAAGTGCGCATTTATGGCACACCAGGTCAGCGCCGCTTTGATTTTATGTGGGAAATCCTAAGTGAGAACGCACTGGGATTGGTATTGCTGTTAAATGCTGAAGAGGCGGATCCTGTAGGAGATTTGCATTATTATTTAGATGCATTTATGCCACTTATTAAATCGAGCGCCTTAGTGGTGGGTGTGACTCATGCTGAAAATATGCCTTGGGACTTGCACACTCGTTTGTCCGAGGCGCTTATTAGTCGCGGTGTTGCTGCCAATGTCAGTGTGGTAGATGCGCGCGAACGTGAGCAAATGCGTTCTTTGGTGCGTTCTTTGGTCTATATGGTGTCATCATAGGTAAAAAAAGATGGAAGACAGTCAAAAGTATCTTACATTGACGCCTGCAGGTGTTTTTGAGGCGTTTTTGAGTACCAAGCCAAGCCCAATGCAGTTGGCACTACAAAGCTTGTTATCCGAAAAACTCAGTCTTCAATCTGAAGACTGGCTTGCGCAACACTCTCATCAATGGCTGGCTGAATTTACAGAAAAAGGCTGGGTAGAACAGGTGGCTCATGTATTGTCAGCGCCTATGATGCCTTTAGATCAGTTTTTGCCTTATGTTGTTGCAAGCTTATCAGGCAAAAGACGTGCTGCCATTGCTTCCAATGAGGGCTTTTGTTTGGCAAAAGTAGGCTACACTCAAGAAGAGGCTGATAGATTGTGCGTGGCGGCAGCAGACTTTTTTGATTTCTTTGTGCGCCAAGAACAGCGTGGGCTATCCTTGTCGGGTCATGCGGTCTCTTTGTTTAGCCATGTAGATTTGTTAATGCCAGATGTCAGTTTCGTGTTTTTGTGGATAGATGGTTCAGGATATGTATTGATTTTGGATGGAGAGCCATTGACCAATAATCGCGCCTTTGTGGAGCTGGTATGGGCAATTAAGACCTCTGGATTGCGCTTTGCGGTATAACTGTTGTTTGGTTAAAACAACCATAATCGTGAGATGGTGGATTGATGTTTAGGCGATGAGGGCGTGTTGATATTGCACACGCCCTAATTAATACCCAATATTTTTCTTAAAGTGTGTAAAGTCTCACACACCAATATCACTGGTGGACTGCCAAAAGGCTATTCTAGAACCTGCTCATAATTTATGGTGCTTTTATATTTTGTAGAATATTACATTAAAAGCGCTTATTTTTGTCAAAAACGACTAACTCTTGTGACTTGATGTCAAAAAATTTGCTTGATAAACTCAACTATCAAGCAAGTTTTTTCTTGAAGAGCTTATGATTTAGCTCATTTTTGCCTAAAAAAATGAATCATGAATAAGCTCTGGGAGTTTGTCAAAACAGCATACTAAAAATGCAGTTCAAGTCCAACATAAGGACCCTTAAACTCTGCTTTGTAGGGGATTTGTGAGCCAAATAATGACCCCACATATTTATTGGTCATTTCATCATAATCTAGGTTAAGTACGCGGTAGCCTGCTTTTACGCCAATGTCCATCATAGGCACATCAACAAATTTGTATTTGATTTCCGCTTGAGCATCGGTTGCTTTGACATTTTCGCCATAAGCCAATCCAAGTTCGCCTTTGATAGACAGTCCTGTCAAGGGTAGGTCAGCGCCTACGGAGGCATATGCCATGGGCAGTGTCTTGGCTAGGTCATATCCTGTGACGTTATTTGTTTTTTCTGCGCCATCAATGATTTTTGCTCCCAAGCCAATATCTGCGCTTACGACATTGTCTAGTAGCTCATAGTAGGCAATAATGTCAGTGCTATTGGCATCAATTTGGGTATTGGTGCTACTGTTAAGCTCATTTTTTAGATCGCTATAACGCACACGCACATTGGGCACCAAGGGAACGGGGTGCTCAAGGCTGGCAGAGAGCATCAGTTGCCCATCATCTTTGTAGTCTTGCTTAACACCATTATTGGTCACGTCAGCACTGGTTTGCCAGTAGTTGGCATCTGCATAAATACCATAGATGGTGTCTGCATATGCCATTGGCAGTGCCAATAAAGTGGATAATGCCATCAATAAAGATTTTTTCATAAAAGTTTCCTAAATAAATAAAAACAAAGTTTATTAAAAAGTGTTTACTAAAACAACCAATTTTAACACATGGATAAGGTATTACGCCAATTTCGCCCCAGCAGGAATATTATCATCAAGCAAGATGACGGTCAGTTGTCCATCTTTTTGGGCAGATAAAATCATGCCTTCAGAAATACCAAATTTCATTTTGCGTGGTGCAAGGTTGGTTACACAAACGACCGTTTTACCGACTAATTGTTCAGGTTGATAAAATTTTGCAATACCACTAAAGACATTGCGTGTTGTTTCTTCGCCCACGTCTAAGGTAAATTGCAATAATTTGTCAGCTCCTTCCACACGGTTACATTCAAGCACTTTTGCGACTTTCATAGTCACTTTGCTAAAGTCATCAATACCAATAAAATCATCAGCTTGTTCAGCTTTTTGGGCTTGAGTCGCTGTTGGTTGAACATCTTTTGCTTTTTGGGTTGGCTGTAATGATTCTTTTGACGCATCAACCATCGCTTGTACTTTTTTCGCATCTACACGTTGCATTAACGGTTCAAATTGAGCGATTTGATGACCGACTAAAATCTGTTTACGAGAGTCAAAATTAAAATGCTCTAATTGTAAGAAACCTTGCACTTGTTTTGCCAATTCTGGTAAGACAGGAGCTAAATAAACCGCTAATTGACGGAATAAGTTTAAACCAACCGAACAAATATCTTGCACATCAGGATTATTTGGATTTTCTTTTGCCGCAGCCCACGGTTTTTTCTCATCAATATATTGATTCGCTTTATCTGCTAACGCCATGATTTCACGAATTGCCGTGCTAAATTCACGTTGCTCATAATGTTGAATAATACTATCACCTGCATCGATAAATTCTTGTACTAAAGAGGGTTCGCTACAGGTTGCAGATAAAGTATTATTAAATTGAGTATTGATAAATTTTGCCGAGCGGCTTGCAATATTCACCACTTTACCCACTAAATCAGAATTGACCTTGGCAATAAAATCATCAAGATTTAAATCAGAATCTTCGACTTTATCAGATAATTTAGATGCAAAATAATAACGTAAATATTCAGGATTTAAATGCTCTAAATAAGTTTGGGCTTTAATAAATGTGCCACGAGATTTAGACATTTTCTCGCCATTAACCGTTAAAAATCCGTTTACAAATAAAGATGTTGGCGTACGATAATTTGCCCCATGCAACATTGCAGGCCAGAATAAAGCATGGAAATAAACAATATCTTTACCTATAAAATGATACACTTCTTTATCGGAATCTTGTTTCCAATAATCATCAAATTGAATATCTGGGCGTTTAGTTTTAATATAATTTTCAAAACTCGCCATATAACCAATCGGGGCATCAACCCATACATAAAAATATTTATTTGGTGCATTTGGAATTTCAAAACCAAAATAAGGAGCATCTCGGCTAATATCCCAATCTGCTAACCCTGCTTCAAACCATTCATCTAATTTATTAGCAATCGACGTAGGTAAACGCCCTTTATCTCGTGTCCAACCTTGTAAATATTGGCTAAAATTAGGCAAAGTAAAGAAATAATGGTCAGAATCTTTTTCAATCGGTGTTGCACCGCTTAAGGTTGAACGTGGATTGATTAATTCAGTTGCATTATAGGTTGTGCCACACACTTCGCAAGAGTCGCCATATTGGTCATCTGCCTTACATTTTGGACACGTTCCTTTAATAAAACGGTCAGATAAAAACATTTGTTTTTCAGGGTCAAATAATTGGGTGACTGGACGAACCGCAATATTGCCCGCTTGATGATTTTTTAAATAAATTTCTTCTGAACGTTTACGATTGGTGTCGCTGTGAGTTGAGTCGTAATGGTCAAACTCAACTAAAAAACCTTTAAAATCACGCTCATGCTCTTTTTGTACTCCTGCAATTTGCTGTTCAGGAGAAATGCCATTGGCTTCTGCACGGAGCATAATTGCCGTCCCATGTGCATCATCAGCACAAACATAAATGACATCATGTCCCATGGCACGCATTGCACGCACCCAAATATCAGCCTGAATATAACCCAATAAATGTCCCATATGGATTGGACCGTTGGCATAGGGTAGGGCGTTGGTCACAAGAATTTGGCGCATGGTATCGCAATCCCCTTTAAATTGTAAAAAAATTGTAATAAGAAAACCGATTATTATAGCTTAAAATACAGGTGAATCCAAACATTGGTTGCCAATTTTTGGGATTGTCAGTACAATGACGCTCTTTTGGGTGATTGGGCAGGGTGTTATGTGGGTCATGCTTGGTATTTTGGCATTTGTGGTGGTGTTGGCAGTGGGCAATATTATGGCAGCCAAACCAAAACCGCATGAAGTGGCGTTGGATGTGTTTCGTATGCAGGCACGCAAGCTAGGG
>JBHBMT010000093.1:0-8042 GCA_041773075.1 Moraxella sp.
TTCTTAACTTCATCGCTCTTATGAGAGCTGTGTTTGTGTACAGAAAAATAATAATGACAGTTTTTGCACTTGTAGCGTTGTTTGCCATTGTTAAACCCTGCTTTAACAAAGTGTGTATTTTGGCATTTAGGGCAATGGGTGAATATTTGGCTCATTGGGTGTTTGCTTTGTTTATGATAGACTTGGGTATTTTAGCTTATGTATTATTGTTTAACAATGCCTTTTATTTAAATGCCTGCTTCTTTTTCGGCAGCTTCTACGGTTTGACGAATCAAGGTGTTGATGGTCATCGGTCCTACACCCCCCGGTACGGGCGTATAAGCGCTGGCAACGCCGTCCAAACCATCAAGCTCAATGTCGCCGCAGCCGCCTTCATCGGTGGGGTGAAACCCTGCGTCAATCACCACCGCTCCTTGTTTGATCCAGTCTTTTTTGATAAGTTCAGGCACGCCCACCGCCCCAACAATGATGTCAGCTTGGCGAACATGGTTAGCCAAATTGACGGTTTTGGAGTGGCAAATGGTTACGGTGCAGTTGGCATTGAGCAGCATTTGCGCCATTGGTTTGCCCAAAATGGCACTGCGTCCCACCACCACGGCGTGTTTGCCAACCGTTGGTATCTGGTAGTGATTTAAAAGGTGCATGATACCTTGTGGCGTGCAAGAACCATAAGCCATCTCGCCCATCGCCATGCGCCCAAAGCCTAGACAAGTTACGCCATCAACGTCTTTTTCAAGGGCAATGCGGTCAAAACAGGCACGCTCATCAATCTGCGCTGGCACAGGGTGCTGCAACAAAATCCCGTGTACGTCAGGATTGGCATTGAGTTCATCAATTTTTGCCAAAAGTTCTTCGGTGGTGGTTTGGCTTGGCATTTCCACACGAATGCTGTCCATACCCACACGTTTGCAGGCATTGCCTTTCATACGCACATAAGTGGCACTGGCAGGGTCATCACCCACCAAAATGGTTGCCAAAATGGGCGTGCGTCCTGTTTTTTGTTTGATGGTTTCTACACGAACCTTTAAATCATCTTCAATACTAGTGGCTAATGCTTTGCCATCTAAAAGAGTGGTTGCCATAGTCGTGGATTCTCGCTGTTAAATGATAGGGATATAAATGAGTTAAGCTTATTATATCATAAATTAAACACACATGGTTTACGCAGGAGCTTCTTGTGCTACAATTTCAAAGACAAGGGCATTTGCTTCTTCATTGACATCAATGGTTAGGCTGCCTCCATTGACTAGCTCGCCAAACAATAACGCATGTGCCAAAGGTTTTTTGATTTCATCATCAATCAATCGTGCCATAGGACGAGCGCCCATGAGCTTATCATACCCTTTGCGTGCCAAATAATGACGTGCTTTGTCTGTGGCTGTTAGTATCACATGCTTATCATCTAATTGTGCTTGTAGCTGGGTGAGTAGTTTATCTACTACAGAGGCAATGATGGTAGTATCCAAAGGGGCAAAATGCACAATGGCATCTAAGCGGTTACGAAATTCAGGGGTAAAGGTACGCTTGATGGCGTTTGTATTATCATAACTATGGTCTTGCTCGGTAAATCCCATAGAATTTCGGCTAATATTGTCTGCACCCACATTGGTGGTCATAATCAAAATCACTTGGCGAAATGAAGCGGTGCGTCCGTTATTATCTGTTAATGTCCCATTGTCCATCACTTGCAATAACAGATTAAACACATCAGGATGGGCTTTTTCTAGCTCGTCCAACAACAAAACGCAGTGTGGTGTTTGCCCTATTTTTTCGGTCAACAATCCGCCTTGATCAAAACCGACATAACCAGGAGGCGCACCTATCAGACGAGAGGCGGTATGCGCCTCCATATATTCACTCATATCAAAACGCACCAACGGCACGCCCAAGGCAAAGGCAAGTTGGCGGGCAATCTCGGTTTTGCCCACGCCTGTTGGACCTGCAAACAAAAATGCACCAACGGGTTTTTCTTCTGCTTTTAATCCTGCTCGTGACAACATAATAGCATCAGTTAGACGCATGATGGCATCGTCTTGTCCAAATACCACCCGCTTTAAATCTTCTGCCAAATGCGCTAAAACAGCCTTGTCGTCTTTGGATACAGACTTTGGAGGAATGCGTGCAATACGCGCAACCACCGCTTCTACCATAGGTACATCAATATCAATGGGTGTCTCTTTTTTGGTGTCGTTTAATTTTTGGCGCGCACCTACTTCATCCATCACATCAATGGCTTTGTCAGGCAAAAAACGCTCATGAATGTACTTAGCAGACAAAGTCACTGCCGCTGCCAGCGCTTCATCGCTGTAGCGTACATGGTGAAATTTTTCGTATTGTGGACGCAGCCCCTTTAAAATTTCAATAGCGTCCTCAAGACTAGGCTCTGTAATGTCCACTTTTTGAAAACGGCGCGACAAAGCACTGTCTTTTTCAAAAACTTGACGATATTCAGTAAAGGTCGTTGAGCCAATACAGCGAAGCTCCCCATTGGCAAGTGCAGGTTTTATGAGGTTGGACATATCCATGCTGTTATTCATAGAGCTGCCTGCACCAATCACTGTATGAATTTCATCAATAAACAAAATGGCATGGGGTTCTTTTTTGATGGCATCCAACAAGGCTTTCATACGCGCCTCAAAGTCGCCCCGATATTTAGTGCCTGCCACCAAAGCACCCAAATCCAGACTATAAATGGTCGCATCTTTTAGCGCAGGATTGGCTTTATTGTGAACAATTAGCCAAGCAAGCCCCTCAGCAATGGCAGTCTTGCCCACACCAGGGTCGCCTACCAATAATGGGTTGTTTTTGCGCCGTCTTGCCAAAATCTCAAGGCAGCGCTCAACCTCTGTGTGACGACCAATCAAAGGGTCTGTCAGTCCTTGTTTGGCGCGTTCATTTAAATTGTGCGCAAAGGTTGTTAAAGGATTGTTAGGTTTTTTGGCGGTGGCAGCTTCCAAAGAAACAATCGTGATATCATCACTACCTTTTTCTCCATGTGCCAATTGACGCAAAAGCTGTAGGCGACTCACCCCTTGTGCCTGCAACAATTGCATAGCATAGCTGTCTTTTTCGCTAAGCAGGGCTACTAGCACATCAACACCTTCTACAGGTCTATTTTGACCGCTTGCTTGCACATGAAATATCGCGCGGCGAATACACCGCTCATAACTGGCACTATAGATGGGCTTGGCATTACTTTTTGGTACATAGTCTTTAAAATAAGCAAGCAGTGCCTCTACAATCAGCGCTGTATCCACTTTTAGGCTATCTAATAACGCTTTGGCGCTGTTGTTGGCAAGCAATCCCCACAACAAATGTTCGGTCAAAACATATTCATGATGTTCTTTTTGGGCAAACTGATAAATTAATTGTTGAGTATGCTCTAATTGTGGACTTAGCATAAGATTCCTTGTAACTAGCACCCCTTAAAGAGCTTGCTAGGTAGCTGTCATAATTTGATTGATGAAAAAATAGGCTATTTTGGTGTGATCACATCGGGCATGAAGTTGCCATGATGATATAAAACACGCAATCACCAGATTCTTTTAAATTATAATAATGACAAGTGTCTCTTGTTACAAGGGAGTTTGGCAAATAAACCAGATTAAACTGGCTCAATGGTGACCAATAAGGGAAATTCTTCTTGTTCGGCAAGCAATTGGATTTGTCGGGCTTTCATCTCGGCAATTTCTTTGGGCAGTACTGACACCCTAGCCAAGCCTTCGTGGTGTATCTTTAGCATCAATAGATATGCCAATTCTTCAGGCAATTGCAGCACTTGCACCAACACATATACCACAAATTCCATGGTGGTATAGTCATCATTGTGCATGATAAGTGCATACATAGGGGGTTGGGCGGTATCAGGTGTCACCGCCAAAGCAATATCGGTTTCTTGTGAGAGATCTGTGGAGTTGGTCATTTAAGGTTTTTTGCTGTTGTTAATAGGTCGGGTATCGATGTCACCAATTTCGCCCAAAGTGGCAGGCGAGCCTTCAATGGCTTTGCCAACTTGCCAGTCATATAGCTGTACGGTTTCTTCTGTATCTGCCACAAGCTTGAGTTTGATTTGCTTGGGTACAAAGCCATCTGGCATGATAAATCGCCCTCGCACATGGGCTATGCCTTGAATGTCATAGGTTGCAGGAATGAGTGGTACATCAACCATGCTGGTCTCATTGAGTAAAGTCATGCTTGGTATTAAGGTACGCGATTGCCCATCTTGGGTGAAGAGTGCTACATCAAAACGATATTCATAGCCTTTTTCGGGTAAGGCGGCAATTTCAGCCCCTAGCACCTTTAAAGGCACCCCGCCTTTTTGGGCAATTTCTTGTGTTAGTAGTTGATTGAGCTGTTCAGTTTTGAGCAAGGTGAGCTTAAGCGTTTGTGTTTCATCACGCAACAAGGTGAGGTTATTGATGCTGATGTCTCGTTCTTGGGTTAGGGTTTGGGTTTCGGTTTTTAGGATGTCGTTTTCTAGGCGCAATGCTTGGATTTCTTCGGGGCTTAACTGCCCACCACTGCCATCAGATACGCTACTTAATGCAGAAGAATGCCCCTGACGATGACCGATTTGGTAGCCAATACTGCCTGCAATCAATGCAGTCAATGCCAATGCCATCAAAAATAGTGCCAATATCTGCCCAATACCCACCCACTGAAAAGAGGTGAGGGTGGTTTTAAATTTTTTGAAAGAAAATGTTGGCATAGCATCACACCAATAGGGCGCGTTAGCATTTCATGCGCCTTAAGAAAAATGTTGGATGTTAAATGATGGGTATGCTTTTTGGTGAAATATAAACTAGCGTTCGCCTTTTGATGTTGGTAGCCTTGGCAATAGCGTTCTCTTGTCTTAAGTTTGTTGCCCAAAAAGGCAGGCGTTTATCTAAGGCTTTCGCTTAAACTAAAATATCAACATACCCCAGCATTAATAAAGGCGTTATTATAACAAATAAATCAAAAACCCAAAATATTTCTTAGAACCTCTTCATGGTTAATTTTTTTTGGCAAAAAAGCAATGATTTTTAATGCATTCTTCCACAAAAATATAGCAGCGTCATTAATTGTGAATAGGTTTTTTATAAGAGTGTGTTTAATTTTTATAATTTTTTAAAGGGGACTAGCTTAGTGGATGTGACTGATTGCTACACATCAATCTTGCGTTTGCTTAACAAAGAATGTTTTGACAACATCAATAATTAATTGACTGGATTTAAAATAGCATCAAAACACGCGTTTGTAATGCATGAATAGAATGAACAAAAGCCTCTTAAGTGCGTTTTATAACAAAATTTAGTCGTTTTAGGCGAGACGCATTGGCAATGACGGAAATGGAGCTTAAGGTCATCGCAATGGCTGCTACCATCGGACTTAACAAGCCTATAGCTGCCAGTGGAATGCCAATGATATTGTAAATAAAGGCAAAAAATAAATTCTGGTAAATGGTGGTGACAGTGCGCTTGGCGATGAGTTTGGCATAATAAGCTCCTAGCAAAGAATCGCCCATCAAGACAGCAGCACTGGTATGCTTGGCAATATCCGTTGCATTGGCAACGGCAAAGCTTGTATTGGCAACGCTCATAGCAAGCGCATCATTAATGCCATCACCTATCATCACCACATTATGTCCTGCGTCCTGTAGTTCTTTGATTTTATTGGCTTTATCTTGTGGGGATAACTCACCAAAAGCCTGCTCAAGAGATAAAGAGCTGGCGGTATGCGCCACCACGGATGTTTTATCACCACTCATCATAACCAAATGAACACCCTCATGCTGCCATCGCTGAATCAGGGTTTGGCTGTCTTTTTTGATGTCATCTGCCAAAGCAAAAATGGCTACAGGAGTCTCATCAATGCTCATAGCGACAAGGCTTGCAATTGCCCAAATACCCTCACTAGGAATGGCACTCAAAGGATATCCTACAAACTCAGGCTTACCCACTTTTACTGTACCAACACCCTCTATAAAACCCATAATCCCAGAGCCTGCTATGATTTGAGGGTTTTGTACTGGCTGTAGTGTTAGCTTGCGTTTTTGTGCTTCTGCGACTAATACGGAAGCCAGAGGGTGATTGGCATAAGCCTCTAGGCTTGCTAGCACAGCAAATAACCCATTGGTGCTTTGTTTGCCGTCTAAGGTGGACTCACCCACAAGCTTGGGTATGCCTTGTGTTAGAGTGCCTGTCTTATCAAAGACGACAGTGTCAATCTTGCCTGACAACTCCAAACTTTTGGCATCCTTAAACCAAACACCGTGGCGCGCTGCCACACCCATGCCTGCCATGATGGCTGTGGGAGTTGCCAATCCAAGGGCGCAAGGGCAGGCAATGACTAGTACAGCAACTGCACGCATGAGTGCTGTATCTAGGGTGTTTGTTAGCCATAAATTAAGGGCAAAGGTGAGTATGCTGATGGCGATGACGACAGGAACAAATACCCCTGCAACCTTGTCAGCAATACGCGCAATACGTGCTTTGCTGCCTTGAGCTTTTGCCAAATCGTCAATCATCTGTTTAAGATGAGTGTTTTGACTGTCGGAAGTGACTTTATATTCAAAGCTACCAGCAGACACCATAGCACCTGCCAGCACTTTGTCGCCAGCTTTTTTGGTAATCAAAGCAGATTCACCTGTCAGATGACTTTCATCGCAGTATCCCATGCCACTGACCACAATACCATCTAAGCCAATACGGTCGTACTGTTTGGCTAGTACAATCTGATTGGGTTTAACTTGTGAGGTGGTAACAGTGCTAAATCCATAGGAGGTTTTGACTTGCACATAGTTGGGAGTGAGACTAAGCAGCATACTAATGCTGTCCAAGCCTTCGCGCTTGGCGCGATGCTCCAAAAACTTACCCAAGGTCATAAAGGTGATGACCATGACACCTGCTTCAAAATACACATGGTGATTGCCATGTCCAGCGTGTATGCCATAAGTCCAAAAAACATAACTAGAATACGCCCAAATTGCCAAGGTGCCAACCACAACCAAGACATCCATATTAGCTAGACGACCTTTGATGCTTGCCCATGCCCCTTGATAAAAAGAACGAGCCACCCAAAACTGTACAATGCTTGCCAATATAAACTGCAACCACACAGGCGGCATAAGCTGATGAAATCCTAACATCATGCCAATCATGCCCACAAAAAAAGGCAAAGAGAGCACAAGGAGCAACCAATGCTTTTTGATGAATTGAATACTGGCTTTTTCTGGCGTGTGTAGGTCGGTTGATAGAGTAGAGGAGGGAGGGGTGAGCGTAAAGCCTGCTTGTGATACCCATTGTGCCAAGAGGGCTTCATCCACATTTTGATTTGGGTGGTAGGTGATACTAAGACTTTCTGTAGCAAAATTCACAACCGCTTCAGCCACAGACTCTTTTTTGTTTAGAACTTTTTCTAGGCGAGTCGCGCAGGACTGACAGCTCATGCCATCAATCTTGTATTGGTGAGTGGGTTGTGAAGGCTGCGTGGTCATTGCTTACTTATTTTATCCCTATTGTCCTGATTGGCGCACATCAAAGCCTGCGTTCTCAACTGCCTCAATAAGCGCCACAATGTCAGCATCGTGCGTGATAACAGCAAGAGTGTTTGCCAAATCTACTTGCACCTCATAAACATTGGCAATCTGCATTAAGGCTTGTGTAACAGTGCGAGTGCAGCCTGTGCAGGTCATGCCATCAATTAATAAAGTGGTTTGCATGGTATTACTCCTAAAAGCTAAATTCATCCTTGTTATGGGGATGGTGGGAATAATATCAAATAAAATCTACGATATTTTGAGTTAATTACCATTTAATATCAAAAAACCACCTTTGAATAATTAGTTTATTAAATTCTCTAAAATAATAATTTGATATCTTTATTTAAGTATAGCCAAGGTGCTTATTTATGAATTTATTTAACTAAGTATTTAATTAGCTAAGCATTTAATTAACTAAGTATTTAATTAACTAAGCATTTAATTAGCCGACATAACTTGTTGTTAATAAAAATAATTACTGTATTTATTGCAATAATAATATTCTTGAAAACGCCATAAA
>JBHBMT010000094.1:0-5478 GCA_041773075.1 Moraxella sp.
AAAAGAAGGCGAAAGTACCCCAAGTGCCACCAAGATTTATCCCAATGCCAACTGGTATGAGCGTGAAGTGTGGGATATGTTTGGTGTGGTGTTTGACGGACACCCGCATCTGACACGCATTTTGCTGCCCAAATACTGGGAAGGACACCCACTGCGCAAAGAGTACCACGCTCGTGCCACCGAATTTACGCCATACTTTCTAAACACCGCCAAACAGCAGTTTGAACAAGAAAACTTGCGCTTTGTCCCTGAAGAGTGGGGCATGAAACGCTCAGGACGTGATGAAGACTTTATGTTCCTGAACATCGGTCCTAACCACCCATCGGCACATGGTGCGTTTCGTTTGGTGTTGCAGCTTGATGGCGAAGAAGTGGTGGACTGTATCCCTGACATTGGCTATCACCATCGTGGCGCAGAAAAGATGGCGGAGCGTCAAACGTGGCATTCGTTCATTCCTTATACTGACCGTATTGACTATTTGGGTGGGGTGATGAATGAGCTGCCTTATATCATGGCGGTAGAAAAACTGGCTGGCATTACCGTGCCTGACCGTGCCAACACCATTCGTATCATGATGAGTGAGCTGTTTCGTATTACCAATAACTTATTGTATTGGGGCACGTTTATCCAAGATGCAGGTGGTATGACCCCTGTGTTTTATATGTTTGCTGACCGCCAAAAGGCGTATGACATCATTGAAGCGGTAACAGGCTATCGTATGCACCCTGCGTGGTTTAGAATCGGTGGCACGGCGATGGATTTGCCTAATGGTTGGCAGCGTTTGGTGCGTGAATTTTTGGATTGGATGCCAAAACGCATTGATGAATATTATAAAGCCACCATGACCAACACCGTCTTAAAGGGACGTACCCAAAACGTGGCTCAATATAATGCCAAGCAAGCCCTAGCGTGGGGCGTAACGGGTGCAGGCTTAAGAGCTACGGGCATTGAGTTTGATTTGCGTAAAGCTCGTCCGTATTTGGGCTATGAAAACTTTGAATTTGACATTCCTGTATTTTATAACGGCGACGCTTATGACCGCTGTTTGGTTAAGATTGAAGAAATTCGCCAAAGCTTACGTATTATTGAGCAGTGCCTAAACAATATGCCAAGTGGCGCATATAAAGCCGAACACCCACTTGCCGTGCCACCACCCAAAGACCGCACCCTAAAAGACATTGAAACCTTGATTAACCACTTTGTGTCGGTGTCGTGGGGTCCTGTCATGCCAGCAGGTGAAAGTGCGTGTATGGTAGAAGGCGTTAAAGGGCTAAACAGCTACTATGTAACAAGCGATAATTCCACCATGAGTTATCGTACCCGTATCCGTACACCAACCTTTGCGCATTTACAGCAAATGCCAAGCGTGATTAATGGCTCACTGGTGTCAGACGCCATCATTTATTTGGCAAGTATTGATATTGTGATGGCGGATTGTGATAGGTAATTGGTATGAAATACAAATATCTAACTTTATTAACAGTATTGGTGCTTTTTGGTTGTGAGAATAAAAGCCAACAATCAGCGACCGACACACAAAATACCACAGCCGAGCAAGAATTGCAGAGTAGTAAACATTGCACCGATGGTAAGCCAAAAGCAGAATTGGTACAATCAGCGACCGCAGGCGATGCTAATGCTCAACTTACTATTGCAGGAATGTACGATGTTGGCTCTTGCGGTACATCAGATTTGACACTTGCCGAAGAATGGTATCTAAAATCCGCCAATCAAAATAATACCCATGCCCAAATGGCATTAGGCTCACTCTATGCGTCTGATGAATATCATCAAAAATATGGAAAATGGGAATTAGAAAAAGCCATTCATTGGTTAACCAAAGCTAGCGAACAAAATAACGATGTCGCCATGCTGTATTTAGGGGCGATTTATTATGAAGATAAATATCAAATAAATGATATGGCAAAGGCGAAACATTGGTTTGAACAATCAGCTCAATTAGGTAATAAGCAAGCAGTTCAAATATTGAGTGAGATAAAATAAGTTTTTATTCATCTTAAAATTAGTTATTAACAGGTTCAAAAGAGAAGCCCCATGATACATGATGAAAAATCCCTAGTAAACTTTGCTGAAGAAGTACTAAACGAAGCTAAGGCAATCATGTTTAATATGCTTACCAAGGTGGTGGAAATTGGGGCGTCTGATTTATTTATTACTGCCGATTTTCCCCCAAGCGTCAAACATCAAGGTTTGATGAAGCCATTGGGTAAACAAATTTTAAGCGCTGAACGCACCAAATTGTTTGCTTATAGCATCATGAATGACCATCAAAGAGATGAATTTGAGCGTGAGATGGAGTGTAATTTTGCTATCAATGTGCCCAATGTCTCACGGTTTCGGGTCAATGTGTTTATTCAACAGCAGCAAGTGGGCATGGTGATTCGTACCATTGCTGCTGAGATTCCCAATTTTGAAAAATTAAAGTTGCCACCACAGCTTAAAGACGTGATTATGGAAAAGCGTGGTTTGGTGCTGGTGGTGGGCGGTACAGGCTCTGGCAAATCCACGTCTTTGGCGGCGATGATTGACTATCGTAACGAAAACAGCGCAGGGCACATCATCACCGTGGAAGACCCTGTAGAATATGTGCATAAACACAAAAAATCCATGATTACCCATCGGGAAGTGGGTGTGGATACGCACTCATGGCACCATGCGCTAAAAAACACCCTACGCCAAGCGCCTGATGTGATTTTGATTGGTGAGATTCGTGATACCGAGACGATGGAACACGCCATTGCTTTTGCCGAAACGGGGCATTTGTGTCTAGGTACGCTGCACGCCAATAATGCCAACCAGACGCTTGACCGTATCATTAACTTTTTTCCCGAAGAGCGCCGTCAGCAGCTGTTGATGGATTTGTCTAGCAACATGAAAGCCATTATTTCTCAAAGACTTATCCGTACCGAAGATGGCAAAGGCAGGCGGGCAGCGGTAGAAATCATGCTAAATACCCGTTTGGTGTCGGACTTGATTTTAAAGGGTGAAATGCACGAACTTAAGGCGGTGATGACCAAAAGCCGTGAAGTGGGTATGCAAACCTTTGATCAGGCGCTGTTTGACCTGTACGATGAAGGGGCGATCAGCTATGATGAAGCCATCAGAAATGCCGACAGCGCCAATGAGTTAAGATTGCAGATTAAACTTAAATCCAAGCGTGGTGAAAAAGGACAAGAGTCCGCCAGCTTATCAATGCAATCTAGCACGCCTACCCAAGAAGACAAAAATGCTTAAACAATCAAAGTGTTGAATGCTTTGATAAAACGTGATGAGCAAGAGGTGAACTTATCAAAGGTCGGTATTTGTGTTGGGTGACAATACAAGGTGCAGGCAGTCAAACTTTATGTTTATTTTTGCAATAAGCATCACAAAGAGAGTGATTTGGCTTATTTTTTTACCAAAAGTGCATCTAACACTTAACATTTTTTAAGGTGTGTCAAATATCAACATACTCTAAAAAGCGAACATATTTTAATGGTTGAATTTAAGCAAATAACATCATAGCATTTTATTAAAAAGAGAGTAACTTATGAAAGGTCAATGTCTATGCGGTAGTGTTACCATTGATGTGGCGGACAACCATGAATTACACGCTTGCCATTGCAATCACTGTCGCAAATGGGGTGGGTCGGCAGCTTTTACATTTTTAAGTCAAGGTATTCAAACACAGAACGTCAATAATGTCGCTCATTATCAGTCCAGTGATTGGGGTGAGCGTGGCTTTTGTCAGACTTGCGGTACACATTTGTATTTTCATCAGTTAGGTACGGATAATTACTACTTATCGGCAGGACTGTTTGATGATGTGGATTTTAAATTAGTTTCACAAATTTTTATTGACAAAAAAGCGTGTTATTACGACCTTGCCAATGACACGCCCAAATTGACCGAGCAAGAATTTTTGACGATGGTTGGAGCAGGTTAACATTGGCTAAATATTCTTACCCAACTTTTACTATTTTTATCTGTGTACAACAAAGACGTATCGCAATAAACTTGGTATAATAAACAGTTGCCCTACTTGATGATATTGAACAAAGCATGAGGCACATTTGGTAAGACAATTTAACTTATTGATTTTAAAAGAGTACAAGACAGACCTTGCTTAATTTAATGCGTACTGGTTTGATGGTATCATGGTTTGATTGATAAACAAAATATGTTGCTCAACCTTTGTGTATTAAATTTAAGCTCTTAATCTTAATAGTGAGTTATCCACCAAGCCAGCCCAAGGCGTGCTAGGAAAAACACAAAAGCACTCAAAAAAGTAAAAGTGATTTTTATGAAAATCGTAACTGACAAAACTCCCAAAGTGGATATTAAAGCCATTTTGACAGCCGATGAAATCCGTGGCATTGATGAATACATTCATCGCTATCCGCAGGCTCGTGCCGCCGTCTTGGACGCACTCAAACTTGTACAAAAGCGCAATGGCTGGGTAAACGATGCCCAAGTCATTGCCATCGCCAATATGCTAGGCATTGCGGTGGCGGACGTAGAAGGGGTAGCGACCTTTTTTAACCGCATTTATCGTGCGCCTGTTGGTCGCCATGTGATTTTGTTGTGCGACAGCATTGCCTGTTATTTGACAGGATTTGAAGCGGTAGAAAAAGCGCTCAAAGACGCATTGGGCATTGAATACGGACAGACCACACCCGATGGACGGTTTACTTTATTGCCGATTTGTTGTTTGGGTAACTGCGACAAAGGACCGTCCATTTTGATTGATGAAGACACTTACGGACCTGTTGAAGCTCATGAAGTTGCGCTATTATTGGAGCAATATCAATGATTTATAATACCATCAATAACAAAGCGGACGTACAAAGCCAAATCAATGCCCGCCAAAACGGACTTGCCCCAAGCCAATTAAACCGCCAAAAAATCCCCATTTGGGGTGTGGGACTGGCAGAAGGTCAAGCCCCCACAAGCAAAACCCACCCTTTGACATGGCGTTTGTATCATCAAGATGCGGTGCTAAGTTTGGCAGATTATCAGCGTTTAGAAGGTTTTGTTGGGCTAAAAAACGCCTTGGCACTTGACCCCAAAGAAGTGGGCGAGATGATTAAAAATGCCAACGTGCGTGGACGTGGTGGCGCAGGCTTTAACGCAGGGCTAAAATGGACGTTTATGACCCCACCTGATGGCGGTGTGCGTTACTTGATTTGTAATGCCGACGAAATGGAACCAGGGACGTTTAAAGACCGTCTGTTGATGGAATGCATTCCGTTTCAGCTGATTGAAGGTATGCTCATTACCGCCTATGCCATCGGTGCAAGCGTTGGTTATATCTTTATTCGTGGTGAGTACATTTTGGCAGCTGAGCGTTTGCAGGCAGCGATTGATGAGTGCCTTGCCAATAATTTGTTGGGCGATAAGATATTGGGCAGTAACTTTAGCTTTGAGTTGCACGTCCATACAGGAGCAGGGCGTTATATTTGCGGTGAAGAGACAGCA
>JBHBMT010000095.1:0-4210 GCA_041773075.1 Moraxella sp.
GCTGCCTGAAATATTGTGTAATTTGCGACACCGTGAGGCGCGGTCAGCAAATAGGCTTTCAAAAAATTGTACAGCGGTGGTTACCACTATGGGCATATCCCAATTTTCAGACGCTTTGCGGAGTTTATCTTGGCTGTTGTGGTGATAGGTTAATTTGCTGTCGTCAAATGTGCTGTGATGTTCCAAAACGGCAGATTCGCCCAATTTACCAAAGGCTTTGCGAAATTCGGCGGCGTTTTGTTCAATAATGCTGGTAAATGGGATAACGTAAATGACACGGCGTAAACCATGCTGTTTGGCATGTTCTAACGCAAATGCCATAGATGTGAATGTTTTGCCACCGCCTGTGGGGACGGTAAGCGAAAATAAGCCTGTTTCTTGTGTCGCTTGTGAAACGGCATAGTCTAAAATTTGGGTACGGAGCTGATTGAGTTCGGAAGTGTATTCAGGCTGCCTGAATTGTTGAATATATTGATTAAACTGAATATGCAGTTCTGTTAAAGACGGATAATTGCCACGCAAAATAGGCGTGTTGTTTTGTTGAGCATAAAATTGTTCGGTATCTAAAAAATCTGCATCTACCAAACAAGAATACAGCATTCGGGTAAAAAAGGAGAGTGAAAAAGATGACGATGATTTAGACTGTTTAAATTTTGGCGTGGCAATATTTTCAGGCAGCTTGATTTCTTGTTGCCAGCGATTATCCAAAGCGGGAATATCTTGCCCAAACTCATCACGCAGACGTTGGTCTAATGTGGTGCGTCCATGACCTAATTTTGCACCATTTGCCAAGCCAGCATGATGTCCTGCAATGCAAAATGCCATGATTTTTCCGATTGGATTGCCCCATTTTTCGAGGGCAATTTTTGCACCTGCGGTTGAGTGATTGGCTTTTTTAGGGCTGCCATGCAAACGCGCCTGAAAATCTAGGCTATATTTGCCTAAATCATGTAGTAAACCCGTTACCAATGCCATTTCTTGTGCGGAAAAATATTGAGCGAAATCAGCAGATTGTTTGCCAACATTGTGTAAATGGCTATGAAGTGATTGCCAAGTGGTTTCGGGTTGGTTTTCAATAGAATGGGCATAAAAGTTCATATTGTTAATCCATGTAATAATTTTAAATTATTATTTGTTTTTCATTCATTAGAGAGATTTAAACAGTTTCAGTTAAATGCGTTTCAAGTGATTGAATTGCTTGGTCGGATTGGCGAACATGAGCGATAAAACTTGACATTAAATTATTCTCCTTTTTTAAATTTAATCACCATCAATCCATATAAACTATTATGATACACCTAATACCATGTATTTGAGTATCTTCAACCTTCTAAGAGGCAAATTACACATAAGACCCCCTATCTTGACATATTATTTTATAAACAGTCTTGACCTAATTGTATAATATTTCTAATAACTTTGTCAAGTGTTTGATAACAGTATATTAATATCAATAAAAATAAGGTTATCAAATTTAACCTTTGGTAAGTATTAATAATTCAATAAAGAAAAAAATATTCTTTGTTTATTACAATGACAATTCCAAGAATACTTTTTTAAATATTTTATTTTCAAATAAGGCAACATGATAAATGAGTATGATAAAGTCCACAAACAAACCAAGTAAAATAGCGATATTTATTTTGATTTTCTTTATTGCATGACTATCTATTTGGTTTTATATAATCATTGCTGATAGTCGCTGTTTTTATGATACAAAATCAATCAAAGTCGGTAAATTACTTATTGTCATTGCTCAAGAAAAGAACATCAATTACTGTGATATGCTAAGACAATCTTTTATAGATGATAAAATATTTGCTCAATTTATCTCATTGAAATTTTATGATAGTTTTGGTATTGACCATGCCAATGTCATACATCAACTATACCAATATTATGGCTCAGAAACTTTTTGGCAAAAAGCCAAGTCATTAAATTATGATGATAAACAATGGGTAGAAAATTATTTAGAATATGCCATATCAGAAAATAAATATCACAACAACTAAAAAAAAGCCCAAATCATTTGATTTGAGCTTTTTAAAATTTGGAGCGGGAAACGAGATTCGAACTCGCGACCCCAACCTTGGCAAGGTTGTGCTCTACCAACTGAGCTATTCCCGCTTATTTATGTGTGCGTATTATAATGAAATTTTGATAAAGGTCAAGCAAATTTTTTAAAATTTTAAAAATTTTTTAAAATAAGCAATAAATGGTTGCTTAATTGCGTTTTTTTGGTATATTTGTTGCTTATTTTTGGAGATTATCATGACAAACACCCAAACCCCATCAGACACCCCCACCCCCAAAAAACTAGACGCTCGTGTGGCTCGCACCCTAAAAAGCATTGAAACCGCCTTTTTGCACGTTTTGTCACAAAAAGACTATGATGACATCACCATCGCTGATATTTTGGAGCATGCCAATATCAACCGCACCACGTTTTATAAGTACTACGAAAACAAAAATGAATTGGCTCATCAGATGATTTGTCAGCTCAAAAATGAATTGTTTATCCCACTACTGGACAAACGCCTAAGCATTTCGTGGGAAGAATTTCGCCAAAGCGTGCCAAGCACTCTACAAGAGCATCTGTCTCGTCTGCGTCTGTTGTGGCGTATCACCACCCCCAAAATCAACCTAAAGCAAGACTACTACACCCTTGCCAAAAACAAATACATCAGTGCCAAGGCTAGTCAAAACAAGCCTGATGGTGATTTACAGTTTCAAGGTCATATTTATGCTTCGTTTTCGGTGGCGATGATTGAATTTATCATTCAAAGTGATGAAGTTGCCAATCCTGACCATATTCACCACAATCTAAAACTGGTCTGGGAACATATCGTCAATTAGCCTAAATTAAGTAACCAAAAAAGCCACCTACATGATACAAGTGGCTTTTTTGATAATTCAAGACACACCAATTTAGCCAGTTAATTGCCCTGTAATCAACCTTTTGATAGGCATAAAGCCATTACTTAGACGCAAGCCTGCATGACGCACAAAGCGAGCAGGGGGCGTTTCATCAGTATATAGCTTAACAATCGCATTGGTGCCGTGATACATGGCTCGAGTTTTTAGGCTATGGGTGTGGCTATAATGGCGAAGTAGGCGACTGCTGGCGATGTCTTTGCCTTCACGCACCGCCTTGGCAATCAACTCACTCAAAATCTCCACGCTCTCCATGCCCAGATTGTAGCCATGTGCCGTCACAGGGTGCATACCCACCGCCGCATCGCCAATCAAGGCACAACGTTGCCCATAAAAAATTCTGGCATGGACACCTAGCAAGGGATAATCATAAATAGGACTGGTAACTGCCATCTCACCGAGACGATTGCCAAGCCAGCTTTGCATTTCGGCGGCCAGCTGTTTGTCATTCATTCGCTTAATTTCATCAACTTTGGTATTGTCAATGGTAATGACCATCGATGATTGGTACTCCCCTAGGGGCAAGACTGCCAAAGTTTTGCCATAATAAAAGCCTTCGTGGGCGGTTTCGTGATTGGACTTAGTGTGCGTGGTGCGAAACACCATCACCGTCCGCCCAAAGTCGTGCATATCCGCACTAATCCCCAAGGCTTTACGCATAAAGGACATACGAGAGTCCGCTGCTAGCACCAGTTGCCCGTGTAACTGTGTGCCATCATCAAGGCTGACACTGGCATAAGTATGGGTCACGGTCACATCGCTAATGCTACGTTCAAAGAATACATCAATCTGCTTGCCAAATTTGTCCACGACAGTATCGTACGCCACTTGGCGAATGTGATGATTGCTAATTAAATAACCAAGCGTCTCAATGGCTCGCCCGTGGACTTGCTTGGGCTTATCAAATCCCAAGGCAAACGGCGAATTGCCATTGAACACTTCAGCACGACGCAAAAAATAAACGCTACCTTCGGGCAACTTTTGCCATTGGTGCAAATCCTGCATAATCGCACGAGTGCGATGCGTAATGGCAATCTCTCGTCCATCGGGCTTAGGGTGTGCCACCATCTGCTGACTTTGGCGTTCAATCAAAGCAATTTTTAGCCCCGTCCCTGCCAAAGCTTGACACATAGACAAGCCAATCGGCCCTGCTCCCACAATAATCACATCATAAGATAAGTATTTGGGTGAAGTTGGCGTGGTCATGATACCCCCTATTTTCATCAAAATTGGTTTATTATAACACAACCTAGCTTTGGAATTTTGACATAAAAAA
>JBHBMT010000096.1:0-2543 GCA_041773075.1 Moraxella sp.
AAGACAAAATCAATATCCTGTAAATAATATCTTGAATGATATCTTTGGTGCGCGTATTGTTTTGCCATCGGCGGATATTGCTTTGATTTTGGATAAATTGGATGAATTTAAAGAAAAATATGGTCTAAAAAACTGGTATCTGCGAGATGTGGATGGCTACATTGGCATCCATGTGTATTTTAAAAATGCCAGTAACTTTTATTATCCGTGGGAATTACAAATTTGGGATGAAAACGATACCCTAAACAATATCCAAAACCACATCGCCTACAAGCGTGATTTTGTCAAATAGGAAAGCCATGAGCCAAGCCAAACCCAACATCTACAAATCCAACCAATGTCCGCCTTGCCCGCCTACCGCCAGCACCTTTGATAAATGCATCTATTGGCTGGGTATCGGCTTGGGTTCAGGCTTGCCACGCCGTGCTGCCGGCACTTGGGGGACACTGGGTGGTCTTTTGCTGGTGCTACCACTTATTTGGGCAGGGTTTTGGGTCTTTTTAGCGGTAACACTCATTGGGCTGATTGTGGGTAGTTTTGTTTGTGGCAAAACATCCGCTTTGATGGGGATTGAGGATGACCCACACATTGTATTTGATGAGTGGGTGGGTCTGTGGCTTAGCTTATTGCCTACTATATTTGTTCTATATGAATTTGGACGATTGGGTGAATTCTTGCCCAATACCTTGCTATTTTGGATGGTTATCGGCTTAGGATTTGGGTTGTTTCGGCTATTTGACGTCTTAAAGCCTGCACCGATTAGCTGGGCGGACAAGCACGTTTCGGGCGGTTTTGGGATTATGCTTGATGATGTGCTGGCAGGCATCATCGCAGGGATGATTACGGTGATTATTGTGTTTAGCTTTGCCCCGATTGGTTAATAAACCCCCGCCAAGCGGTTTATTAACCAAATCAATGCGTTAAAGCTGACAGTTAATCATCCACTGTACGCCAAATTTATCCTTAATCATGCCAAACATCGCACCCCAAAAGGTCTTATCTAATGGCATAACCACCGTACCGCCATCAGACAGCGCATGATATAGGCGTATCGCTTCATCAGCTTCATCAGCGGTGAAATTCAGACTCACTGAATGTGCATTACCACGCACAAATGGCTCATCACCACCGCAAGTGCCCGACACCACATCCGATGCCATCAGACAATGCTCGCCAATCATCAGTTCAGCGTGCATAATCAAATTGGCAGCACTCTCGCTAAGAGCGTTGTCGCCTGCTGGCATCTGCCCAAATCGCATCAAGCGTGGCTCACCGCCAAACACGCTGGCATAAAAGGCAAATGCCGCTTCGGTTTGCCCATCATAATTGATGTAGTGATTGATTTTCATAAAACCCTCTTTTGACTTGAGTAACAATTTTTAATTTATCATACCACAAAACATCTACCTGTGTCCAACCAACTAAATTAATTGTAATTTTTGTATTAAACCTTCTGTAAAACTGCCCAATTCACCAAACACCAGTTTTTACCCCAAGCTTAAATCTTGTTAATGATTTGTGATAGGTGCTAGAACATACCTCAAAGGATTTTAGAAGGCTATAGATTAACAAATTATAAAAAAACACTTAATCAAACTCCACAAATGACGTTGTCATTCATCAACATCTTTGCTCCAAAACCATTTATATTATTTTAAGTCAATCTTAAAATTTTCAGTTATGTCATTAAATTTAGCAAGTCTTCTTTTGGTGTAACTCCAAAAGCTCTCTACATCATTGATGTGATATCTGCCATGAGTAAACTCATTTTTTGAGTAATCCACTCTAAAATATTTGTTATAGCCTACATCCGCCAATCCATTATAACCACGAAAGCCTCAGAGTCAATGATACTACCCACTGACACTTTGCCTGTCATCACAACTTGCAGGGTTGTTTTAGAGCAATCTGGTATCATTTCAATAAAAATTTTGCCATCTTATTCAAAGATGCCAAAAACAGGTTGGTTTAATGTGCCACCACCCCATTTTAATTCACCATGATAGCCACGTTGTCTTTTGCTCCAAAGTAGCTTTTATTAAATTCTACTTCACTATATAATAAGCTTTTTGGTTGGTTTGGCATTCATAGATTTCTTGCCTAAAAAGAGCGAACCAACAGTAAATGATGTTACGGCTTAACTCAAGTAAAAAAAGCAGGTGTTATGGCATCAATGTCAATACAAAAGCATTTGATAATTTTTTGACTTGATAGGTACTTAACTTGCTGTTATATTTCATGTTTCTAGTCTAGCGCTTTTTTTAATCTACCCATCAACAATATGGCGCAATAGTAACAAAAGTCAAGCGTGCCACACCTACCCCTTTTTGCCAATCAAATATGCACCCACCACAGCACTTATCAAAATTGGCAGTCCTGCCATCAGTAGTGGCGACCACCCTGTTGTCAGCGCCACAAAGCCTGATAAGTCTTGGGCATAACTAAACAAAAGCCCCGTCAATAACGCCATCACAATGCGTAGTCCCAAACTCTGTGAGCGCAACGACCCAAAGACAAAGGAGCAGGCAATTAACACCAATGAT
>JBHBMT010000097.1:0-14440 GCA_041773075.1 Moraxella sp.
GTGATGAGTGCAGGCACAGGCATTCGCCACAGTGAGATGAATGCCAATGCCGACCGTGCGGTGAAGTTCTTGCAAATTTGGGTCTTAACTCGTAAAAATGGCGTAGAGCCCCGTTATCAACAAATCCGCATCGCCGACAGTGCCACACCAAACGACTTTCAACAAATCCTATCGCCAAATCCTGATGATGCAGGCGTGTGGATTCATCAAGATGCGTGGTTCAGCCTAGCGGATTTTAGCGATGGTACAAGCAAACATTATGATGTTAAACGTGATGGCAATGGCGTGTATGTGTTTGTCATCAAAGGCAGTGCCAAAATCGGCGAAATTGTACTCAATGAGCGTGACGGCTTAGGCGTGTGGGATACTGATGGCTTTGATGTGGCTGCCATTGGCGACAGTCAGATTTTGCTGATGGACGTACCGATGGATTTACGCAGTGCCACCAATCAATGATTGAGCAATGATTGGGCTGTGTAGCAAGCCATCTTTGCAAATTTGCAAAATTAACTTGTAAAAATACCACTTGTTGCAAAAATTAAATTGATGGATAATAAGATCGTCCTAAATTGGCAATAAATCCTTACCAAACACCCCTTTAACCAAAAATTTCTTGTGGTATGATAAGTGCCACATTTTATCCAAGGAAAATTGTATGACCAAACAAGTTGCCGTATTGATTGGCAGTGCCAGCAAAACTTCATTTAACCATTTGGCGGTAAAGCATTTACAAAAAATTGCCCCAGCGTCTTTGCAATTAAACATCGTAGAAATTGGCGATTTACCCCTGTATGACCGTGATTTGGACGAACAAGAAGTGCCACAGTACACCCGTGTACGTGAAGCGGTAAAAGCGGCTGACGCTGTGATTTGGGTAACGCCAGAGCATAACGGCGGTATGTCAGCCATGCTAAAAAACGCCATTGATGTGGTATCACGCCCCGCAGGTCAAAGCCTGTGGATTGGTAAGCCTTTGGGGCTCATGACGGTCAATGCCAGTGGCAGTAACCGCACCGTGGACGCACTACGCACCATCGCTGCAGGGGCGTATATCAGTATGCCCGTTGCGCCATTTGCGGCGGCGGTTGGTGGTATTTTTGCAGGGGCGTTTAACGAACAAGGCGAATTGGTTTCAGAACAAGCTAAAGGCACTTTGCAGGGCTTTATTAACGCTTATGCAGAATTTGTTGCTCGTTTTTAATTGATATGTGACAAACTTAAAACCACTCATTTTATGATGGGTGGTTTTTTATCATTGTAATATGATAAAGAATAAACTATTATTGATATAGGTGATGTGAGTTGGTCGATACAATGAATTTTAAAGAGGTGGTCATTTCTGATGGGCTACTGAAGTGCTTTAAATGGTTTTGAATCATTTTACACAACAATAATATCGATTGATGGTATTAGGACATTCCGACACTTCATAACACTCGTTATTATCTAGTAATCATTTAGAAAAAACTAGCGTTTTTACATTACCTGTTTGTTAAAAAGCGAGGCTAATTCTTCTTGTTTTTATCGTCACATTACTTGTTGGTATTTTAATATTAACCACACAATTTTTACTGAAACTTTTGCGATTTTTCTTGAGTTTAATGGCAAATACGAAATGTCAGGATGCCCTAGTAGATAATACAGTGATAACCTCTATGGCTTTGCGATTTAATACACAATGGAGCTTGGCAAAAGATGGATAAACCATGATATAATGCTTGGTTTGGTTAATTGATAGTAAAATAATAATGACAGAATCTTCTACTTCTCTTGTGATGGCGCAAGACCGCCATCGTATTTACAAGATGCGCCAAGCACTGGCTAAGAACCATGACAACAACTTACAAGCAAAGCTAAATACACTCATTGAGCGCTCGCACGCCCAAGTCATGCAGCGCAAAGACAGCATACCCGCCACACTCACCCAAAGCTTGGATAATGATTTGCCTGTGAGTCATCAAGCAGACACACTGATTGACGCCATCAAGCAGCATCAGGTGATTATTGTGGCAGGTGAAACAGGGTCGGGCAAAACCACTCAATTGCCTAAGCTTGCTTTATTGGCGGGGCGAGGCATAACAGGACAAATTGGACACACCCAGCCAAGAAGACTGGCAGCGCGTTCTGTAGCCACGCGTATTGCTGATGAATTGGGCGAAAAACTAGGACAAACCGTCAGTTTTAAAGTGCGCTTTAGTGAGGAGGGTGGCAAGCATAGCTTAATTAAGCTGATGACAGATGGTATTTTGCTTGCAGAGATGGCGCACGACCGTTTTTTGAGTGCGTACGATACCATTATTATTGATGAGGCGCATGAGCGCAGCTTGAATATTGATTTTATTTTGGGTTATTTAAAGCGCCTACTGCCAAAACGCCCTGATTTAAAGGTAATTATCACTTCAGCGACTTTGGATACCGAGCGGTTTGCCAATTATTTTGCCAAACACGGCAAGCCTGCCCCTGTGTATGTGGTGGAGGGCAGAAGTTATCCAGTAGAAGTGCGTTATCGCCCTTTGGTGGAAGAAGCGGTGGGTGGTTTTGATGATGAGGCATTTGATGAATTTGAGGAAGCATTACCACGAGCCTTGACATCAGCAGTGGCAGAATGCTTAGAAGATGCGCGACAAAAAGGTCATCAAAGTGCATCAGATATTTTGATTTTTGCTGCAACAGAGGCGCAAATCAAAGAGCTTAGTGATATTTTAAATACTTATGCGCCAGCACATACCGAGGTGTTGCCATTATTTGCTCGCCAAAGTTATGCAGAGCAGGCGCGTATTTTTAGTCCAAGTGGTAAGGGGCGGCGCATTATTATTGCCACAAACGTTGCCGAAACAGCGCTGACAGTGCCTAATATTCGCTATGTGATTGATTTAGGGTTTGCGCGTATTTCGCGCTATAGCTACCGTTCGCGCATTCAGCGACTGCCTATTGAGGCGATTAGTCAGGCAGCTGCCAATCAGCGTAAAGGGCGTTGTGGGCGCGTGGCAGCAGGCGTGTGCATACGTTTATACTCAAAAGAAGATTTTGAGGCACGTCCACCATTTACCGAGCCTGAAATTTTGCGCACCAATTTAGCCAGCGTGATTTTGCAGATGGCGTATTTGCGCCTTGGCAAGGTAGAAGAGTTTGATTTTATTACACCGCCTGATTTTCGCTTGATTAATGATGGGCGTAAGCTTTTGCATGAGCTTGGCGCACTTGGTAATCAGCCCACCAAGACAGCTGTCAAAAAACGCCAAAGCACAGAAGATGAACTGACAGCCATTGGCAAAAAAATGGCAAAAATGCCCATAGACCCGCGTCTAGCGCGTATGTTGATTGCAGGGGATGAATTTAATTGTCTGGCAGATATGCTCACCATTGTGTCAGCGCTGGCGGTGCAGGATATTCGTGAGCGCCCTAGTGATAAACAGGCACAAGCTGACCAAAAGCACGCGTTATTTAAACAAAATAAATCAGATTTTTTGTTTTATTTAGAAATGTTTGCGGTGCTGTTTGATGCCCATCAAATGCACGAGGGTGAGAAATTGTCCGCCAATGCGCGCAAAAATTTCGCCAAAAAGCATTATTTAAGCCTTCCTAGAATCCGTGAATGGCAAAAAACCCATGAGCAATTAACGCATATGATGGCAGAATTGGGCTTTTTGATTGATAAAAACATTCGTTATGTCAATGCACCAAAAGAAGAGGATATCAAGCCCTCACCCACAGAAAAAAAACGCTTAAGCCTAAAAGAATTAAAAACCACCAAACCCAAAATAGAATCTAAAAAAGATACTGTCACCACGACCAAATTGGCGCATTATGCCAATATTCACCGCGCACTTTTGACAGCTTTATTGTCCTTTGTTGCGCACAAAAGTGAGGTGAAGGGCGAGTATTTGATGACAAAAAATCAAAAAGCGCGCATTTTCCCTGCCAGCAGTTTGCATAAAAAAGGCGAGGAATGGCTGATGGCATTTGAGGTGGTGGAAACATCGCAAATTTATATGCGCACGGTTGCAAAAATAGAGCCAGAATGGATTATTGCTGCAGCAGGGGGGTTATTAAAATATCATTATTTTGAGCCGCATTGGTCTAAAAAAACAGGCAGAGTGCGTGCATATGCGCAAATGAGTTTGTTTGGTTTGACCATTATTAATAAGCAATTGGTCAATTATGAACAAGTAGATTTAAATCAATCGCGAGAAATCTTTATTCAAGATGCACTGGTATTAAATGATTATGGATATGCCATGCCATTTTTGACTCATAACGTCAAAAAAATTAGCGAGGTGGAATTAATTGAAGAAAAATTGCGCCGCCGAGATTTGTTGGTAGAAGAGGAGGTGTTATATCAATTTTATGCCAAACGTATTCCAGAGCATATCGCCAGTCGCAAAGCCTTTGAAGATTTTTATTATGAGCAATCAAAAACTGATGCAGAGTTTTTGTATTTTAAAGACGAAGACATCATCAATGAAGATGCCAAAGCGGGCAAGGAGTTTCCTGAATATTGGCAATTGGGTGCATTAAAATTGCCTTTATCTTATGTGTTTGACCCAAGCTCTGATAAAGATGGCGTAAGTGTCAAAGTGCCTATCAAAGCGTTGTCGCAATTGGATGCGGTGGCGCTATTGTGGGGTATTGCAGGGTGGCGCTATGAGCTGGTGACGCAGCTTTTAAAGGGATTGCCAAAAGAGGCTCGCCGACATATTGTTCCAATTCCTGATACGGTAGCTAAAATTTTTGATAAGTTAAATCCCAACAAAGACGATGGTTTATTAACTCAATTAAGTCAGTTGTTATTGGGATTTGGTGTTAAAATTACGCCTAGTGAATTTAATTTAAATGCCGTAGATGACTATTTGCAGCCATTAATTTGTGTGGTTGATGACAAAGGCAAAATGATTGATAGCTCTCGTAATTTGCGTCAATTACAACAAAAATATCAAACAGACAATAGTGCTGCACTGACAATACAAACAGGTATTCATAAAACATTTCCTAAGCATTTTCATTTTGTGCAAAATAAACACATCTCTGGTGTGAGCATTCAAGAATTTTGTGCATTAAGCCCTGATAATGCTACTCATGCAGTATCTATCTTGCATTATACAAACTTTTCAAGCGCTTTATTCATGCACAAACGTGGCGTATTGTCATTGATTAAATTAACGTTGGGCGCTAAACAAAAGCAATTAACCAGTCAAATTGACAAAGCATTTCGCTTGGCATTTGCACCATTGGGAGATTTAGAAAAATTAACTCAATTGGTGATTGATGCCAGTTTGCAATCTGCTTTTGATTTATATGCACCAAGCTTAACTTGTGAAGACTTAATTCATTTTAATGCTTATGAACAAAAAGTGCGTTTGCAATTAACAGGGCTTGGTGAGGATAATGAGAGGCTTTTATTGGATAAATTGCCATTATCTGCACAAGAATTTGACCTAACCGCACAAGCTGTTAGCGATAAGTTTTTGCTTGTGGGGCAGACGATGTTAAAAACTCTAAAAGAAATTTATACATTGTGGCAGGTGATTCGTGGTCAGTTATTGATGTTGGATACAGAAGTTTTTCAGGATAATATTGCCGATATAGAAGACCAATTAGATGATTTAAATTTGGGAGAGTTTATTTATCAGGTGGATAGTGCCATTTGGGTAAATTATCCTAGATATTTAACTGCTCTAAAGGTGCGATTGGACAGATTACCAAATAATATACAAGCTGACAGTGAGGCGGTGTATCAGCTAGATACTCATATGGAGCGTCTGTCGGGTCGGGCGCATGAGCCTAAATTGGCACAATATCGGTGGGCGCTAGAAGAATATCGCATTAATTTATTTGCTCAACCAATGAAAACGCTGTATCCGATTTCTGATAAGCGCCTAGAAAAATTGTGGTCAAAATTAACAACCATATAGGCTTGGCAATATGTTACCCAAAGATTGCCCAATAGATTAAGAAAACAGATGTTTTTTTACAACCTGTTACACTTATTTATGCTAAAATAGTCGGTGGCTTGACACTTGTGTCGTTGATTAACACATCATGAAGGAAAAAATATGACTATCTGTATTACAGCAACAGGATTACATATTCCAGCTTATAAAATCAGTAACGAAGAGCTGGTGGCAACATTTAATACTTATGTAGATAATTATAATACCAAGCACAAAGATGCCATTGAAAAGGGCGAAAAAGTAGCACTGCAACATTCAACCGCTGAATTTATTGAAAAAGCATCAGGCATTAAGTCTCGCTATGTTATTGATAAAAAAGGGATTCTTGACCCAGAAATTATGGCACCGATTTTCCCTGCGCGCAAATTGGGCGAAGAGTTGTCTATTATGGCAGAGATGGGGCTTGATGCACTACAAAAAGCGCTAAAAGCTGCTAACTTACAAGCAGAAGAATTGGACGGTATTATTTTGGCGTGTTCAAATTTTCAGCGTGTTTATCCTGCCATTGCCATTGAAATTCAGCATGCGGTTGGCATGAAAGAGGGCTTTGCTTATGATGTAAATGTGGCGTGTAGCGCAGCCACATTTGGAATAGCTCAAGCGGTGGGCGCTATTAAGATGGGACTTGCCAAAAAGATTGCGATGGTCAATGTGGAGATTCCATCAGCGCATCTAAATTGGCGCAATCGTGACAGTCATTTTATTTTTGGTGATGTGGCAACAGCTACTATTATTGAAGAGCTTGACGCGCCAAAAGGCTATGAAGTGCTAGATTGCAAGCTATACACCCAATTTTCTGCCAACATCAAAAACGAGTATGGGTTTATGGATAGAAGCGAATTTTTGGCGCAAGGGGTATCGATGTATCCTGATATCAAAGAACCTGTTACCGACAAACTGTTTTCACAAGAAGGGCGCAAGGTATTTCGCGAGGTTTGTCCTAAGGTGTCTGAAATTATCAGTACGCATTTGGCAGAAAACAACATTGCTCCAAGCAAGCTAAAGCGTATGTGGCTACATCAAGCCAATATCAATATGATTGATTTGATTTTGCGTACCGTTGTTGGTAAAGAAGCTGACAAAGCCATCGCTCCTGTGGTGATTGCTGATTTTGGAAACACCAGTTCAGCCAGCCCAATAATTGCTTTTCATCAGTGCCAAGAGGGTGTGGAGTCTGGGGACTTAGGGGTAATTTGCTCTTTTGGTGCGGGCTATTCTGTAGGTTCGGTGATTGTAAAAAAAGCTTAGGCTGTTAGGTTGAGCAAAATAAAAAAACTGGGTGAAGCTATACCCAGTTTTTTTTGGCTAGGTGGATTGTTTGCGCGCAGGATTGTCTTTTTCGGTGATGATGTCTTCGCCAGAATCGCCAAAGCTTAACAACTCTGCAAAGTTAAGCTGAACTTTAAGGAGTAGTTTTTCGGTTTTGGTATCACCATCATTGACTTGTACTTTTTTTAGGGTGTTGAGAATTTTGGTTTGTTTGGCAAGATAACGATGGATGTCCAGATAAATCAAATTGCCCTTGTAGCTGGCAAAAGGCTCGCCTTTGACGATGATTTTATTTAGGATAAACCCAAGTGGGTCTTTGCGTAATAAACTGCGATATAAATTGACTGATGTTTTGGCAGTGGGTGCTTGCCACCACGCGCGGCTATGCAGTTCAATGGCCTCTGTATCAGACAATTGTTCAAAAACAAAGCGCTGTACATCTGCGTTGATTTGTATATTAACCAAGCGAAAATTACACGCCACGCTAGCAAACAAGCCCTTAAAATCCACCGTACAATAAAGGCGCAACCAGTCATCATGGAGTGCCACGCGCAAATTGAGTATCATGCCCACATTGGCGGTCACAAACTTTGCCAAGGCATCATTAATCTGCTCTTCACTTATTTTGATGAGTACCTCATCAATGAGACTGTCAGCTGTTGTGACATAGCTGTGTTTAAGGCTAGTTAGCAAAGACTGCCAAGCGTCTAGTAAGCTGTCTGCAAGAGGTTTTTTAAAGCTGTCTTCACTCAAGTCAAGCGCGATATTTGAGCTGTGCTCGGTAGGGTTTGGAATGGCGGTATCAATCATAGTAGCAAAGATAAGAAAGGGCAGTGCAATCAGAACAAAAACGCATTGTAGCAAATTTTTTGTGTCGTGACTGTGTAACATCTGTGAAAAAATCAAAACACCTTATGCAATCCGTCCAAAACACCCTGTAAAGCACCGCTGATTACCTTTAAATATGATATTCTGGTAATTCCAAAAATTCGCGCACAAACTCATTGTTTGGGTTATTGAATAGCTCTTGCGGCGTCCCAATCTGCTCCACCGTCCCATGATTCATCACCACGATTTTGTCAGACACCGCCGCCGCTTCTTCTTGGTCGTGCGTTACCATGATACTGGTAATGCCGATTTCTTTTTGGATATTTTTTAGCGATGTTCTAAGCTCTTTACGCACTTTGGCGTCCAATGCCCCAAATGGCTCATCAAGCAGTAACAGCTTAGGATTGGTCGCCAATGCCCGTGCCAGAGCAATACGCTGTCTTTGCCCGCCTGACAGCTCGTGCGGATAGCGGTCTTTGGTGTGAGGCAGTTGTACCAATTCCAAAAGCTCCGCCACCCGTTTGGCGATGACGGCTTTATTGGGTTTGTCTTTGAGCAAGGTTAAGCCAAAAGCGATGTTTTGGGCGACCGTTTTGTGGCGAAATAGGGCGTAACTTTGAAACACAAAGCCAATGCCCCGTTTTTGTACTGGGGTGTCGGTAACGTCTGTGCCGTCAAACAAAATGCGTCCGCTGTCTGCCGTTTCAAGCCCTGCAATGATACGCAGTAGCGTGGTTTTGCCGCAGCCAGAAGGACCCAGTAGCGTGGCAAGTTCCCCTGTTTTGATGTCAATGTTGATGTCTTTTAGGGCGTGAAAACTGCCAAAATGTTTGTCAATGTGGTTGATTTGAATGCTCATGGTTGTCCTTGTTATGTGTAGATGGTTATGTGTAGATGAGTTTTGTCGGTGGCTTAAGTTCTTTTTTGGCTCATGAGCTGCTGCAAAACAAGCGTTACCAGTGCCAAAAGAGCAAGCAGGCTAGACAGCGCAAATGCCGTGGTAAAGGCATATTCGTTATAGGCAATTTCAATCATCAAAGGCATGGTGTTGGTTTCGCCACGAATATGCCCTGACACCACCGACACCGCCCCAAACTCGCCCATCGCTCGGGCATTGGTCAAAATAATGCCATACAGCAGCGCCCATTTGATGTTGGGTAGGGTGATGTGCCAAAACATCTGCCAGCCATTTGCCCCAAGGGTTAGCCCTGCTTCTTCTTCGCTGTCGCCTTGGGCTTGCATTAACGGAATCAGCTCACGAGCAATAAACGGAAAAGTAACAAATAAAGTAGCAAGCACAATCCCTGGAATGGCAAAGATGATTTGCATATTGTGGCTTTCAAGCCAGCCACCAAGCCAAGTATTTGCCCCAAACAGTAGCACAAACATCAGCCCCGCCACCACAGGCGACACCGCAAAAGGCAAATCCAGCAACGTGGTGATGATAAATTTACCACGGAATTTGTGGCGAGTAATCAGATACGCCAGCGTTACGCCGATGATGGTATTGACAGGTAGCACAATGGCGGTGGTGATGAGCGTCAATTTGATGGCGTGCAGTGAATCAGGCTCGCTTAGGGCGGACAAATACGCCTGCCAGCCGTCTTTTAGGGCTTCATAAAACACCGCCCCCAATGGCACAACCAACATGACCGTCATAAATAAGACAGCAATAGTGATGAGCAGATAGCGCACCCAAGGCGCATCTTTGGTGGCTAGGTTTTTTTGATAAGCGTACTTAGATTGACTTGCCATAATGTTGTCTTTTTTGGTTAAATGTTGGGTGGTGCTAAGGTTTAGTTGGTTTTTGCGCCAAGCCGTGCCGACAGTTTCCATTGAGCAAAGTTAATGGCAAACAAAATTATGAGCGACAAAAGCAGCATAAACAGTGCCACACAAGACGCACCCGCCACATCAAATTGCTCAAGTTTGCTGACAATAATCAAGGGCAAAATCTCTGACTGCATGGGAATGTTGCCTGCAATAAAAATCACCGAGCCATATTCGCCTGTGGCACGGGCAAACATCATGCCAGCACCAATTAAGATGGCAGGGGTGATTTCAGGTAAAATGACCCGAAAAAAGGTGGACAAACGACTTGCGCCCATCACCGCCGCCGCTTCTTCAAATTCTACCGACATCTCCGCCAGTACAGGCTGCACCGCCCGCACAATAAAAGGAAAGCTGACCACCACCAGCGCCAGCCAAATGCCAATCGGGGTAAAGGCGATTTTGATGGGTTCGCCTGTCAATAGCACGCCCAGTTTGGCGAACACTTGTCCAAAAATCCCATTGGGGGCGTACAAGGTGGCAAGGGCAATGCCTGTAACGGCGGTGGGTAGGGCAAAGGGCAAATCCACCAAGGCATTGATAAAAGACTTACCCCAAAAATCATAACGCACCAGCACCCACGCCACCAGCACCCCAAAGACGACATTGGTCAAGGTCGCCAAAATCGCCATACCAAGTGATAATTTTAGGGCGGCAAAAACTTGCGGTTCAAAGATGGTGGTGGCGATGTCCGACAGCCCCATTTCAAAGGTGCTGATAAACATCATCAAAAACGGCAACACCACAAGCAGCGATAAAGAAAACACGCTTACGCCCATGCTTAACCCAAAAAACGGCATGACACGGCGATGACGGTTTTTATTTAGGGGTGCGGTGGTAGTAGACATGAGTTTTCCAGTGTTGGCTGATAAAAGTTGGCTTACTTTAAAAGAATTGTTCATAAAAAACTAACAAAAAATAAGAATGTCTATTTTCGTTTTTGGAATTTGGGTGGGTGATGGTGCGGTGATGAATGATGATGGTTGATTTTTACATTTTGTTACACCTTACACAAAAATAAAGTCTTATAATACAATGTGTTAATTTGACTGGATTAATTTACTAAGCATAGGCGGTTGTTATGAAATTTGTGGCTTTTCCTTTGATGATGGCAGTTGGCTTGGCAGCAAGTCCTTTGGCGCAGGCGTTAGAGCCGATGTTTTATACGCCGTTTTTGGACGAGACCGACAAGGTCAGCGAATGGGCATTGACTTGTAATAACATCAATACCTGTTATGCCGATGGCTATCATGTTGATGATTATGAAGATGAGCATTTGGCAAGTCTGCTACTAAAACGCACCGCTGACCATCAACTGACGGCAAAGGTTAATGTGGCAAACTACGATGACGAAACCCCCATCAGTCAGCTTTTTATGCGTGTGGTAGGTCGCAATATGGGTCAGCTTGCCAAAGATGGCGAACGCTTTAGATTAAGCACTGCACAAATCAGCGCCATCACAGACAGCGTGGCAAAAACAGGCACGGTGCAGATTGAGTTTTATCATGGCAAAGACGTGTACAAGGTTTCCGACGAAGGCTTAAAAGAAGTATTAATCAAAATGGACGAACATCAAGGCGTTGCCCAAACGCCCCTTGCTCTAATCCATAAAGGCAACAAAACGCCCACCACCAAAACCGCCCCCGTGCCTAAAATCACCCCAAAACCGACCTTGACGCAAGAAGCCACTTACATCAGCATAGACAGCCTAGCAGGTAAAAAACTCATGAACTTTTTAAGGGCAAATGCCACAGAAGACGTGGCAGGCTGTGATATTTTGGCAGACGATGCCAAAGAGTTTTTGAGCGATGGGCAACTGTCTTTTAGGGTGGAACAAATCACAAAAGACAAAAAACTGGTTACGGGCAGATGTTATAGCGCTGCCTACAACTTTGGTGATGCGGCGTGGGTGATGAATAATGATTTAACGCACATTTATCAAACCATTGAAAACATCAGCGACAGATATGACAATGAACTGACCTACAGTTATAAAGGGTGTGGCATTGGCGACTGTTGGGGTGGTAGCGTATGGGTTTGGACAGGCAGTGAATATGCTGTCAGCGAAGAATTTCATACAGGGCAGTGCAAGGGCTTTGCAGGCGGGGCGTGGAATATCCCATCTTATATCACTGAGGTGGCGGGCAAAAAGACATCGTTGGTTTATGATTGATGGGTCATAACAGCCTTAACCAAAATGAATGAAAATACAAACAAGGAAACATCATGAAACCTGTACATCACTTGCTATTTTTGATTGGATTGGCGGTGCTGTTATTTTGTGATTTTTGGTTTTGGTTGGTGTTGGAATTTGAAGCATTTCCGTGGGCGTTTGTGCCGCCGCTGATTGTCTTGGGCTGTTATATTTGGGCGTGGGTGCTGTGCGCTTTCCCAAAGTTTGGCAAGAAAACATTGATGTATCCTTGTTTGTTGTTTGTGCTGACGATATCGGTGGTCATGGGCGTAAGTTCGTATAGACACCACATCAATAACATTCCAACCGTTGCCAGTGAATTTAATCGCTATGATTATCGCCCCTTTAGTGCAGGGCATCTTGCCGCACTTTCTAGCCCAAGCACGTTGCAACTGACGGACAAGTTACCAAAAATAGACGGCTCTACCGCCTTATATCCTTTGTATTCTGCCTTTGCGACCGCTGTGTATCCCAAATCGCTGGCGGACGATTACGACAGATTGGACAAAACCATCGCCCTTAGCAAAACAGGCAAAGCGTACGAAAGGCTGTTAAATCAAGAAGTGGACATGATTTTTGTGCCCGAGCCATCAAAAGAGCATTTAGCCGCCGCCAAAGCATTGGGCGTGGAATTTCACTTAACCCCCATTGGCAAAGAAGCCTTTGTGTTTTTTGTCAATAGCAAAAATCCTGTCAATGGATTAAGCGTGGAGCAAATCAAACAAATTTATGCAGGTAATATCAAAAACTGGCAAGACGTGGGCGGCAATGATGATGAAATTCGTGCCTTTCAACGCCCTGAAAATTCAGGTTCACAAACCGCCTTACAAAAAATCATGGGCGACACACCACTGATGAACGCACCACGAGAAGACGTGGCGCAGGGCATGGGCGATATCATTAATCAAGTGGCGGATTATCGCAATTTTGACAATGCGCTTGGGTATTCGTTTTTGTTTTATTCCACAAAGCTGGTCAAAGAAAACCAAATTAAACTTTTGGCGATTGATGGCGTTTTGCCAAGCCATGACAATATCCGCAATGAAACTTATCCTTTTGCCCATCCTTTTTATGTGGTAACTTTGGGTAATGAAAGCGATGAAGTGCGTGCATTTATTGACTGGATATTATCGCCACAAGGTCAAGAATTGGTAGAAAAAACAGGCTATGTACCAATCAATCATAGTGGCATAAATTCAGCCCAAGCCAAAAAGGTAGCCAAATGACTTAATATAAAAGTTCAATATAAAAGCACGATATAATTAAACCCAAGTTGATGGCTTGGGTTTGTTTTTTTTATTAAATGGGGATTGTTAAATGGGGATTTATTGCACTGGTACGCCATTATTCCATATCACCGTACGAATTAATTTAGGTTTACCAAACGTACGTGGTTTATAAAACTTTTCTTCGCCGTGTTTAATACCATTGACCCAATTAGCTTCACGAATGATGACATAGCTTTCTGTATTATCAATATCGTATTTGGTTTCTTTACCATGTTTTTGGTTATTTTTATATTCTTGGCTTAACCATGGACGTTCATAACGTTTGCCAAATTTAAAAAGTAGGGTTTGATAAAGCTGTTCATTACTATCATATTCACGCCATTCTTGGGTATATTCTTTACCGACGACTGTTTTGTCAATTCTTGAAATCGTGCCATTTTTACGATAAAAAATCATCGTTTTTTCTTTGGTTTTTTCATCATAAGTTTGTTCGGTTGCCAAAAGTCCATTGTTATAATTTTTGGAGAGTATTGATTGACCATCGGCATTTTCTATATAGGCACGAACCAATTGCCCTGTTTCGTTATAATGATTGCAGGCAACATAGCCATTATTCATAGGCTTACAATCAATTTCGTGTAGGTCGCTCAGACGTAGAGTGGGGGTATCGTTGCTGCTGTTGCAAACATAGGGCACCAGCTCTTCAATTTGCCACCCTTCACCAACCACACTGCACACATCACCAAAAGGATAAGCACCTTGCGGGCAATAACAATCATTTGCCAAAGCGGATTGAGCAAATGATATAACACCAAAAAATGCCATAGGTAATACTGAAAATTGCAAAGCTTTCATAAAACTTATCCTTTGATATTTGACCTTTTGGCATTATAAACAAAGCATAAATATAACGCAAATTACCCCCCTTTTTTTTTATTGATAAATCATTGGGTAGTTTAAAATCACCACAATCAATAAAAATAAAAAAACCCACCAAAGTGAACCGACCCCCCAATTCTTAGACACCAAGATTAACGGTTAAGGTTTAATCAAGGACTGAGTTCTGTATTGTACAGGACTCAGTCCTTTTAATTTGCTCTTTATTCTATCATGGTTGTAGTAGTGAATGTACTCATCAA
>JBHBMT010000098.1:0-3111 GCA_041773075.1 Moraxella sp.
AAAACGCCAGAGCCTGTGTTTTTTGAAGATGCACCTGATGGTAGCCGAGGTGTTAGGCAGGCTTGGGAAGAGACTGCCGCACCTATCGCTCCGATAAGTCAGTTGCCACAGATGACTTTATCTGGTGTGAGTGAGGCAGATTTACAAGAGATTAATCTGTTGTATGCTGAGGATTTGATAGGTCAGGCGGCTGTCTATCAAGAATGGGAGATTTTGCAAGAGCTGTTGGATATTTATCAGCAAATGCCTGATTTTGATGGTATTTTAGTGGATTATGCCAAAGGAGCGATGTTAAGAAAGCAAGGGCAACAAAAAGAGGCGATTGCCAAATATCAAGGCATTTTGAATCACCGAGATGATTTGCCTTATGTTAAGCTTGATTTGGCGTTGATGCTGTTTGAGGATAAACAGTATCAACAAGCTGACAAGCTTTTAGCTCAGTTGGCGACGGTGGAGAGTTTTTCTGACAATACGCAAGCTGTCATCCACAATATCCAACAAGCCATCAAAAAACATCAAGCTTGGCAGCCTTCTGTGTCGTTTAATTATGAAAGTACTGATAATATTAATAATGCTTCTAGTGAACGCGAGCTGATTTGGCTTGGCAGACGTTGGCAAAAACAAGAAGACAGTCTGCCACAGTCTGCTCACGGCATACGCTATGATGTCGGTGTGAATAAAGATACCAACATCAGCGGCAACCATTATGCAGTGGTGGATGTCGGCGTGGATGGTGTTCATTATTTTGATAAAGATGAGTATGATGAAACAACGGTACGGCTTGCGGCGGGATATAAATATCATGACATTAACCGCTCGTGGCGACTGCTGCCGTTTGTGGAGCAAAACTGGCTTGATGATGAAAAGTACAATCGCAGTGTGGGCGTGACTGGTAGTTATGGTCAAAATGTTGGCGATAAGGATTATTGGCAGGTTTATGGTTTATACAGCCAAAAAAGTTATGATAACGAACGCATTGCCCAAAACTATGACAGCGATTTGGCAAGCTTGGGTACTGCTTTAAATCATCGTATCAATGAGCAGTCGTTGGTCTATGGTGGGCTTGATGTCATGCTGGATGATACGCAAAACTCAGAATATGCCTCCACGCGCTATGGTGTGCGAGCGGGTCTTGTGCATACTTTTGATAATGGTTTGGGTTTTAATGGCAATGTGCGTTATGCACGGCGACAGTTTGATGCGCCCAGTACTTTGGTTTATGATTTTGTACGCCGTGATGACGAATATCAAGCAGGCCTAAGCGTATGGCACAAAAAATTAAGCTGGTACGGCTTTAGACCGCAAGCCAATGTCCGCTATGTTAAAATTGACAGTAATATGCCTGCTTTTTATTCGCGCGATGGATTGTCGTATTTTATGAATATTGAAAAGACGTTTTGATTTTGGGTTTGGGATTAAAGTGCCATTAGTTTGATTTGGTAGCCTATCATCTTGCGACTCATCTCTCGATTGTCTTTTTGAAGTGTATTTTTCATAAACTTGCACCTATGCATCTTGGTTAAGTATCATTTTATTTAGCACATATCGATAAAACTCTGCCTGCTCATATTCTATACACCCAAACATCAACTCTAGATTTTCTTGGCTAAGCATATTATCCATACTGAATAAATTATCAATTGCGACTTTTCTTCTGTGACATAAATCAATATTGTTTAAATTTAACAAATTAATCGCTTGTTCCGCTCTCTTGCTTTTTGGGTTCAATTCGCCATTAACTTTTAGCGTGATTTCTGCATCACACTCTATCATTAAAGGTGTTAATTCTAGCTCATTATTACCTTTTGCATTATCGCATTGGTTGCTTTCTTGGCAAGAGAGTAATAAATTTTGATAATCAAAAGTTAATTGTGGGAATTTACTACGACTTTTTAAATGCTCAACGGTAGCCTGAGTTTTCAAAATTTGACAACAATAACAACACAAACCTTTTTGTTCTTGGCGTAATTGTTCTCTTAACAAGACATAACCATCATGATAATCCTTACCAAGCTCCCAAGTTTTTGGTTTATTTTTCTTAATCCAATTTTCCACATCTGTTGGCATGGATAGCTGTTTAGTAATATACTGCATATTAGACTTTCTTGCTTTGGTTTAATTTTGCTTTCGCCCAAGCCAATTGAGTGTTTAATAACTGGGTATGATTTTTTGATAATATTTGCGACAATTCATCAATTAAATTTTTGGCATTATCCAATTGCTTATCAGAGATATAATCACCAATCAATTTAAATTTTTCAGCAATTTCAGGCGTTCGTTCAGAAACCCCAAAAACCCCACTTAACAAAGTATTCACATCTTCGCCATAGGCATTATTATATGCTCTTAATTCACCATTATCCAAAATATAAACCAATACATCAGGATTATCACTCACAATATGCGGTGAATGCGTGGTTAAAATAAATTGGACATTGGGAAAAGTTTTGGTAAGTTTATCAATGAGATTTTGCTGCCATTTTGGGTGCAAATGCAAATCTATTTCATCAATCAATACCACCCCTTCACCATGCAAAGGATTATCAAGACTTGGATTTAAGATTGCCAATCTGCGAGCAATATCACCCACTAGGGCAAGTAAGGATTTTTCGCCTTGCGAAAGTTGATTAACATCTAATTTTTCACCGTCTTTTTCTACCACCATTTTGGGGGTGCCTTTGCGTTCAATACGGATATTTTTAAAATCGGTAAATTGCTCAATGGCTTGGCGAACGAATTTTAAAGATGATGTTTGAGTTTGATTTAAAGCATCATTTAAAAGGCTATTTCTTATAAGTAGGTTGTTATATTTATTCTGCTCATCTTCAATTTGACGGGCAATTTTAGCAGAGTATTTATATTTTTCTTCATCATTGGGAAAATAATCCATATCATCTATATGTTTTTGAATTTCCTGCAACTGTTGAATTTTTATCTCAATTCGCAAAAATTCATCATGTTCTTTTGAGTATTTGGTTTTGTTAATTTCATTTTCTAAGTCTTCATTATCCCTAAACCATTGTAAAAATCTTGAAAATTGAATACTTATACCTTCAAAAGCATTTATATATCCACTCAAAGGACTGTCATTAAAATGTGATATAATTGCTT
>JBHBMT010000099.1:0-3607 GCA_041773075.1 Moraxella sp.
ACTTTGGTGCTGTCAATGACGTGCCACGCCTGTGCTTTGTCCGCCACTTCAAAGCCAATAATCGCCCCAAATGCGCCTTTTATCACATCACCGCCCACGTTTAACTGTGTGTGCTGACGCTTGGCAAGCTCATGCGATGGGTGATCGGTCAGTCCTGAAAAATGCACTTTTTTGACCGCAGGGTGGGTGCTTAAAAAATGCGCCACTTGATTGGCATTTTCGCAGTGGGCTTTCATACGCAAAGATAACGTTTCTAAGCCCTTTAGCAGTACCCACGCATTAAAAGGCGACAAACTAATGCCCCCAGTGCGCACCACGCCAAAAGCTTTTTCCATCAGTGCATCAGAGCCAACGAGCGCCCCGCCAAGCACTCGCCCTTGCCCATCAATGTATTTACTGGCAGAATGAATGACCACGTCCGCCCCAAGCGCCAAAGGTTTTTGAATGGCAGGGGTGGCAAAGCAGTTATCCACGATAAGCAGTGCATTATGGGCGTGCGCAAGTTCTGCCAAAAACGCCAAATCGGCAATTTGCGCCACAGGATTGGACGGGCTTTCGCAGTACAGTACACGGGTGTTGGGCTGTATGGCGTCTGCCCAAGCGGCATTGTCAAAGCAGTCCACATAGCTAACTTCCACGCCAAACGCCGTAAAATAAGTATCAAACAGCGCCACCGATGACCCAAACAGCTGCTTAGCACACAGCAAATGGTCGCCTGCCTTAAGATACGCCAAACACATGGTCAAAATCGCCCCCATGCCACTGGCGGTCGCCACACAGCGCTCACCACCTTCTAAAGCAGCCAAACGCCGCTCAAAGGCACGCACGGTAGGATTGGTATGACGGCTATAGACATTGCCTTTTTTGGTGCCATCAAAATGGTCGGCAGCGTCTTTGGCGGATTTATAGACATAGCTACTGGTGGCAAAAATGGCTTCGGAATGCTCGCCTTCGTCTGTGCGATGGTAACCGCTACGCACCGCAAGGGTTTGTTCGGCAAATCCTGCATCCAAATCCAATGCATCATTTTGCCAATTATCATCTAATCTAGGGGTTGTCATACACGTCGCCTTACGGTTGTCAAACTGCCTTGACAACCTCCACACCCTAATTCTGGCAAAGATGATGTCAAAAAATGAGTGATTATTGTACAACAAAAAAATGTAAAAAGGTATATGTTTTGCATCAGCGGTGTTATTTTTATGTTAAACAAGACTTCTTTGGCACGATTTTAGCATAGATTCACCTCCACCAATATCACTCGCTTGCATTCACCCATCTTTGCCTACGCTTGGATACAATTTCTCACTTGCATCCATTTTGAATACTGTTATCATAACGCGATTTTGGTAACACCTTAAGCTTGCCATTATTCACACTTGCTTAAGTTAAGCTGATAAATTTTTGTAAATAAATGTTAATAATTTAGGGTGTGTTAATGGTTTAATTTGAGCGAAAATTTGGCTAACTCACACACTTTTTTTAGGCGATAACCTTAAGGCAATGTCATCCTATTGGCAAGGTTTAACAACAAAGGCAAGTGCTGGCTTATTTTTGCCAAAAATGTTTAGACTAACATCCAGCACTTTTCAAAAACCTGCTTATGATTAGCGCGTCCTGACATTTCATCTCACTGCTTACAATTTAGCAATGATTTAGAGCCAAACTGGCATTCTTGCCTTAAAACTGACTCAATCTTAAGCTTTTCAAGGAAAAAATGCAGGTTGACGGCTATTTTATCAAGTCTATCAAGCAAGTTTTTGACATGAAGTTGCAAAAGTTAGCCATTTTTGACAAAAAAGCAATGATTGTTAAAACACACCCTACAAAAAACATGAAAGCATCATTAGGGCACCCTAATATCAGCTTAAATAAGTATGCTATCACTTCAATGGGACTGGGGCTTTATATCCTAAAAAAAACAGCATTCATAACATTTGCCGCCAACCTTTTGCAACAATCCGACTGGCGTTTTGTATTTATAAACAATAAGCTTTTGCTTGGGTTTTTGGTTAAAAAGCTTGCTTAATGACATATCGTTTTGCACTTTTTGATATTTGGGTAGATGGTCTTGGTGATACAAGCAGCTGATGAGTGCCACCTTAATAAGCCCTACATTTATTCTATCGTACCCAATCTGATACTTAGGGGGCGTTGATGACATCCACTACCACACCTATTAACCATGATACTTTTTTACGCGTCATTATTGTGATGTGTTTAGGGTGTCTTTTGATGGCTTGTCAGGGCTTGCCCACATCCCCCCATCTTGCCAAAAGCATTGCTTTAACAAAAAGTGTACACACACTTTACCAAACACACACCCCAAGCACTCTCTCCACGCTATTTACAGCACCTGCCAATACGGATACTCAATCAGGCTACTATCCAATTGCCACAGGGGCGGATGCGCTTGTTAGCCGAGTGATTTTTAGTGAGCACGCCAAGCATAGTATCGATGTGCAATACTACATTTGGCACAATGATGCCATGGGAAAGCTGATGCTCCAAGACTTGTGGATGGCTGCAGAACGAGGCGTTAAGGTGCGTTTATTGCTGGATGATTTTAATGGCTCTTCTGACCTAGATGGTGTTTTAACGTCTTTTGCTCGCCATCCCAATATTGCTGTACGCTTGGTAAATCCTGCCACCTACCGCTCATGGCGCAGTCTTAATTATCTTAGACACCCCATCATCACCAACAGACGTATGCACAATAAAAGCATGACATTTGACAGACAAGTCAGCCTGCTTGGGGGGCGCAATATTGGCAATGAATATCTAGGAGGTACTCCCCATGAATTTGCAGACAGCGATGTCTTGGTGGTGGGTTCGGCGGTTGCTGATATTACGCGCAGCTTTGAAGAGTACTGGAATGCCGCCACCAGCTATGATATTGAAACACTTAACATCTCCACTCGCCACAAGCATAGCTTTGATTTTTCTGCCTATGCGCATAATGTCAGCGACAGCCCTGCTTATCAAGCCATTGCCGCACAAACTGAACTAGATACACTACTACTCAATCAAACCCTACCTTTGCGCTGGGGAAGGGTACGTTTTTTGGCGGACAATGCAAACAAATTAAAGGGCGATAGTGCCTTTGAGGATCATCTGATTAGCGCATTACAAGAAGAAATAGGCAGCCCAAAACACACCTTAAACATCATCTCATCTTATTTTGTGCCTAGCGCTCAAGGTGTCAAAGTATTGACTGATTTGGCAAAATCAGGGGTGCAAATCAATATCCTAACCAACTCATTGGAATCCACCGATGTCATCAGTGTACAGGCAGGCTATGGGCATTGGCGCAAAACCTTGCTTGCATCAGGCATACGGTTATTTGAAACCAAATCTCACGCCCCTCGCGCAGACAACACCAACCACCCAACTCACAAAACCAGCTTACATGCCAAAGTTTTTGCCATCGATGATGCCAAAGTGTTTATTGGCTCTTACAATATTGATCCTCGTTCAGCGCACATTAATAGCGAACTAGGCGTTGTTATTGATGATGGTGATTTGGCAAGACAGTTGCGACTTGGGTTTTCAACTGATAAGATATTAACCCATGCCTATGAGGTCAAGCTAGATGGCAATCAGCTAC
>JBHBMT010000100.1:0-9514 GCA_041773075.1 Moraxella sp.
GCAGGATTGATGTTGCCTGTGGGACGCAGTGTGTCAGGATATCGTATTTATAATGGTTTAAATTTGGAACGCTTGCACTTTATTGCCAAAGCTCGGCAAGTGGGTTTTTCGCTAGAACAAATCAAAACCTTACTTACTCTAAAAGACAATCCACAGCGTCATAGCTGCGATGTCAAAGCCTTAACATCAGCGCATATTGCTGATATTGGCAACAAAATTTATCAATTACAACAAATGAAAGATATTCTGCAATCATGGCATGATAAATGTCACGGTGATGAGCGTGCTGAATGTGCGATTTTGCAATCACTAAGCACATCTTAGTGCATTGAAAATAAAAACAAATCTACATCAACCATTCACCAAATAGCACAATGAAGGCAGTAAGCTATATCATGAAGTGTAAGGCTTACACGATACCAAGCCAAATCAGATAAAGTGCGATATAACGAGTGGTTTTGGCAATACTCACCAAGAGTAAAAATCGCCAAAACCGCTCACGCATAACCCCTGCAATCAAGGTCAATGGATCACCGATAATGGGTAGCCAACTGAATAGTAATGTATAAACACCATAACGGTGATAGTAGTGTTCAGCTTTAGTTATTTGTTCGGGTTTAAACGGGAAAAATCGGTGGTGCATAAATCGCTGAACATTACGCCCAAGCCAAAAATTCACACAAGAACCCAAGACATTGCCCACACTTGCCACACCAATCAACGCCCACGCAGGGTGGCTACCGAGCAAATACAAAAGCACGGCTTCAGACTGCGCAGGTAACAGCGTGGCTGCCAAAAACGCCGCTAAAAATAAATTAAGATATGCCAAATTAACCTTTATAAGCGTCTTTGACTGCCTGTGCCAAAGGTGCATGGTGTTGTGCCAAGCCATTGACCACCCCTTGCAAATCTTCAGGAGTACGATTTTGTGATAGCTTAAATTTACCTACCATTTCAACAGGCTCAATGGTCAGCCCAACAATATGAGCTAACTCTTCTTTTAAATACTCTTTTGGCGCATCTTTCATACGCCACGGGGTTTCTTGTGTTGCCTCGTGCATATTGGTCAAGTGACCTAATAGCGCCATCAAAGACTTGCTATCTTCAAATACTTGTACACGTCCACGCACCTGCACCACTTGATAATTCCATGTGGGCACATGGCGATGATGAACGAATTTACTAGGATAATAATTGGGTGAAATATAGCCATTCTCCCCATAAAACAGCACCATCACCTCCTGCCCATCAATATACTCGCACAAAGGATTGGCGCGCGCAATATGTGTTAATAACCGCACTTTATCAAGTGACACCTCGTCATCAACATCCTCTGCGTCATACGATACCCAAAAAGGCAACACATCTGCTTGCACCACCCCTCCCTTGTCAGTACTTATCAGGGTTGCCAATGGATAAGCTTGCATCAAGGCAAGCAGCTTACCTCTATCTTGCTCTTGAAATATCGAGGGTAGATACATAGTTACTCTCCAACTCTTAAACTAGGATAGATGGTCAATAAGCCGCCCATTAATAGCCTATTACCAAGTCAGGTACAATGGTATACCAAGCATCCCCTATGAGCGCATCAATAAGCGACAACATTCCGCCACCATCACCATACCCACGGTACAAGTCACCGCCACCGCCGAGCCATACCCCCCACAATGCAAGCCTGTTTGACACGCTTTGGCAACTTTGGGTGGTTCGGTGGAATAAACACATTTAATATAAAATTTTTCTTTTAAATCGCGGTTAATGCCTTTTTCACGCAATTTATTGCGCAATCGTGCCAACAAAGGGTCTTGATACACGTCTTTTAAATCTGCCACCGTGATACAGGTTGGGTCAATTTTTCCACCTGCCCCGCCTGATACGATAAGCTTTAGTTTATTAAACCGACAATGCAGTGCAATTGCCAATTTGGCATTCATATCATCAACACAATCCAACACAATCACGCGCTCATCTTGCGCCCATTTTTGTCGCACCTCATCACGACTAGGCAGCAGTTGTGCGACATTGTCATTACTCAAAAACTCATCTACAAGCTCAATGTCAATATAAGGATTGATGCCTTGCAGACGCTCGCCCATCACAGCAATTTTGCTTTCACCAAAGGTGTGCGTCAAAGCAGGCAACTGACGATTGACATTGGATTCCACCAAAACATCCATATCAATCAATGTTATTTTTCCAATGCCTGTTCGCGCCAAGCCCTCTGCCACCCATGAGCCCACACCCCCCACGCCTATGATATAAACATGAGCTTTACTTGCCAAAAAATTCTCGCCATATAAGGTACGCACCCCAAAAAAACGGCGCTCATCAGTCATCATAATTCCCCCATCTTAAGCCAATCCAAAACATAGCCACCCTAGCCTCATATCAAAAATCAACCCCATTGGCACCATACCTCATTGCTACTTATCAAAAGTGGAGCCTCTGTCAATGAATGAAAGTTTGGATAAATCACCTCTGTTTTGGGCGACAATCATCGCCAATATACCAATACTAGCAAGCCAACTGACAAAAAAGCTGGTAAGTCTTAATAATGTGATTGGCTTTTTAGAGTCAATTCAGCGCCAAACACCGCCGCCATCAACTTAGCATACCCCAATTTAACTAAGGCATACTGGCATTTCAATTTGAGTAAAAAATTTAGTCAAGCACCTGCTTTTAGGCAAAAAACTTAAGGCAATATAATACTATTGGCAAGCTTATGAACGACAAAAGGCACAAGTTTATTTTTCACCAAAAACGTTTATGACTTAACGTTCAACACTGTTTTCTTAAGGTGTGTAAAACATCAATACACTCTAGGATAGCGCCAATCTACCGCCAATGCCTCACTGCTGTTTTGCCAAAGCTGCTCTGCTAGGCGCAGTTTATCCACCGCTAATAACTCACTAAGTGCTGATAAGACATAGGGTAAGTTTGCAGGCTCATTAAACGAGCCTAGTGCTTGGCAAGGTACTGGCATCATATCAGGACAATCGGTTTCAATCACCAGTGCAGATAGCCCCACCTTCTCCACCACAGCACGAATAGCACGCTGTAGCTTTTTGGCATTAGGGTTGGTGATTTGTCCCGTAACACCAATTTTAAAACCAAGCTTAGCAAATGCAAGTGCCTCTTGCTCTCCACCGCTAAAGCTGTGGGCAATCCCTCCTTGAGCGTGCGCATGATATTTGTGTGCTTTTAGTATTGCCAACACGTCTGCATGGGCACGGCGAATATGCAAAATAATTGGCAGCTGGTATGTTTTACTTAACTGTAGTTGTTCACCAAAAAACCGCTTTTGTTTGGCATAGATATCAGCTTCTTTGAGTGCAGGCAAATACGTATCCAAGCCAATCTCCGCCAGCGCCACATTAGAATGCTTAGCCAACATGGATTCTAAATACACCAAGTCCTGCTCATGATGCGCTTGGATGTACAAAGGATGTAGCCCCATTGCCAGATGCGCCTGCACCCCTATGGATTGCCCTTTGGCATCAAAACACATGGCATTGACTGCTTTGGCGGCTTGTACCATGCGCTCAAAATACATCGCCTGATACCCAATCATCACAAGATGGCACACCCCTGCCATACTACTACGGCGCACATATTCTTCACGTTGGCTCTCGTATTCAGGAACATCAAAATGGGTGTGAGTATCAATCAAATACGGCAGCATATTTAGAACCTGTTCATGATTAATTTTTAGGCAAAAAATAAGATAAATCGCCAGCCTTTCAAGAAAAACTGACAGTTGATAGTGAGTCCATCAAGCAAATTTTTGACATCAAATCACAAGAGTTAGCCAGTTTTGACAAACAAGCAAGCACTTTTAATGAAACATATAAAAACATGAAAGTGCCATTCATTGCGAACAAGTTCTTAGGGTGTACTGCTTGGTGGAGCGCTGTCTTGAGTGGTGTTATGATTGGTCTTTTTTGAGGTGTCTTTGGCGTGATGACTGTTTTTTGACTGACCTGCCTCATGGCTTGAACGTCTAGGCAACACAAGCAATGCCACTGCTGCCATACCCAATAACACCGCTTTGGTAATTGTCATAATGTTGTTCCCAATATTAGGGCGTGCTGACATTTCACACGCTTTAAAAGAAAAACTGTTAAATATTAAGCCCTAGGTGCACTTTTGGCAAAAAATAAGCCATCATCTTTTGTTGCTTAGCCTTATCAATACTGGCTTGGGTTTGTCATTCAAAAGACTAGTGCATCCTGACTTGTTGTATTTGTCATTAAGCCTAAGAAAAATCGCAGAAGCTTCAGCAAAAATTACACCACTGATAGTAATATATCAACAAGCAATTTGACAATGAAGCTTAAGAGTTAGTCAGTTTTAAGGCAAAAACACGATGTTTTTTCTCAATGAGTGCTAAATTGTAATGAGTGTTAAGGCATCAAAATGCCCTAATGATTTAGCCAAATTTTTCACGCAAATCAATCCACCGCCACACCCTAAAGCCGCCTAACTCATTGTTATGTGTATCCAAGTGAAGCTCTTATCGCTTTGCTATATCAGGTTATCACCGCTTTTAATAAAACCAAACTAAGGACTTATTACCACACCTGTTGGCGCAAAAGGATTTAAAGGTGCCATCTGATATTCTATTGGTGTTGCATCGCCCAGTCCTGACAACGGCACTTTTTTGATGGTACCATTGGCATCAATCACAAGCTGCATGGTACGCATTTGATTGTGCTGATATTCTGTCACGCCTGCCACAGCGCCGCCATCTCTTAAAATGGTTGGCTGCAAAAAGATAATCAAATTAGATTTTTCATTACTGGTGTCATCAGACCGAAACAAACGTCCTATCACAGGCACATTGCCCAAGACAGGTACTTTTTGTTGGCTTTTTATGCTATTATCACGCATTAAGCCCCCTAGTGCAATGGTCTGTCCATTATCTGCCAAAATGGTGGTATTAATCAGGCTTTTATTGGTCACAATCCCAGTTGCATTACCTACCGAGCTTGGCACCACCGAAGACACCTCTTGGGATACCTCCAGTCGCACTGTCCCATTTTCGCCAATATGGGGTACTACGTTTAGATGAATGCCCACATCTTTGCGCTCAATGGTCTGAAAAGGATTGGTAGAAGAATCCGCAGTCGTAGTATAGCTGCCCGTCACAAAAGGCACGTTTTGCCCCACCAAAATGCTTGCCTTTTCATTATCCAAAGTCAAAATTGACGGCATAGAAAGCAGATTGGCGCTGGTTGTGGTGGACAATGCTTGCAAAATCGCCCCATAAAACTGACGATTTCCCGATGAATCCACCCGACTATCGCCAAGCCCTAACAGCGCCCCTGCAATGGCAGTAGCCGCCCCACTTGCCCCACTCGTGCCCGCCAAAACAGCGCTTGCCAACGTGGTAGCAGACACCCCAACATTATTAAAATTCACCACGCCATAGCCACTATTGGCATTGCCTAGCGCCCACTGCACACCCAACTGCTTGGCATCATCACCAGAAATCTCCACAATCGCTGCCTGTATCAGCACCTGTGCACGGCGCGTATCCAGCTCATTGATTGCCATTTCAATTTCAGGCATCAATTCAGGCGAGGCATTCACCACCAAGGCATTTTGCGTCTCATCAGCAATAATACTAAAAGGACGCGCTGTGCTGTTGTTTGTGTTTGTACTGCGTGTTGTGTTTGTTGCAGCTGAAGTGGCAGTATTGGTGGTCGTGGCAGCATCCAAAGAGGCGGTTTCCACTCTCGGTGTGGGCGCTTGCACAGTCAAAGACTGATTGGTCAGCAATCCATCTAACATACTTGCCAAATGAGTAGCACTGGCATACTTTAAGCGAAAAACACGCATACCACTTAAGCGCTTAGCAGGCAGCGTATCTAGCTCATTAACCATCTTAACAAGCTGTGCGACCGCCGTAGGATTACCCCGAATAATCAAACGATCTGCAGCACCATCTGCAACAATTTTTAGGGCGTGATGAGCGCTGCTTGCGATGGCGGCATTTTCAGCATTGGTGGGGGTTTGAGTAGAGGTTGGTACAGGAGTGCTACCAGTTGTTGCTGTCAACGCTGTGATTAAATCCATCATGCGCTGGGCATCAACATGGCGCAGTCCCACCACTTGCATGGTTTCATTATTGGGGTTATCTAGCTGTTTAATCAGCGCTTCTAATTGTGTTAAATTATTGGCAGTATCTGACAAAACCAGTGCATTACTGCTAGCAACAGCCGCAGCATGCGCTGTTGCTGGCATCAAAGGGCGTATTGCTGTGAGTATGTCTGATGCATTGCTACGGCTTAGATATACAACTCTGGTGGTAGGCGTTTCGCCTGTCAGTTTATTTTCTAAATCCACCTTGGCGCCTATTTGGCGCGCGGATGCATCAGGAACAAGCTTGACAGTCAGCCCTGTATCCACTGCTGCAATATTATTCACCTGCATCACACTCAAAAACAGCTGATACAGCTCATCTTTGCTTAAAGGGCGGTGCGACACTACGGTGACTGTGCCGTTGATACGTGGATCAATAATAAAGTTTTGTTTGGTAATGCTGGCAACTTCTTGGATAAATGCCTTGATGTCTGCATCTTGAAGATTAACCGTCCATGTTTGAGTTTGGCTTGTGGTATTGGCAAAGACAACACTTGGGGCGCTTACCATCAACAGGCTTGCTACCAATAAACCTTGACGCATACTTTGTACAAGCTTTGGGCTTATCATCATATCTATCATCTTACTTAAAGTTTGTATCAATTGTGACCACTTGGTCACCTCGCATTACCTGTAGCTGCACATTAGAGCCCATGCCATACAACAAACGAGCATCGGCAGCAGGATTAGTACCCAAGGGCTGTCCATTAATAGAGATGAGCTTATCACCTGCCATCAACCCCAACTCCTCTATAAATTTAGGTGGGGCATTGCTAGTTACCTGATACCCGCCTTCTGACACCAACAACCCCATATCATTTAGCATGGTGGTAGTCTCTGTTGTGCCAGTCTCACCTACCATTGGTGCTGTTGTCATTGCTGTCGCCTGCTCTTGGGCAGGCTGTTCTGTTGCCTGCATAGGCGTGGCTTGAGGAGTGGGTGCAGAAGGCTGTGTGCCCACGCCATATCGCGCCAAGCTTTGATTGTCAATCAATCCTGACTCATTGCTTGATGGAGGTTCTGTGGATAATGGTGCTGTCGTCATACTAATTGTTGCTAGTGCGCCAGTGCCATCACTTAGCTTAACTTCGTGCATCCCCACCGCAGATAACACAAATTCTGTCGCACCCACCTTATCACCCACAGTTAGCATTGTTGGCGCGCCCTCTATCAAAAGTAGCGCACGACTATTTTTGTTGGGTTGTGCTGGTAGAGTTCCAAGCAGACTCACTCCCTCTATGGTGGTGGTTGTTTGGGTTGGTGTTGTAAAAAAATGATAGCGCTCATACGATGGTGTCTGTGTTGATGATGCAACCGCTTCAAGCTTTGGGAAACTAGGAGGCGACATCACAAGCCATACCCATGCTGACACCCACCACAAACACCCAAGCAATGCCACTACAGTCATGATAGGTATCATACTGTTGCTTAGCCGCTTTATCAGTACGCCATCAGCCAACCATTTCATTAACGCACCATCTCCATGACCACCGTATCATCATCTGTTATTGGGATGGATACGCCTGTCATTTCTTTAATTAAGCGATAGGTGATGCCAATATGTATTTGGTTCGCCCCCCACGCTATCTGCGCAACCGTACCTGCTGGTGAGCTAACCTGTATTTGCGTCCCTTGAGCCTCTGGCATCGCACTCATCTGCGCAGTCAATGCAGGCATCTTAACCCCTCCTGTCAATCCTGCCACATGGTAGGTAATTTGGGCAGCATCAAGTGTGGCACGCCCTGTCAGCTCAGGTGTTGCCGCCATCACCCCTGATAATTCATGAACGACCACAGGCTGATCCACCGACAGTCCCACTGCCGCTTTCAAGCTGTCAGGTGCAATTTTGCCAGACCACTGATATAACCGAACCAAGCGACCATCAAAACTTGCTTGCCCTGACAGCTGACTATCACCTTGGGAGACTGTGACTGCGTACGGCTTGGTAGTTAATAAACCCGACAAACTCAACTGCCACTGCACCTGCCCTCTCAAGAACCTTGTTTGATTCTCATTGTTTTGACTGCGAAACTCCCATACACCCGTACCAGAAATCAAGTTACCTGTCGCACTCAACAAACGAAATCTCCCCTGCTCGGCTTGCATACCCAATAGCCAAGCAACAGGCATCTGTACTAGCAAAAATACCAGCAGTACCAACAATGCTATGACACCTATTAGCCAATATCGTCCAGTTGGGGAGTGTTTTTTTGTCATGTGTTTATGTGATAATGATAAAACAAACATTTTAGCTGATATTATCCTATCCGTCAAAATGTTCTGAAACAATAACAAACACCGATATGATGACATATCGGTGTTTTATGGCAACGACCACCAACTGATGCTTTGCCACATCTTTTTTTGGTTAGTGGCTAGTTTGGTTTATGGTTGGATATTAAGCGCAATATGAGCTTTCATAAGCTTATCAATACCCGCATACTCTATATCCACTATTGACAAAATTGCCTATAGATTGAATTTACTTAACCAAAAAATCTTCTAATTTTTTGCCCTTGCTCAATGCTTCTTCTAACCAACGTGGCTTACGTCCTTGCCCAGACCATCCTTGCTCAGCGTTATTTGGATCTTGATATTTGATTGGACGCTTGTTTTTTACTGTCTTACCTTCTTTTAGAATGTCTTCTACACTCACACCAAGCGATTTGGCGATTTCTTGGAATTGTAGATAGGCTTTTTTAACTTCTTCACGCTGACGCTGCTTGATCAATGATTTTGCGTTTTTTTCAAGGGCGACCAATTGTTCTACACTAAAGCCACTTAAATCTACCTGACTCATTTTATGCTCCTAAATCATGGGCTCAAATACATACAAAAAAACTCAAATGATAGTATAAAAAAAGCATACCCTGCTTTTCTTATACTATCATCTTATCATAGTTTTATATTAAATAAAAATACTTTTGTCACTTTGGGCAGATTTCATCACAATCACACTCATAATATCAATGCCCCTCCCAATAATACACACCCCTAACTCAATAAAAAAATTTTAAAAATATTGTTTTATTTCATATAGTTACAAAAAAAAGAGTGGTTATAGTAATATATGAAAATAAGCCATCTTGCCAAGTTGAAATTTACCCAATATTTATATTCATATCGCTTTGTCATATGGCTAAAATCCTTTTTATTGACATCCAGCCATTATTGTACAAGTGTACTTTAATATCAAAATATCATATCAGCAGGCAAACTTATCCATTGTGAAATGCATATTATTTACTTATCATTTTTATACTCACTGGCTGTAGACACTTACTATCTACGAGCGGATAGCTTTAGTTTTTTTTAGTCAAAATTCTTAGAATTTGTTGGTGTTTTAATTTGAATGAAAATATAGATAAAA
>JBHBMT010000101.1:0-26237 GCA_041773075.1 Moraxella sp.
CATGAATGCAGCGATGGATTTGCTGGCTTGGCATCATGAATATCATTGCATTTTGGGTGTCTTTGGGCTAATATGGATGGGTTTATAGGCTGTGATAATAAGGGTAGTAGAGATGACTATGAATGAGAAAATCCGTGTCGGTATCGTCGGTGGTACGGGCTATACAGGGGTTGAGCTGCTGCGTATTTTGAGCCGTCATCCGTCTGTGGCGGTGAAGTTTTTGACTTCTCGTAGTGAAGCGGGTAAGGCGGTGAGTGAGATTTTCCCAAGTCTGCGTGGCGTGTGCGATGTGGCATTTAGCGATATGACCGATGAGACGATGGCGCAGATGGCAGACGGCTGTGATGTGGTGTTTTTTGCGACACCGCATGGCGTGGCGATGGCGCATACGCCTGCACTGGTGGCAAAGGGCGTGAAGGTGATTGATTTGGGCGCAGATTTTCGCTTGCAGTCGCTTGATGACTTTGAGCAGTGGTATGGCATGGCGCATACTTGCACAGATGTGCTCAAAGACAGCGTCTATGGCTTGCCTGAAGTGAGCCGTGATAAGATTGCAACTGCATCTGTGATTGCCAATCCCGGTTGTTATCCGACGACGGCGATTTTGGGGCTTAAGCCTGTGATTGATGCGGAGAATCAAGCAGGGATAAGCCTAGTCGATGGGCGTATCATCATCGATGCCAAATCAGGTATCTCGGGTGCTGGTCGTCAAGGCAAGCTGGGTATCAGCTATGCTGAAACGGCGGATAACTTTAGCGCATATGGTGTGGCAGGACATCGTCATAGCCCTGAGATTGCCCAAGGGGTGAATGAGGTTTTGTCCGCCAAATTCCCACACAAGCTACGCTTTGTACCGCATTTGGTGCCGATGATTCGTGGGATGTTTAGCACCATTCATGTGCCATTGTCTGAGGCAGGCGAGGCGCAGGATTGGCAAAGTGTGTTTGAGGCGTGTTATGCAGATGAATATTTTGTGGATGTGTTGCCAAAAGGCGTGCTACCCGATACTCGCTCGGTGCGTGCCTCCAACAAACTACGCATTGCCATCCATCAAGACGGCGATATGCTCACGATTCTTGTGGTGCAGGACAATCTGGTCAAAGGCGCAGCAGGACAAGCGGTGCAAAATATGAATATCCTATGCGGACTGCCTGAAACAACAGGGCTTGAGCTTGTACCTGTTATTCCTTGATGATACAAAATAAAAAAGGACGTTGAGTCCTTTTTTTTTAAAGATGGGTTGTATATGATAAACTCGTGGTATTAGCGCTATAAACTTTGGGGGGTGCGCCCTAAAGCTCCATATCCCCTTCGTCATCACCATCGGTATCAATTTCTAGTTTTTTCATGCGATAACGCAAGGAGCGAAAGCTCATTCCAAGTAGTTTGGCGGCTTGAGTTTTGTTGCCACCAGACTGCGCTAAGGCAGCAATAATAAGATTTTTTTCTTGGGTTTGCAAAAACGCCTCCAAGCCCTCACTGGGCAGGGTGGGTGCAGAATCGCTTGGTGTGGCTGTATTGGCTGTGGCGCTGATATCAGGCATTAGTGTGATGATAGGCTCATCAGATGCTTCCAAAGAAAGATCGCTGGCAAATGGCATTTGCTTGCCTAAGTCGTAGTTGGTGGCAACTTTGATGGAGGTGTGAACATTGGCTGCACCCATGCCAAGCGCATATTGGGTGTTGTGCTGATAACTTTGTGAATCGTCAGGCTCTAGCTGATTGATAAATTGCCCATCAAATAAGTGTTGCGCCCCAATTTCATCGCTTTCTGCCATGGTGACAGCGCGTTCAAGCAAGTTGCGTAGTTCACGCACATTACCTTTAAAGTCATGAGTTTGCAAAGCTTGCAGGGCATCAGCAGAAAGGGTGGGGGTGGTGATTTGCCAATCATTGGCAATCAGCTGCAAGAAATGGTTGGCAAGCGTGCCGATGTCACCGCGACGCTCATTGAGCGTGGGCAGTTTCACCATAATAACATTGATGCGATAAAATAAATCTTGGCGAAAAGCGCCTGTTTGCACCAGTTTGTTTAGGTCTTTGTGGGTAGCAGATAAAATACGCACATCTACAGGCACTTCTTTGGTATCACCAATGGCGCGTACGGTTTTTTCCTGAATCGCGCGCAAAAGCTTCACCTGCATGGCAAGCGGTAAATCCGCAACTTCATCCAAAAACAATGTACCGCCGTGAGCTTGCTGAAAAAGACCGATTTTATCAGTAGTTGCTCCTGTAAAGCTGCCTTTTTTGTGCCCAAAAAATTCTGATTCCATCAGTTCAGAAGGAATGGCGCCGCAATTGACAGGGACAAAGCTGCCTTCGCGGCGAGGGCTTAAGTCGTGAATAAGACGCGCCACCACTTCTTTACCTGTTCCTGATGCACCTGACAAAAAGACAGGGGCTTGCGAGCGAGCCAGTTTTTTGATGGTGGCACGTAGTTCCACCATAGGCTCGGAGGTACCAATGAGGCGTATGGACAGTTGCTCATCTTCTTTTGAGGGTACAGGTGGCACACTGGCATGAGTTGTGGTTTCGTCTTTGGGTTCTGGGGTGATTTTAAGGGCGTTTTCTACCAGTTGACGCAGGCGTGTTAATTCCAAGGGCTTATTAACAAAGTCAAATGCCCCCATTTTAAGCGCTTCAATCGCCAAATCTAATGTGCCGTGCGCAGTAATGACGGCAATAGGAGTGTGCTTGCCTGAAGCAACGACTTTTTTGACCAAATCCAATCCTGAACCATCAGGCAGTGCCAAATCTGTCAAGCAAAAATCATAGGTATTTTCATCAAACAGCTCAAAGGCAGCGCCTAATGTATAAGCAACATCGCTGACAATACCCATCTTGGTTAGGGTAATTTGCATAAGACGACACAAGTCAGCTTCATCATCAACAATCAGGGCGGTAGGCTTTGTGGACATTAATATCACTCAACTATCAATAAAAGCAGGATTAACCGTTTATCGGCGTATTTTAACCGATATTCTCCCAAGATGATAGTATCAAGTGACAATTTTTGACACTTTTAGGCATAAATGTCTAGACAAAAATCCAAACAAGCCACCATGACGGCTAGCATAAAGAGATGGGTGCGGCAAGTTGGTGCGCTGTCTTGGACTGATTGACCACCCTATAATGATTGACCACCCTATAAGTGGGTGAGCGGATGGTGCTTGGCACTGGTGGTAATCAGGCGAAAGCACGTTTTTTGCTGATCGGGCAGATAAATAAGTCTGGAGTTGTTGGCTTCGCTAAAGGCTTGAGAAAGATATAAGCCTAGTCCTGTACCACCAATACTCTTGGTGAAAAATGGATTGAACAGATGTGCCAAATCTGTACTAGAAACCCCATCGCCATTATCCAAAACATTGATGAGTACGTCTTGTTCGGTGCTGTCTATTTGGATGTGTACATCAGGCGTGGCATCAATGCTTTTGGTATGTCTTAGGGCGTTGTTAATCAGATTGAGCAAAATTTGCTCTAGATGACTGGGATCAAAAATGATGCTAGTGTCTTTGCTAAAGCTTGTGGCAATAGATTGATTGGGGTAGTGTTGTGTCAAAAAATCAGGAAGCCACTCTTTGAGGTCTAGCACTTCTTGTTTTGGAGGCTCTTGGCGTGAGAGTTGGATGATATCTTCAATGATGCGATTGACACGCTTGGTCTGATTAAAAATCATTTCATACAATTCGCCATTGATGTCATCGGCGTCTTCCATGAGAATTTGACTGGCTTGACTGATAGCGCCCAAGGGATTTCTGATTTCATGGGCGATGCTGGCGGTTAATTGCCCAAGACTGGCTAATTTCAACTGTTGGGCGTGGTGCTGCTCTCTGCTCACATCTTCTAAGATGAGGAGTTGCCCGTGTTCAGGCAGAATGGTTTTTGTGATGCGCACCTTGTCAATACGGCTGTCATTACTTTGTGGTAGCTCTAGTAAATAAGTGTCACCATCGTTGGAATAGCGATACCAAGAGGCAAATTTGGGATATTTTGAGGTTAGGATGCGCTCAAGCTCAAAGCCGCGCTCCATATTATTGGCATTGGTATCATGGTAAGATAGGCGCAAAAAAACACTGGCGGCATTATTGATGACAAGGACACGTCCTGCCAAACCAATCACAATAACACCATTCACCATATTTTTGATGACTTCTTCATTGATGGCGTTTAGGCGGTGAATTTCTTCAGTATTGTGCTGAATGGCGCTTTCGGCGGTGGCTAGACGTTGGCTAATTGACCAGCTCAAAAAACCCACAGCAATTAAGCTAAGTGATAGCAATGTGGCATCTGATAGCGTCAAAAACGCTTGGGTGCTTTTGGTGGCATAATACACTTGCTGAAATACCAATGACAAAATGGCGCTAAAGGCAATGATGGCAGCATGACGTAGGCGCAATAACATAAAACTGGCTGCCACCACCACCATATACAACAAAGAAATTTGCAAGTCTTTGGCATAGTCGCCATACAAAAACAGCGTTAAAATGGCGATGTCTAATAAAAATCCTGCCATCAGCTGTAGGCGCAGATGGCGCTTATAGGTGCGTAATAACCATAGCATTAGAATGCTTAGGGGAATGTATGCCCCTAAAATTGCCTGCTCAAAAGTAGCAGGTAAGATGGTATGGATTTGAGATTCTTCTAAAATCTTAAGTGATTGTAGCCTTTGCCAGACATAGCTATTGGATGCCAAAAAGATGGCAATAAATACCCGATATAGCGCATAAATCAAGCCAATTTGTCGCCCTTTATCTGTAGGCATCAATGTTTCTTGAGTGACATTGGCACTACGAAACCATAGGCGGCGCACCACTTTGGTGGGAATGTCATGATTGGTGGTGGGGCGAGTGTGGTTATTGGACATGGCTTATTGGTTTTTTAAGATGAAATGCAAAAGCGAATTGAGGGTGCGTTGATGGCTCAAAGCTGCATTTAAAATGCAATATACCCTTGATTTTCAATAACAAACTTAAAAATACTATAGATGATGCCCAGCGATCATCTTTGTAGAGAATCAAATATCAGCTTTGAGCTTGCAACTGGTTCAAGTAATATGGTATTTTAACCAAAGCTGAATGGTTTATGGGTGCATGATGAGTTATCAACCTGTTTTGGTAGCTTATTATAAAGAAATTTACCAAAAAAGACAAAGCGCAAGATTAAGGTTGTATTAGTCCATGACGAATGGCAAGATGGGTGAGCTTGACATCACTGTCCACACCCAACTTTTCAAAAATACGATAGCGGTAGGTATTGACGGTTTTTGTGCTGACAAATAGTTTGTCGGCAATTTCTTGAATGCTTTGGCAGTTGACCACCATCAAGGCAACTTGGCGCTCTCGCTCACTTAGGGCATCAAAAGGACTACTGCTGTCTGTCAGTAGGCTTTGCGCCAATTGTTCGGCAACATCAGCGCTAAAATAACGTCCACCTTCATACACTTTTTTGATGGCTTTAATCATTTCATCTAGGGCGGTGCCTTTGGTGATATAACCACTGACACCTGCTTTGATAAGCATAGAAGGATAGGGTTCGCTACTTAGGCTAGAGAGCGCTAAGATTTTGGGTGAGGGTGTTAATTGCTTGAGTTTTTTGGTGGCGTCAATACCATTGGTATTGGGCATATTGACATCTAGCAAGACAATATCAGGACGTAATTGACGCGCTTGATTGATGACGCTTTCGCCGCAAGCAGCCTCGCCAATCACCTCAATCTCTGTATCATCAGACAGCATACGCACAATGCCTGCGCGCACCAAATCATGATCATCAGCAACCAAAAGCTTGATGCCCATTTTCTCCCCCAACCCAAATATAAGCAAATTGATTTGACATCACAAACAATACATCTGGTAAGTATCATGATAATCAACGGCACTATCATACCCAATCTTGAACAATTATACAAATAAATGTTGATGTTGATAAAATACAGATGTACGTTACGCTAAGATTGCTTGTTCTTACCAAAAGCTTGCAGGCTTGTGCAAAAGTATGATTTGTGGATAATGGGGCGATTTTTTGGGATAAAAGATATTAGATGTGGCTATTTTTGTGCTAAAATAAGAAGATGTGGGCAAAATAGCCTTTGATTTAATTTATTTTTTTGATTAATAGCCACAACAATAGCCCAAAGTTATTGATAGTGGATGTATAGCCACCTGTGTCACAAATAGGGTGGGTAAGATGAGTTTTGGAGCAACTATGAAGCGTCTTGCATATTTGAGTGCTGTGATGGCAATGATTACAGCGGGCAGTATTGGTACTCAAGCACAGGCTTTTATTAGAGACAGTAGCCAACAAAAAGTCATTATGATTGGTAAGGGTGGCTCTGAAAATATGCAACAGGTGCAAGTGACAACCAATATCCGCACAACACCTACTCACACCACCCAAGCGGCAATCACCAATCAGCCAGTAGGATATCAGCAGCCAGTAACCACCACTTATAGTAGTCAGCCAGCCTATCAAGGGTCGGTACAGCCTTATAATGACTACACCCAGTATTCCCAGTCAACATACAATACCTATAGTAACAATAATAATAGTAACAATAATAACAGCTTTGATCGTTTGGCTGTCACTACCAATTCAGCTGCTGTACTTGTGTATGATATGCAAACAGGTCAGCCTATCTATGAAAAAAACGTTGATGCCAGACGTTCGATTGCTTCTATTACCAAAGTGATGACAGCAATGGTAGTGCTAGATGCTGGACAGGATATGCGCGAAGAGCTGACCATTTCATCAGAAGATTTGCGCGGTGCCAAGCAAGCCAGTACGCGTCTAAAGGCAGGAGATAGATTAAGTCGTAGCGAATTTATGCTGATGATGCTGATGAAATCAGAAAACCCTGCGGCAAAAACTTTGGCAAGTCATTATCCTGGTGGGTTTTATGCCTTTGTTGATGCGATGAACCAAAAAGCGCAAAGTTTGGGTATGACACAAACGCGCTTTAGTGATTCATCAGGATTAGATCCACGCAATGTGTCGTCTGCCAATGATCTTGCCAAGATGATGAGAGAAGTTGCCAACAATCCACGCTATCAAACCATTCGCAATTTTTCTACAGCGCGTAGTTATGATTTTTATATCAATAACTACAACTTAGGGTCGCGTACATATAGCGCTGCCAATACTAGCTCTTTGGTGCGTTCAGGGGGTTATCCTATTGGCGCTTCAAAAACAGGATTTATTCGTGAAGCAGGTTACTGCGTGGTCATGGAAACGCATGTCAATGGTCGTCCTGCCATCGTAGTACTATTAGGTGCTAATGCCTCACAAACGCGCTGGAAAGATGCCGAAAATATCTTGGGTAGCTTGGCGTATCGTTACTAGGCTAATCAAAGCGCCATGCTGATTGTTAGCAAACAATGGCTGTTTAAGCTCTTTAAAGTGAGTTGGTGACATCGCCAAGCGTTTAATGGTGCTTGCCCATCTTTAGTAAGATGGGCTTTTTATTTTTATTGGAAGGATTATGCAAACGCCAAAGCTGTATTTATTAACCAGTCAAGAACCATTATCAACCTTGCTAGACAAACTGGATGTGGCGCTAGGCAGCGGCATTGTTTCTTTGTTACAAATTCGCCGCAAGGGATTAAGCGGTGATGCATTATACGAACAAAGCGTTGCCATTAAAGAGCTTGCAGCCCATCATAAAGTACCTGTGCTAATGAATGATAGTATCGGTGTTGCAGCCTCTTTGGGGGTGGGTGTGCATTTGGGACAGGGCGATGGTAGTATCCGTCAGGCGCGATCTGAATTGGGACAACAGGCGCTTATTGGGCGCACTTGTCATGATGATGTGGAGCTGGTGGCGCAGGCAGTGGCAGAGGGTGCAGATTATGTGGCAATGGGGGCGATGTTTTATTCAGCAACTAAGCAAGAAGCTCGTCCTGCAGTCTTTGATGATGTTAAGCGTCAAAATTTGAGCAAGGCGCTACAGAGCACACCTTTGTGTGTGATTGGCGGTATTGCTGCAGAAAATGCCAATCAGCTAAAACAGCATCTTATGGGCATTTCTATACGCTACATTGCATTAAGTGGCGATGTGCTTGCCAAAGAGCTTGGACAGATAGAAGAGCGCTGTCAAGCATGGCGACAAGTGTTAGCAACATGGTAAGCGTCTTGGGTATGTTTGGGGGTGCTAATTTGAGTTGTTGCTAAAGGGGATGTTTTAAGGAGGCTTAAGGTTTCAATCATTTAATCCCTATCAAAATTATGCTAAAATATGTATCTTGGTATAAGCTAAGATACTTATTTTTTTTAAAGGAAATGTGAGATGATAGCGCAAATCACTGCGATGCAAGATATTGATTTAAAAGGAAAAACTGTTTTAATTCGTGAAGATTTAAATGTACCAATCAAAGATGGTAAGGTGGCAAGTGATTTGCGTATTGTGGCAGCATTACCTACGATTGAAACAGCTTTGGCAAAGGGCGCTGGCGTGATTGTTTGTTCGCATTTGGGTCGTCCTAGCGAAGGCGTGGTGGAAGAAAAATATTCCCTAAAACCAGTAGCCGCTTATTTGGCAGAAAAATTAACTGTGCCTGTACATTTTAGTGATGAGTATCTAACGGGTGATGTTAATGTCAAAGCTGGTGAGGTTTTGGTGCTAGAAAATGTGCGTTTTAATCAAGGCGAAAAAGCCAATGATGAGGCTTTGGGTGAGCGATATGCTAGCTTGTGTGATGTGTTTGTGATGGATGCATTTGGTACGGCACACAGAGCTCAAGCCTCAACAGAAAGTGTGATTCGTGCTGCCAAGCAAGCAGGCAAACCTGTGTGCGCAGGCAATCTTTTGATGGCAGAACTAACCGCATTATCACGCGCGCTACACGCACCTGCTAAGCCTGTTTTGGCAATTGTGGGCGGCTCAAAAGTATCCACCAAATTGGATGTATTAAATTCTTTGGCAGAGATTTGTGATGATATTATTGTGGGTGGAGGCATTGCCAATACCTTTTTGGCAGCGACTGGGGTGTCTGTGGGTGCGTCTTTGTATGAGCCTGATTTGGTAGAAACTGCCAAAGCAATCATGCAAAAGACTAATATTTTATTGCCAACGGAGGTGGTGGTTGCCAATAAAGATGAGATTGATTTTGAGGACTTTTTGGGTTCATTAGCCAAAGCAGCAGCGCAAGTTAAGAGCGTGAGTGATGTTGGTGCAAATGAGATGATTTTGGATGTGAGCGTGGATAGCGCCAAGACGTTTGCTGATGCCATCAAAAATGCCAAAACCATCTTGTGGAATGGTCCTGTGGGTGTCTTTGAGGTGGATAGTTTTGGTATGGGTACGCAGATTTTGGCAGAAGCGGTGCGCGATAGCGAAGGCTTTAGCATTGCAGGCGGTGGTGATACCTTGGCAGCTATTGATAAATATGGCGTGAATCACGGTGTGGATTATTTGTCCACAGGGGGTGGTGCATTTTTGGAATTTGTGGAAGGCAAGACCTTACCTGCGATTGCTGCCTTGTCCAAAAAATAAAGTGATTTATCAGTATTGATTGAATACTGCTTGTTATTGCCTGATGAACAAGGTAAAATACATTGATTTAGTTTTTGGAGCTTAGCATGACACAAAAAAAGATATGGGTAGTAGCGGCAGTGGTGGCTATGTTGGCATTGGCGGCTTGCAACAAAAAGCAAGAAACAACAGAGCCAGCAGCTAGCGAACCAACGACAGAGCAGGTGGCAAAAGAAGCTGAAACTGCTGCGCAAGAAGTGGTAACATCTGATACCGCTTCACAAGAGCAAGCGACCAGCGAAGGCGCTGAAACCCAAGGCTCGGATGACTCAGCAGAAGCTCCTGCCCAAAATGCAGACAGTGCCGAAGCCAAAGCAGGCGAAGACCAACAATATTAACTGATCGTAACCAAAAAGCCCCAAATGGATTATTTGGGGCTTTTGTTTTTGTGGTGGAGTGTTGCCTTGGGATTTGGTATAATGCTAAGGATATTTTGGGTTTACTTAAAAAAGGACAAAAAAGATGGCTTTGATTTCATTACGTCAATTACTTGACCATGCAGGTGAATATGCATACGGTGTGCCTGCGTTTAATGTCAATAACTTAGAGCAAATGCGCGCCATTATGATGGCAGCAGACAAAACAGATTCACCTGTCATTGTACAGGCATCGGCAGGTGCACGCAAATACGCAGGCGCGCCTTTTTTGCGCCATTTGATTTTATCAGCCATTGAAGAGTGGCCACACATTCCTGTGGTGATGCATCAAGACCACGGCACAAGTCCTGCGGTATGTCAGCGCTCAATTCAGCTTGGCTTTAGCTCGGTGATGATGGATGGCTCGCTCAAAGAAGATGGTAAAACCCCTGCTGATTATGAATACAATGTGGGTGTGACTCGCGAAGTGGTCAAAATGGCGCACGCTTGTGGTGTGTCTGTTGAGGGGGAGATTGGTTGTTTGGGCAGCCTAGAGACAGGCATGGCAGGTGAAGAAGATGGTGTGGGCGCAGAAGGTGTGCTTGACCACAGTCAGCTTTTGACATCTGTTGAAGAGGCGCGCCAATTTGTTGCTGACACCCATGTGGATGCACTTGCTATTGCGGTAGGTACTTCACACGGTGCTTATAAATTCACTCGCCCACCAACTGATGATATTTTGTCTATTGAGCGCATCAAAGAAATTCACGCAGCCTTGCCCAACACTCATCTTGTAATGCATGGCTCAAGCTCTGTGCCACAAGAATGGCTAAAAGTGATTAATGACAACGGCGGTGCAATTGGCGAAACTTATGGTGTGCCTGTTGAGCAGCTGGTAGAAGCCATTAAACATGGGGTGCGCAAGGTAAATATTGATACAGATTTACGTCTAGCCTCTACAGGTGCTATTCGTCAGTTTATGGCTGCACACCCTGCTGAATTTGACCCGCGCAAATATTTGGCAGCATCAATGAAAGCCATGCAAGACATTTGTGAAGCGCGCTATGAGGCATTTGGTAGTGCAGGTCATGCCAGCAAAATCCGCCCAATTAGTTTGGAAAAAATGGTGGATTTTTATAAATAAATTGCCATAACGCTAGGGCGTATTGATAACACTAAAGTGTATCAAAAATAAACAATCATCTTTGTTTTTTAATAACAAAAGCTTAAAAACTATGGGTGAGGGTGGTATTGGCAAGCATCTTTTGAAAAAATAACAGTTGGTTTTCATTTTAAAGCGATGTGTTAAGTCCATGCCAAATTAAACTACAAAATGTCAATACGCCAAGCAAAGCCAAATCAGAGGGTGGTTTGGCTTTTGTTTTTGGCTGCTTTTAAGGAAAAGTATATGATTGCTATGATATTGGGTGAAGTTAAGCAGTTACAACTGCCTGTGGCTTGTGTGGTGACTGCAGGGGGTGTGGGCTATGAGGTGGAGCTGCCATTGTCATCGTTTTGTCAGTTACAACTAGGAGATCAGGTGTCCTTATGGACGCATATGATGGTGCGAGAAGATGCGCATTCGCTGTATGGATTTGTAGAAAAAAATGACCGTGATGCGTTTCGTAAATTAATCAAAATCAATGGTGTTGGCGCAAAAATGGCGCTGGCAATGTTATCTTCAATGACAGCTGCCAAACTGTGTGAATGTATTGAAACGGGTGATGAGGCGACATTGACACGCATTCCAGGGGTGGGCAAAAAAACCGCTCAACGTCTATTAATTGAACTAAAAGGAAAGCTAGAGGAATTTGCCTCTGATGCACCTTTGTTTGATAGAGTGGATGCGCCAAAGGTAGGTAACGATATGGCGATTTTGGCAGAGGTAGAAGGGGCGCTGATAAGTCTTGGTTATAAAGACAAAGAGGCGCAACAAGCCATTAAGCACGCCAAAGCTGATTTAGGAGATGGGCTAGATACACAAACGTTGCTTAAAGCAACCCTAAAACAATTAGCAAAATTTTAAAGAGTTTACAACCATTGTTACCAAACACAACATCAAAACACCTACTTTTTTAGACGGTCTATTGACGATTGCTCTTTTGGGTAAGTGTGTGATCCAAAGCATGATTTAGCCATTTTTGATAAAAAAGCAAGCATTTTTAATGCAATATTCTACAAAGACATGAAAGTACAATTAATTGTGAACAGGTTCTTAGACATCACTGCATGGATACATCTTGGTAGCGCAACATGATGAATATGGACTACTCTCAATTAGGCGAAGTTATGTGTTTTGTCAACTGCTAGCATATCAATAAGGGCTTGAGCGCTGGCAGAGCGTGTCAAGGCAGGATTGGTAACAATGCCTAGATGGCGCTGCAATTCAATGCTGTCTGCCATATCAATTTTGACCAAGTCTTGATTAATCAATGTTTGTGGCAAAACTGACCAACCTAGCCCCACAGAAACCAGCATACGAATGGATTCAAGTGGGTTGGTGCTCATGGTGGCGTATGGACGCAGGTTGTGTTTGGCAAATTCAGCCAAAGTAATTTGACTGGTAAAGGTGTTGGCAGATGGTAAGATGGCGGGGTGGTGCGCCAGTTGTGATAAGGTGACATTGACTTTTTGTGCCAAAGGGCTAAGCGCACCTGTCACAAAATACAAAGGGTCACTCCAAAGTGTGTGGTAGCTTAAGCGTCTATCAAAAATAGGTGGTAGCGTCAAAAATGCCAATGCCACATCACCCTCCAAAACAGCGCGATGGGCTTCTTCAGAATCTACAAAATGCACCTCTAGCTGTACTGCAGGATAGGTTTGGGCAAAACGCTTGAGTACTGCTGGCAGGTGATGCAGTCCAATATGATGACTGGTACCAATCACAAGTCGCCCTGTGGCTACCTCTTGATTGTGTTGCAAGGTTGCTTTGCAGGTTTCATAATCGTCTAGCCAGCGCTTGGCATGGGGCAAAAGTTGATGTGCTGATTCTGTGGGAATAATGCCCCGACCAATGGTATCAAATAAGGTAATATTAAATTCGTCTTCTAAGTTTTTGATGCGTTTACTGACGGCAGGTTGGGTGATAAATAGCTTTTCGGCAGCCCCTGAAATACTGCCTGTTTGCATGACGGTGACAAAGGTGATGAGGTTAGTAGTATTCATAATGGCGTGCCTATTGGTGTTGGGTGTATCTTAATTTATTCCAAAAAGTTTTGCAAGCAGATTTTTTAGTAATAGTTTTTTGAGTTGGTTTTGTGGTGTTTTTTTGGTGAAATCATACCAAGTTTTTTAAAATACACTATTATTTTTTAAAGGTATATAAGGACATCCTGATATTTCAAACACTCATTACAATTTAGCAATGGTTTAGAAAAAAATAGCATTTTTGCATTACCTGTTTGTTAAAAAGCGGGGCTAACTCTTCACTTTCATTGTCAAATTGCTTATTGATATTTCAATATCAACCATGCCATTTTCCTTGAAACTTCTGCGATTTTTCTTAGGCTTAATGGCAAATACGACATGTCAGGATGCCCAAGATATTGCTAAAAAATATTTACTTGAAAAACTATAGTTTTGACTTTTATTTATAGAAGTTTGGGTTCAATGATACTATGATAATCAAATAATGGCTAGTTTGCAATGTAAGCTTGAGTGCAGAGTTGGGGATTTTTTGTAGTTCCCAAATGATGGGTATTGCATGGGTAAGCTTAATTTTCTAAATCTTCTAAACAATAGGTCAGTGCCTCAAAACAGATATCCATCTCAAAGCCACGATATTGCAAAAAACGTAATTGTCGCGCTTTTTCTTTAAGGTCTTTGGGCAAAGTATTACCATATTTTTTGGTGCGCGCTTGCACTGCCAGTGCCAACCAATTGATTTTTCCAGTACCAGCATCCTCAGCAGACAATAAGGTATCATCTGTCAAACTTCCCCCTGCTTGAGCAATCAGCTCATCTAGTGAGCCTAAGGTTTCCAAATCAATCCCTGCTTGATATAGATGTTGTAAAATATGGCGCTTGCCACGATTTTTGCGTACTGCCTCACGAATGAGTGTATGAGCAAAGCGCTCATCACTTTGATAGCCTTTTTGGGCAAACTCCGCTATGAGCGCGGCGACACTGTGTGGGTCACACCCTTTGTCTAAGAGCTTTTGACGTAATTGCGTTTGTGATAATTCTTGGCGCGACAAATAATAAAATGCCAGCCAACGCAAATAACGTGTCTTTTTGTCCATGTTGTCATACACAGACTCGGTGGCAGTTTGCGTCAGCTGAGAGGGTAGTTGAGTGGTGGTAAATGTTTTGAGTAGTGCGGTGTTTTCAGATGAGTGGCTGATGTTTTTTTTGGCACCTGCTTTACTAGATTGTTTTGAAGGTGGGTTTTTTGAGTGATGGTGAGTGATGGGAGTTGTTGGTGCGTGATTATTTGTGGGTATGTCAGTGGCTGCTGCGGAGGTGTTGGCAGAAACGGTGTTCATTTCTGCCAAAATCTCATCTAATGTTTTGATGGTATGAGCCATAAATTAGGCATCTTCCATGCCATCGATGTATTCAGGTGGGTCACTGTCATCAGGTTGTGAGGTGGAAATCTTGGTGATTTTAGACTCTTTGATTTGTGCCTCAATGGTTGCGGTGATGTCAGGATTTTCTTTTAGGAAATCCGCTGCTTTGGCTTTGCCCTGCCCGATTTTTTTATCGCCATAACTGTACCAAGCACCTGATTTTTTGATAACATCAATATCTACGCCCAAATCAATGATTTCGCCTAGACGATTAATGCCTTCGCCATACATAATTTGAAATTCAGTTTGGCGAAATGGGGGTGCCATTTTATTTTTGATGACTTTGACGCGTGTTTCTGAACCAAGAATGTTTTCGCCCTCTTTGACCGAGCCAATACGGCGAATGTCTAGGCGTACCGAGGCATAAAATTTCAAGGCATTCCCCCCTGTGGTGGTTTCAGGAGAGCCAAACATCACCCCAATTTTCATACGAATTTGGTTAATGAATACAACCATACAATTGGAGCGTTTGGCGTTGCCTGTGATTTTGCGCAATGCCTGACTCATGAGGCGCGCTTGCAAACCCATGTGACTGTCACCCATTTCGCCTTCAATTTCTGCTTTGGGGGTTAAGGCAGCAACAGAGTCCACCACAATCATGTCAATTGCCCCTGAACGCACAAGCATATCTACAATTTCTAATGCTTGCTCACCATTGTCAGGCTGCGATACCAATAAGTCGTCAATATTCACGCCTAATTTGCGCGCATAAATAGGGTCAAGTGCGTGTTCTGCGTCAATAAAGGCGCATTTACCACCTTGTTTTTGGCATTCGGCGATGGCTTGTAGGGTTAGAGTGGTTTTGCCAGAGCTTTCAGGACCAAAAATTTCAATAATGCGTCCTTTGGGTAAGCCACCAATGCCCAAGGCAATATCAAGCCCTAAAGAGCCAGTGGGAATCACATCAACATCAACAGCAGCGGATTCATCACCTAAGTGCATAATGGCATTTTTGCCAAAGTTTTTTTCAATTTGCGCAAGCGCGGCTTTGAGTGCTTTTTCTTTATCTTCGTCCACGTCACTACCCTAAGTATCAACTAAATTTAAAAGACCAATGTGTCATTATATCATAGCTTTTGTGTTTGGCGAAATGCAATTGTGGCAGTTGGTATGTAAGTGTTTTTATGACTGGTTGTATCATAAGAAAGTAAAGAAATAGTTATCCACAATTTTTTTTATATTTTTTTGTGAAACATCTTAGGTTAAAAATAAATGGAGCAATACTGTCATAAAATGTCAATATTTAAGCTATGAAATTTTATAATATATTGATAAATAAAGATTTATTTTTTAATAAGCATCTGTACAAAATTTGAGCAATCTCATTAACTGCTTTGAATTATCAGGATAAAATTGATATTTTTTTGACTTTTCCACAAAGTTATCCACAGGTTTTGGGGAAAAGTTCTAAAAGCTAGATGAATACTGCTTTTGCTAGGTATGAATCATAGGGGAGGTGTTTCTATTAATAATATTTATTATAAGTATATTTAATTATTTATAAAATATTTTCGTGATTCAAAAGGCAATGTTTCACAAATATAACTATTTTTATTAAATAGTTTTTTTATAAATATTTCATTAAATATCTCAAAAGATTAATGACTTTTGCTAAAAATATAAAACTTATCCACAGTTTTTTAGAAAAATAATTTTTAGAGCATATATGGTGTAATTTTCTGATTCTTGATTGCTTATATAAAAGATATAAATTTTTAAGTAATTGATTTTTAAGTAATTAATTTTAAAAAATAATCTGTACAAAAAATAATCAAACTGGTAAAAGTCCTTGAATTTTCTATATTAATTTGCCATTATTAAGACTTTTCCACATAGTTTTCCACAGGTTTTGTGGAAAAGTATTGTGCTAGCAATTGCAAAAGAGGTGGGCTGTACGCTCAAAATAAAAGAGGGTGGTGTGTAATTTGGTGTGGGATGGCAGAGCCTATATTTGGGGGTGACTGTTGATGAAAGTGTGTGGGGTGAAAATCAAAACGCCCACCTGATGACAGATGGGCAGGGGAAGGGTGGATTAGTTGGTGTTGGCGCAGACGGCATTAAGCATGGCTCCCCCAGTAGTGCCTAGAGCAATTTCATTCCAGTTGGCAGAGGAGCGGCGATCGAATGATGTGTTATAATCACTGGTTAGTACTTCGCCCTGCTTGTCGTAAACAATGATGTGTTCGCCAATCCATTTGCGAGCAGCGCAGTCAAAATAAATAAAGATTTTGTTTGACCATTGTTTGTCGTTATCGTCCAAATCCTGCACGGATTTGTATTTAATCCAAAACCATCCTGTTGTCACAGGCGTCCCATCACTCAAATGCTCTTTTTGGACGCTATCAAAATCAATGTAGCCCGTACCACCAGTGTTTTCAGCGACTTGCACCCAATTTTCTGCTAATACTTGCTGGGTTATGACGGTGGTAAGGGTAAATACTATTAATTTTTTCATAATAAAGCCTAAGTCTGATTAATCCAAATTAACACTGGCAAAAATTATCTTAAAAATAAGGGGTGGTGTCAAGGTAGGGATGCTGTTGGGGTGTAAAATTGTCCTAAAATGGGATTGCTCTACATTAAATATAGAGTGGAAGCCAGCGAAGCTTAATTGTATTGGGTAAGAATGCACAAAAAAACATAGGTTGCGCAAGTAGATAAAAGTGGGTATGATTTTGAGTTTATAATGAATAGATAAACGGAATAGTAATGCTACAAGTAACAGTGCAGCTCATTGGCGGTATTGGTATGTTTTTGCTGGGTATGTCGCTGATGACAGATAGTCTTAAGGCGATGGCGGGTGAAAGCTTGCGCCAATGGCTTGGGCGATTTACAGGATCGCCTTTTAAGGCGATGATGTCAGGGATTGGCTTTACACTCATTGTCCAGTCCTCAACCGCCACTACCTTGGCAACGATTGGTTTTGTCAGTGCTGGGGTATTAACATTTGTGCAAGCCATTGGCGTGATTATTGGTGCCAATATTGGCACAACCAGTACAGGCTGGATGGTGGCGCTACTTGGTCTTAAATTTTCTATCAGTAGCGTGGCTCTACCCATGATGGGGGTGGGAGCTATGATGAAACTATTGGGCAAAAATAAAGTAGCGCTGTTGGGCTTGGCACTAGCAGGGTTTGGTTTGTTGTTTATTGGCATTGATGTACTACAAACAGCGATGGCAGACTTTGCCAAACAAGTGGATTTATCACGATGGTCAAATGAAAGTTTTGGTACCCAAGTCTTTTTGGTGCTGGTGGGCATTGTCATGACCATTTTATTGCAATCCTCCAGTGCTGCCATCACTGCCACATTGGCGGCGCTGGCAAGTGGTGCGATTGATTTGCCACAAGCATTAGCACTGGTTATTGGGCAAAATATTGGTACGGTAGCAACAGCAGTGCTGGCTGCTATTGGTGCAACCGTGAGCGCAAAGCGTACCGCAGCAGTGCATGTGGTATTCAATGTGGTGACAGCAGTGGCGGCGTTTTTTGTGCTGATGCCAGTGACATTATGGCTGGTACAAAAGGGCAATCTTTTGGGTACTTGGGAGGACACCTTGGTGATTGCATTTTTTCATACGGCGTTTAGCTTGCTGGGTGCACTGATTTTTATGCCTTTTACAAATGCATTTCAGCGGATGATAGAATGGCTGATTCCTGATAAAGCCCCTAAGGCAGTGGCAGAAACACGCTATTTGGACGAAAGTTTGTTTTCGGTACCAGCGGTTGCCATTTCAGCTGCAAAAAAAGCACTGTGCGAGCGGTTGGCATCGGTTTATTATCAGTTGGTGCAAGCCAGTCGTGGAGAAATCAAAGGGGCGGATGTAGATATTCAATCACTGGATGAGACGCTTGGTACAGTAGAGGCATATTTACAAAAAATGCCAGTGCCACAATCTCAAGACGATCAAGAGCGCCTAACTGCTTTATTGCGATTGGTGGTTTATGGGCGAGTTATTCGTGAGCATTTAACCAATACTGAATATATGGATGTGCTACATCATGACTTTGCCCAAGATATGCTAGTGCAAGTCATGGGATATATTGAGCGTCTGACGCATTATTTGGCACAGTTGCCAAACGATGGGATTCCCAAGGAGTTTGCTGCACAGTTTGTGGCGGTGGGCGACTTTATGAAAGCACAAAAGCAGGATGTACGCCTTTCTATCGTTGAGCAATCAGCGCATACGCAACATTATGCAGGCGATGCACTGGAATTGATTGTAGCTCAACGTTGGCTTGATAAGCTTATGAAACACACTGCCAAGATTGTCATACTGCTTGAAGGTGCGCCCGAGCAAGGCTTTTGACCGCCCAAGTGTGACTGAATAAAAAAGAGTAGCAAGGGTAGCATGGACAGGAGGGTGTCAGGTTGCTATTACGCTTTTGGTAGCCTTCTGGCACAATAATTGCTTGCTATATCAGATGTGTACTGTGTTATAATAGTTAATATGTTGAAATTAAATGGTAAATGGGTGTAGTTATACACACTAGCCATGGTAATACCAAAAAGGTCTTTATGATGATAATAAAACAAATGCGCGCTGTACTGATGTATTTGGGTGCGGTTGCGGTGCCAGCGGTTGCTTCTGACATTCCTATCTATCAGTATGAGGACAGCCAAGGCAGACTATTTTTGACAAATATTCAACAAAATGGCAGTGGCACTGAAAAATTTACTCAAAAAAGTGTCACCTATTACCCTGACACCAAACTACACTCTAATGGACAAATTCCTGCTACCTACAACCCTAGTACTGCAAGTCAGCCAAGCCGTAGCGCCAATCGCAATGCCTTTGATCATTTGATTAAGGCAGCAGCAGCGCGTCATGGCATTGACCCTGCTTTGGTCAAGGCGGTGATTCATACTGAATCAGCATTTAATCCCAATGCGCGTTCACCAGTGGGTGCAATGGGTTTGATGCAACTGATGCCAGGAACGGCTAGAGACATGGGGGTGTATAATGCGTGGGATCCTGCCCAAAATATTGAGGGTGGGGTAAAATATTTGGCATGGCTAAAAAAACGCTTTAACAATATTGACCATGTCATCGCTGCTTATAATGCAGGCTTGGGCAATGTACAAAAATACGGCGGCATTCCACCTTTTAGAGAAACTCAAAACTATGTGCGTTCAGTAAAGAGTCGCTATCAAACGCTATACCGCCATGATGCAGGACTGATGACGGGCTATAATGCGCAATTAGCATATGCAGGCACAGTATCTTCGCAGCAACCAGCAGTGCAGGCGCAACCTGCCAGCTATGCTACGCCACAAAATCCCACCATCTCTAGTGGCTCGGGACGTATTTATATTACCAATGGAATCAAAACGTACGAGCGTTAGCCTATTGTGATATCTGTTGCTTAAAATATGCAATGACATACAAAAATACCCCAAAATTAGTTTTTGGGGTATTGTTTTGACTTAAAGGATTATTGTGCTGTCCAGCGTGCTTGGCTGTGCTTGATAACTTCTTTGGCTTCTTCTAGTCCAAAAAACCCTTGCACCACAGTGGTGCCCGCTTTTTTTAGGTCTTTGTAGTGATTAAAGTGAAACTCTAGTTGCTTAATAAGCTGAGCGGGCAAGTCTTCTAGGGTTTTGTAGGCATTGCCATTGTTGCGGTCATCTTCTGGCACAACGATGATTTTGTCATCTACTTCACCATCGTCCACAAACTTCATCACCCCAAGTACACGCGCTTTTAAAAATACCCCTGTGGTCAAAGGCTGCTCGGTAATGATCAGTGCGTCTAGCTCATCACCATCCTCATCTAGCGTTTGAGGGATAAAACCATAATTGCAAGGCTTGGCAAAAATAGCAGGCTCAACACGGTCAAGCTCAAATGCTGCCAATTTGCGATTCCACTCAATTTTGTGGTTGCTGCCTGTAGGAATTTCCACTACCACATTGATGATGCCGCCATCAACATCACCTGCATCTAAAATTTGGTTAAAATCTGCCATAATTATTCTCCAAAAAAATAATAAATCCAGTAGCTATACTGGAGGGACAACCCAACCAGTATAGCAAGCTTGGCTTGGGTTTGTTTATGCCTAATTGGCATAAAATTTTACTATGATGTACTAAGCGCGATTGCTAGATTGAGGGTTATTGGTCAGTGGGCGCAAGCTTAATTGATGGGCATGACGTTTGGCAATATTCTCAACCAAAGCAGTGATGATGTCATTGGTATTGAGTGTGGGCACAAAATCACCCAAGCGCACCATGCGCATACCTGCATAACCACAAGGGTTGATTGCCAAAAATGGGGATAAATCGCAGGTTAAATTCAATGCCAACCCATGATAACTGTGCCCATGCTTAATCTTAAACCCTAAGGAGGCAATTTTGCCTAGCATATCTCCATCATGATTATAAATGTACACACCAGGTGCATCACGGCGTGCGCGCGCTATCAGCTCTTGGGGCAGGTAGCTATTGAGCACATCCTCGAGCGCTTGTTCGGTATGACTGACTAAATCTCGCACTCCCCAACCCAACGCAATCAAATCAAACAAAAAATAGACCACCAGCTGACCTTGACCATGCCATGTCACTTGCCCACCGCGGTCAGTTTTGAGGATGGGAGTGTTGGTGCGTGTTAAAATATGCTCTTCTTTGCCTGCTTGCCCAAGTGTATAAACATCTTGATGCTCAACAAGCCACAATTCATCTTTACTTAAAATACCTTGTTTTTTTTGTTCAATACGCGTCAAAATACGTGCCAACATATCATCATGTGTTTTGGTGTAGTCGGCACAACTTTTTGGATAAATTATAAAGGGGTGCTTGGATAGGGTGAGAGTATCTAAAGCTAACATGGAAATATCACCTAATTTCTTTGCCAAATTTATAAGGTCAAGGCGACACTAATTCAAGTAAAAATCCTCTTTTTGTTGGTTGGGCTTGCAATTGGTGATACTAAAGGGGATAATGGCACAAAACAACACCCTATTTTGTAAAAGTTTAGGACAATAAAATGACTCCTATTATTAAATCTTTGTTGGATAACGATTTATATAAATTTACCATGTTACAAGCCATGTTACACCAGTTTCCACAAACACACGGTGTCTATCGGTTTCGTTGTCGTAATTATCGTGATGCTGCCTATCCCTTGACAGAACTAAAGCAAGAGCTAGAAGAGCAACTGGACGCTTTGTGTGAATTAAAGTTTACACAAGATGAGCTAGATTATTTGCGTGGGCTGCGTTTTATTAAATCGGATTTTGTGGATTATTTGGAATTATTTTCGCTAAAGCGCCGCTTTATCCGTGTTCATACCCAAGATGATTTATTAAACATTGACATTGAAGGACCAATGATTCAGGCAATGTTTTTTGAGATTTTTGTGCTGTGTTTGGTCAGTGAGCTGTATTATCAGCGTCTTGTTACTCCAGAGATGATGGCAGAAGGACAAAGACGCTTGGATGACAAGGTGCGCTTGGTTCAAAGCTTTACACAAGTTGCCTCTGATCCACCGTTTGTGGTGGCGGACTTTGGAACACGTCGCCGCTTTAGTCGTGATTGGCAAGCTCATGTGGTTGCTACCATGCATGCTGCTTGTCCTGAAATCTTTCGTGGTACAAGCAATGTCTATTTAGCAAAAACGTTGGGCATCACTCCCATTGGAACGATGGCGCATGAATTTTTGCAGGCATTTCAAGCGCTAGATGTGCGCCTAAGAGATTCACAAAAAGCCGCGCTTGAGGCATGGGTGCGTGAATACCGAGGGGATTTGGGCATTGCACTAACTGATGTGGTGGGGATGGATGCGTTTTTAAGAGATTTTGATTTGTATTTTGCTAAGCTGTTTGATGGCTTGCGTCATGATAGTGGCGATCCGTTTGTGTGGGGAGATAAAGCCATTGCTCATTACAATAAACTAAAAATTGACCCAAAAACCAAAATCTTAACTTTTAGTGATGGTTTGACCTTTGAAAAGGCGTGGGAGCTGCACCAATATTTTAAAGACAGAATCAAAACAAGCTTTGGTATCGGCACAAATTTGACCAACGACATGGGTATTGACCAGCTAAACATTGTCTTAAAGTTGGTGGAGTGTAATGGACAGCCTGTGGCAAAACTCTCTGACAGCCCTGGCAAAACCATGATTCACAATGATACTTATTTGGCTTATCTAAGACAAGTCTTTGAAATCAAATAGATATTACATCATCAAAAGCACGCAAAATTGAGCGTGCTTTTTTTTGATTAGTTTTCTAGCTTATCAAAGGCATCTTTGAGGGCGGCTTCTACGGCTTCAATGCGTTTTTGGCACACTTTGTAGGCACTGATGGAAGATTCTACCACTGTCATGAGTTCATCAATATCTATGTCGTGCTCGGTCTCTAGCTTTTGGGCATTGTGTTTTAGGGTATGATAAGCCTCTTGAAATGTATCATGAGGGGCGGCTTGATGGGTGTATTCAGACATAAAAAGTGACCACGGCTTAATGAATGACAGAAATCATGTTAAAAAATGTGATTTTTTTTAACAAAAACCTTGCAAACATCAAGGATTTTGTTATTATGCAACCATAAAATCACAACCGCCAATTTTATTAAGCGGTATTGGTAAATACATGGCGCGTGATGTTATTTTAAATGTAATGACCTAAAAGCACAAGAGTGGTGCATAAGCATCATCAAATTGCATAAGGAGAGCCTATGTCTCAAGTGGAATCGGGTATTAACACCCCAAAAGATTTAAAGCAAGAAACTGAATTTAAAGAAGCCAGTGACAAACTGCCTCCATCAGGTCAGTTTCCAAAAGGAGCGGCGCGTGGCTTGACTATCATGGCAGTGGCTGCGATTGTTTCGGTGATTTTATATACTGTGATGCCATTTGATGAGATGGCTAATCGTGGCTTGGCAATGCTGGTGTTTGTTGGAACATTGTGGCTAACAGAAGCCATTCATATCACAGCAACAGCGATTATGGTGCCTATTTTGGCGGTATTGTTGGGCATTCCTGAATTTGATACAAAAAAAGCATTGTCTAGTTTTGCTGACCCTATTATTTTTGTGTTCTTTGGGGGATTTGCATTGGCAGCAACATTGCACATCCAAAAGCTAGATAAAAAAATTGCCTATGGCATCGTAAATCTTGCCAAAGGTCATTTGGGTGTGGCAGTAACGCTGATTTTTGCGGCAACAGCAGGCTTGTCTATGTGGATTAGTAACACAGCCACTGCTGCGATGATGTTGCCCTTGGCAATTGGTCTTTTAACTCAATTGGACAAAGAAAAAGACCGTACCACTTTTGTTTTTGTGCTATTGGGGATTGCTTATTCAGCATCTATTGGTGGCTTGGGGACATTGGTGGGCTCACCGCCCAATGGAATTGCCGCTAAGGCGTTGGATTTGGATTTTGCAGGCTGGATGAAATTTGGTTTGCCGATGATGATTGTGATGTTGCCAGCGCTACTTGGAGCTATGTATTTGTTCTTAAAACCAAATTTAAACCAAAAAGTAGAAATGGTACAAGAAGACATTCCTTGGACGCTGCCACGCATTTTGACCATGGTAGTATTTGCTGCCACAGCATTAAGCTGGATATTTGGCAGTCAGCTAGGCAAGGCATTTGGGTTTGGTAGTCCTGATAGTGTGATTGCCTTGATTGCTGCCATTGCAGTGTTATCTTTGGGATTGGTAACTTGGAAGCAGGTTTCTGATAATACTGACTGGGGCGTGCTGATGCTATTTGGAGGGGGTATTGCATTGTCAGCGGTGATGGGTTCATCAGGTGCTTCAAAAGTACTAGGTGAGGGCATTGCCAATGTCTTAGCAGTCGCACCTGCGTTTGTGGTGATTTTAGCCATTGCTACTTTTATTATCTTTTTGACAGAATTTACCTCAAATACAGCATCGGCAGCATTACTAGTGCCTTTGTTTTTGCCTATTGGCGAGCAGTTGGGATTACCTCCTGAAGTGTTGGTCATGGTCATTGGTATTGGGGCATCGTGTGCCTTTATGTTGCCTGTAGCCACCCCACCAAATGCCATCGTATTTGGGACGGGCTATGTGCGTCAAAAAGACATGATGAATGTCGGCTTTATCTTAAATATCGTCTCTATTGCCATTGTGACAGTTTGGGCGTATTTCTTTTTGATTTAGCATCATTTGATGGATGGCAACATCTGGCAGTTATTATGACTAACAAAAAACCTTTAACACCTTGACTGTGTTAAAGGTTTTTTTTACAAAAAAGCAAAATAATGGTGACTGTAATAAAATAAATTTTGTTTAAATAAAGATTTAATTTTAATAAAACAATTAAGCAATCAACACCATTGATTGCTTAATTAAAATCAAAGTCGAATCAATCCAATTAATACAACTCTGTTGTATCGCCAAACTGCCCAACAATTTCGCAATGTGTTGTTTTAGCTTGACAAGTTGCCAATAATGATTTGAATTCTGGTTGTTGTTGGCTAAATAGATAGCTGTTACTTGGGCGGGTTGCCATAAATAGCTGATATTTGCCATTTGGCAATTTGCCTTTGAGTACGACAACCAAACTTTCATTGACGGGGGAGCTTTTTTTGACGACTTGGCAATCGCTTTTTTTACCGTGTTTTTTGACAAATTTTTCAGCCTTTTCTAGTGTAAAGGAGGAAATTGGCTCGCCTCTTGTTTTGGAGATACAAGATGCTAGAGCAAACGTGTCATGTCCTACCATGAGTCGATGATGTGTCTTCGTATCTTTCCACGCAAAACTCGATGCGCCTACCGCCCCTGTACTAGGACTTAGAGCGACTGCAAATTCACCTTGGTCAAGTAATGTTTCAGATGGGGTAAAATCAATGGGCTCGGAGAGTATCTGTGCTTGGGCTTGAGCCTGAGCCTGGGCTTGAGCCTGTTCTTGCTGCTGCTGTGGCAAAATGATGTTGTGATAGACGCAGGAGTGATAATGTGGGTCACTTGTGACACAAGCCCAAGTGGTTTGAGTCAAGCTAGCCGTCATCAATGCGACTGTACCACAAAGGGCGGTTTTTAAGGTAAATTTAAACATTTTTTTACTACAAACATAAAAAAATGGCGATATCAGAACTAATACCGCCATTTTTATTTCGTTATTTCAGATAATCTTTCAAGGTGCGGGCTTGCTCTTCTGCATTACCTGTATAAGTAGCAGGCGTTAATTCTGCCAAGCGCTGACGGTCAGTTTCTGGCACTTGGCTTAATTCATCACCACCCACAAAATTTACCATCATTTCACGGGTCATGGCGTGCCCTCGAGTTAAGGCTTTTAATTTTTCGTATGGTTTTTCAACGTTATAACGACGCATTACCGTTTGAATTGGTTCTGCTAATACTTCTTGAGCATTGTCTAAATCTTCTGCTAAACGGTCAGCATTTAACTCAAGTTTGCCAATGCCTTTTAAGCACGCATCAAAAGCGATTAAACTTTGGGCAAAACCAACGCCCATATTACGCAATACCGTAGAATCCGTTAAATCACGTTGCCAACGAGAAATTGGTAATTTTTCGCCCAAATGCGCAAGGACGCTATTGGCAATTCCTAAGTTACCTTCTGAATTTTCAAAATCAATCGGATTGACTTTGTGTGGCATGGTGGATGAGCCAACTTCACCTTCTTTTAATTTTTGTTTGAAATAACCAAGCGAAATATAACCCCATACATCACGGTTAAAGTCAATTAAAATGGTATTAAAACGACGCAGAGCGTCAAACATTTCTGCCATATAGTCATTCGGTTCGATTTGTGTGGTATTAGGCAAAAATAATGGTGGAGTAGGGAACTACAACGCTCATTTTTC
>JBHBMT010000102.1:0-4046 GCA_041773075.1 Moraxella sp.
AAAATTTGAACTTCACAGGCATTCCGCACTTTGCCCCCGAGCTGTTTCGCCGTGTGGTGCTAAAAGACCCGCTCAAATCCAAACAGCTACAAAAAGGACTACAACAGCTCTCCGAAGAAGGTGCAACCCAAGTATTTATGCCACAAATCAATAATGATTTGATTCTAGGAGCGGTGGGTGTCTTGCAGTTTGAAGTGGTGGCACATCGCCTAGCCGAAGAATATAAAGTACAATGCACCTTTGAGCCTGTGTCTATCGCCACCGTACGCTGGGTGCATTGTGATGATAAAGTGGCGTTTGAGAAATTTAAGAAAAAAGCCCACGACCAGTTATCCGTTGATGGAGGTGGCTATCTGACCTATCTTGCCCCAAGTCGTGTCAATCTACAGCTGATGCAAGAGCGGTATCCTGAAGTGGAGTTCCGTGCAACTCGGGAGCATTGATGGTTTGACAAAGCCCCTTTTCGGCACTATAATAAGAATACAACTCTCCCTTTATAACTGTCATTCAGTTGGCTGTTGTTTAGGGCTAAAAAAACCGCTTTTTGGCGGTTTTTTTAATGCTTAGGTGAAATATGAAAACAATTGTTTATGTTGATGGTTATAACTTATTTTATGGATGTTTAAAAAAATATACAATGAATGTTATCTACATGAATTTTGGAAATTAGAAGGGGGTAAAGCGGATACCAATATTCATGACAATTCCATCGGTTGTTGCTGTAGATATTTGGTACGCTCTTGTAGTCTTGGCACTTCACATAAATAGCGATAAGTTTTGGCAATATCAGGGTTGTTGCTTTGAGCTTTGCCATAAGCAGTGCATTCACTTTCTCGTTGATTATTAATTGCTCTTTGTTCTAGGCGAATGCTCTCTCTAAATTCTGGATCAAGTGCTTGCCACACCTGATTAATATGATAAATTTCTATGTCATAGGCATTTTTTGCTTCTTTAAGTGTCATAGGTGGATTGGTCGGTACTCTTGGTGCGTCCATAATTGGGTTGTTGGTTTTATCAAATGTAGGTTCGATAATTCTTGTATATCTATTTTCTTGCAAATATCGTGTTCGTACTTGCAATCTTGGCACTTCACATAAATGACGATATGCCAACTGCTCTTCAGGGTTTTGGGATTGATTTTGTCCATAGACTGTACACTCGGCTTCACGTTGATTATTAATTGTTCTTTGCTCCAAGCGAATACTTTCTCTAAAATTTGGATCAAGTGCTTGCCATGCTTGATTAATATTAAATATTTCTTGTTCATACATCTGTTTGGCTTGTTCAACGGTAAAGATTTGTTGGGTTTGTTCAATTTGGTGGGTATTTTGGATCGGCTCTATTGTTTCAAGCGGATTCTGGATGGATTGTGTGTTTGCTGTATGAATTTGTGTTGATGTTGATGTGTAAGTACGGGTAGATGTAGTTTCAGGGGTTGATGGGTTATCATTTAGCCAATGTTTTACGCCACCATGGTGCGAGCAAGTGCCACTACGGCTTGTACTGTAACTGTAAGTACCGTCTCGACATTCAGCAGTGGCATTAGATGGTATTTGACTGGTGGTTTCAAGCAAATTATCATAATTATGATTTGTGAATCGGTGATTTTTTGGTTTATCGTCGTTGTTGAATATAACATAGATAATAACGATAATACCCATCCAGATTACCCAATTGTTCTTCATTGTCCACCACTTTTTTTGTTGCTAGGAGGGATTGAGTCCATCCCCGTTTAATTTTTTTCAGTACACCGATATGTCCAATGTCAGCACCACGCATGCGATAAAAGAAGAAAATGGATTTTTTTCGTTACCAATTGGCGATAGCTGTGATAATTATACTAAGCAAACACCGTGACAGCATCCAAAAAGTTGAAAAAACTACAACTCATCATCGCTCACAAAGACGAACTGCTCGCCCAAAAAAAGACAAAGAAATCGAGCTGCCAAGACACTGCTTGATTAATATAACTGCCCCCATCCATTTTGATCTTCTATATACAGTAGCATAGCCAAACCTTGCGCAAACAGATGAACCTCTTGTCCTGACATGTTGGCATTTTGGTAAAGAAAAATATTGCCAGCTTCGGCCAGCTCAATTGATCTCTGATTTTGCAAAGTAAAGCCTTTATGTAGACCATGCGCATCCCCGATTGCTGCCTGCTGACGAATGTCAAATCCTTGATAGCGATAATCAGTGGGGATATTATGCCATTGCTGTGCAATGGCAATAAAAGCATTGCATAGCTCGCTATCATAACACTCTTGAGTGGTTGGGGCGAGTTCAGGCTTGTGATAAACTGCCATTATGTTGCTGTAATCGGTTGTGACTACCGTATTTGATGCATTGGGTGTGGGTTGTGTACCAGTGCCTGCATTCTGATAAATCCAACCTTTTAGGGAGGTGTATTGAGGGGTGTTGCAAGTACTTAGATTGCTATTTGCTGCACAAAAATTTCCATGGTAGTCAACATGAAACCAACCATTGTTATAATGAGCATCATTTGTATCGGTGGTGATGATTAGTTCCTCGCCTTGAGGGATAATGCCAAGAATTGAACAGTTAGCCGAGGCGCATTCATATAAATAAATATCTTGGGCTGTTGTAATAATTTCTCCTAATTGGTGTACCGCTTGTGGGCTGTTAGATTTGATTGATGGTGTTGATTCAACAGAGTTGTTGGACTGCTGATGCGTATTTTCGCCACCTTGATTTGCTAGGCTTATAGTTTGGCGTATTTCTGAAACAGCGATCGCTAGCATCGTAAGGTTGATGGCTATCAAAAGAAGAGATAGGTAGATAAAAGAATAGTCGTATCTTGTATTCCTATGTTGGAAATTTTTGTTTGGGATACGCGGATCGGCACCGAATTGATTTACGCCTTTTGTAGCTGGGGCAAAAAGTATAACTAGCTGAACAAAAGGTAAAGCTGTCCACCAGCCACTATAGTTGCAGTCATGCAATCTTTTGATGGAAATAAATGTAATGAACAAATATGGAATTAGCTCTAGTATTAAAAGTGCCATCATAGATAACACAGGGATTTCGCCTGTAATTGCAGCATCCATGCCTAGATGAACTCCAGCGTCATGAGTAAGATTTCGAATAAATATTGCAAGAACAGCGGTTGGGATAAATAGCAGAATATAAGTGCGTTTCCTCATGCGACCATGCATTGACCAAAAAGAATGCAAGGCATGCTTGGCCTGTGCTGAATAATAGGTGAAGTCATGCCTCTGATAGGGGTTGGCTCTTTCATGATCGTTGGGTTGCTGGTGATTATAAGTACGCTTAGTGTTTTGAGAATATTGTGTTTCTTGTGCATCAATCCACTGATCATATTGGGCTCGACGGCTGGGATCCGACAGGACTTCATAAGCTTCATTGATGCTTTTCATCTTTTGTTCGGCATCAGAATTGTTTGGGTTCTTATCTGGATGATATTTGCTCGCAAGTGCTTTGTAAGCGGCTTTAATAACTTCGGGTTGTGCATCGCGTGATACACCAAGGCTGTCGTAGTGGGTATGAATTTTGGTCATAAAGCTATATTGGATTTATAAATACAGTAAAGATTTTGCAATTAATTGGTAATAAGTTTATAGTAAATATGCTAATAAAAGCAATAGTTATTATAAAAATACTTATGACTGTAAATTTGAAGAAGAATTGTTGAATGTGCATGCGTTTACATTGATACATAAGATTGATAAGATGCATCTGAAATAAAATGTATTAACAACAGTGTTTTACTAGCCATCTCTCAATTATGATACAATACCCCAAATCGTATCCATCGAAGAATATCATGTCCAAAACTCCCCACACTGACACAGGTTCATTTCTCGGCTCGCTATGGATGGTCGCGGGGTCGTTGTGCTTTACTGCGATGGGGATTTTGGTCAAGATGACGGGGCTGAGATTCGCCATGCATGAGTACGAGCTGGTGTTTTGGCGAGTGGCGTTTGCTGCGGTGGTGCTTGGTGTGCAGGCGATGCTGATAGGTCAGTCTTTTGCCACCGCTTATCCCAAAGAACATTTTTGGCGGT
>JBHBMT010000103.1:0-37186 GCA_041773075.1 Moraxella sp.
TATTAGTAGCTTATTTTTTTAATATTAATTTAAATAAATTTTAAATAAAATGCCCTAGCTTACAATTAAAAACAAATCAACACAAATAAAGTCAATCGCCAAGCCACCCCTTGTTGCTCTGCCCTATCCCCTCAATTACCTAACAACACACGCAATGTCTAGCGCTCGGCTGGTATCAAAGGGGTTGAGCGCATTAATCATCATCACCTTTTGATACCTTGTCAACTCACCAACGGGCATACTTATGGCTGCAATCTGCCCTGTCTCTAACAGTCTTTGTCGCGTCACTCCTTGCAGCAATGGTGTGTCTGGCGTGTACCATCTACCATCCTTAAAAAACAACAAATTACCAATGCTACAATCACTCACAAAGCCATTTTTGATGATAATTACCTCATCACATTCATCTTTTTGTGCCAACAAAGCATTTAAAGACTCGCGGTTGGCGTATTTATAGGTATAATCAATGGCATCATCATACACCAACTTAAAGCGCTGAATGGGTTTTGGGTGATAGGCAGCATAAGTCACCACCGCCTCACTGCCATCATATTCAACTCGGCAACGCACCACGCCTGCATCTTTGGTTTGAGGTGGGGCGTGCTTACCAATCACTGCCGATAACTCAATGATACGCTGATTAATGGTTATATTATTTAATTTTTCTAAAAAAAATAGTCCTTGCTGATAGCGCCGTTGATGGTAGGCTAACTGCTGAACCTCCCCATCTACCAATGCCATTGTTTCTATCAATGTAATCAAAGAAGAGGTGGATTGGCTCATTTTTGCCACCCAATTTCTATTGCAGTTGCCTGCCCTATCAATGTCTGTGATAAGGTGCGCGCCATGGTATGGGTGGTATCACTGGTTGCAATGTGCATTGCCATCAATTCTGCTTGTTGTTGAGGATAGCGAGGTACTTGATTGGGATTGGCATAGCCTATTGGATAAATGGGCTGACCATTGGTTAAGTTATACTTATCAGTTGCACCAAACCCATGCAAACTTTCGTGCGCAATCACCACATTATTATTGGCGGTTTTTTCTTTGCTGGCAAATAAATTAACCACACCAATGCGCCCATTTTCTAGCGCTGTTGATATGTGCGTCAATTGCTTATGGCTTGGGTCGTAATAATTTAAAAATAATGTTAAGCTAGGTGTCACACCCATATCAGGGCGGTGTTGATACGCATAATAACGAAATTTAAGACTCCAAATAATGGCTGATACCATTGAACCATCTTGGGGCACAGCAGGAGGTAGCACACTCACCTGCCCTCCCAACTGATAATACATGCGCACAGCCTGATGATAGGTTTTGGCTTGAGTGCCAAGATACTCATTAATTTCTTGAAAGTCTTTGTCTTGTAATCCATCAATATACTGCTGAGTCATCAGTGAGCCATCTGCGTTAATGGGTACAAGCATCACATAAACAGGCGCTGACCAGTTTTGGTTGCTGTCATAAAAACTATTTACCGCCACCGCCAGCAAGACCAACAACAGTATTAAAATGCGAATTTTTTTGAACATACTCTTATCGCTTAGCGCAACACTGATACAGGATCAATGTAGCGCCCATTTTTGGTCATACGAAATTCAAATACCGCAATGCCACTACTGGTTTTTTGTTGCATAATACCAATTTTATCCCCTGCATTAATATTTTGTCCTGTGGCAACTTGGATATTTTTGATATCAAAGTAACTGCTGGTGTAGCCATCTTTGTGCTGCACCATCACAACCGAACGCTCATTGTTGGCTGCTGCTTTATCTGCAAGCACTACCACGCCTGCTTGTGTTGCACTCACCACATCCCCTTCCTTGCCTGAAAAAAACATCCCCTCACTGACCACCCCGCCGACATTCACCCCAAATTGGCGTGCTACTTTATTTTCCTTGGATACAGGGTAGCGAAACTGCATCACCCCAGACGACCCCACCAAAGGCGTATCCTGCTGTAACGTTGGCGTTGGCTCATAGACTACAGTAGATAAGGCGGGTGCTGTGGTTGTCACTGGTGGTTTTGGCGCCATCACTCCTGTTGGGTGCGATGGTGCTTGTGTTGGGGTGGATTTTGCCACCCCCTTTAGCACAAGCCACTGCCCCACATAAATGGTGTGATTGGCATCCAGCTGATTAAGACGCGACAAGGCTCGCCAATCTAGTCCATAGCGTAGCGCAATTTTACTAACAGTATCCCCTTGCTGCACCTGATAACGATTTGGCGCCTTAAGATTGGTAGATTTAGAGCCGCTACCTGTTTTGTCATTGGGCGCACTGGCACAGCCTGCCACCAAAAGCACCGACATCATTGCCAACAAACCCATCTTAATATAGCACCCCACACCCCTATTCAAGTCCCATGTTACTGACTTGGCGGTGCTCATTTGAGACAAATTCACAGCAAATTCTCCTTCAATAAAAATGTGTCGTCAAAGTACCTTACTTTGATAAGTAGTACAAGCTTTTTTATATTTTGTAAGATATGGTAAGATTTGGGCAAGGCTTAGGCAAGTTTTAGTAACTTTTGATAAGAGCGCATGGATGCATCTGGTAACATTCAAAATAAAATACAGGTGCGATACTTTTAAGAAAATAAGACAAGACATTATACCTTAAGCAAGCTTATTGGTGAAAAATCAAAGACTGGTTGGGCTTGATAAAAATTAGGTGCGATATCAACATAATCAAACCAAGACAATGCCCACCCAAAACATCGCATTATACACACTTAACACCCCTCAAGGATACAACCGTTGTTTAACAAAACCATCAACTCAAAAAATGCATTTCTTGTTGGTACACAGCCTCAAGGGTGCATCATGCGTTAGTTTGTTTGGTCACTTTTAACAGCTGCTTCTTGCCCATGTTCAAACAATACTTTTTCAAATTCAGGCAACGCCGTTTTCATCAAACTTCCCACCACCATTTGCGGGTCGGAGGGTTCAAATCCCATCAGTGCCTCTTGCTCTGCCACGCGGCGCTTGGTATTGGCAAAAACATCACTAAAGCCATATTTAGAGCGCATACTTTCTGCAAAAAATGCTCGCCCAAAATAGGTCAGCTCCGCATCATCACTGCACCCAAAAGAGGCTTTGTCGGCGGTAGAGGCTGTAATAATTGCTGTCGTAGGTGATGACAAAGGTTCAATAAAAGCACCCGAATAACACGCCGAAACCACAATGACACGCCAACGGATGCCTGCATTGTCCAACGCTTGTTTTAGCCAAGCACCATCAATCGCCTCCAACTGCAAAGGCGGGTTATCAAGCGCAATTTCACCTGTGGGCATATTATTTTCATTTACCAAACCATGGGATGTCAGCGTCAAAAACAGCACATCCTCATCGGCATTCATCTGCTCACCAACACGCTTGAGCGCTGCTGCAATACTCGTGCGTGTTGCTATGGGCGCATCTAGCCAAGTGTACTGATTATTAATCAAGGCAATACTGCGTCCTTTTGTACCAAAACGCACATCAAACAATTGGCGTGCCTGCTCAATCTCATTGGCAAAGACATTTTGCGTCCCAAAACCTGCCACACCCACAAAGTACCACTCACTCACGCCAACCGCGCCTTTATTCACCTCTTTGATTGCAGCATCTAGCAAAGTTGGCTGCACATAAAAAGCCTCCTCGCTGATGGTCGGTGGATGCGAAATGATTTTGAAAATTGGCTGACTCTGTACGTTTTTTTGCCAAACTAGGAGCAGTGAAATTGCCCCCACAAGCATCAATACCCGCTCCCACCATGCCCAGTATAGTTTTTTGGCAAAGACTAAAAGCAGGGCTGCTGTCTGCCAAACAAATAAAATAGTAAACAGTTCAGGAGCGATCTTATACGCCCAATCAGGCAGCAAATCCTGCATGGCAAGAAACTGAATAAGACTTTGTACAGCCGTCAGCATGGTGTCTGCTGTCAGCCATAGAATCACAGGCACAAACATTAACGCATAGTTTTGTGAGCGCCGAGCAATCACAATTCCCGCCAAAAGCATGACCACTGGCCACACCAAATAGCTAATCAACCCTTGGATATTAAACACGCTACCCAAGTCACTAGCCAACCAATCAAATAGCACATTAGCAAGCAGCGCGGTGGTCAAAAAACATACAAATTGTGCCAAGCTGGGCTTAATCCAATCAAATGCGCGCACCGATCCCAACAGCATCCAAAAAGCAGCTATGAGATTAGCAGAGAAATTCAGCGAAAAGCGCTGCAATGAATTAACTTTAATGGTTGAGAATGACAAAAGAAAATCTCATGTTTTGATTGATTAAGAGAGCATTAGACACAAATGATAGGTGTCTTGTATTTTTTTGGTATCATACCTGATTTTGATGTTTTGCGCTAGCATTTCATCATAATAAAAACAAAGACCACTCCTAAAGTTTATCTTTTTTTACCTCAACAAAAGTTCGTGTTTTTTTAAGGTGGGTTATTATTTTGATTGAGGCGCGCTAAATCTTAATTTAAGTAAAAAAGTTAGATAAACGCCTGCATTTTTAGATGATAAACTTAAAACAATATTCTCCTACAATATTCTCCTATTGGCAAGGTTATCAACAATAAAACCACAATCTGTATGTTTCACCAAAACACAGCCAAAGTCTTAACATTCAACATTTTTGAAGGTGTGTGAACCATCAACACACCTTCAAACAGCCCAACATCAAACCTACAGCAAGCCCAATCAATCCCATCACCTTTCATCACAAAAAACCGTCCACTTTTTGACACTCCACTACCCAAAACACCAAATTAACAACCACATTTTTTCACCTTTTCTTTTTTCTTCAGCTTGGCTTAAGATTCAAGGACTATACTATATTTGCCATCAGCCTTGAACAAAGCAGCATTTTATCCACGTCAGGCATTGATTATCGGCATTAGCAAACGTTGGGGAAATTTGTCATCATCTGATTCACCCCACACAGCAACAAAGCCCCATCACCGACATTGTCAATGCCAGTGTCCTAATTCACCCCCAAAAGCCCACTTGGCTGCCCCCTAAGGCATGGACTGATTCGTCCACACAAGACGAACACAGCACCAATTTGGCACAAAGTATCAGCAAATTATGCTGTCTGCTTGGCAATAATTTGGTACATTGACATCAAAAAAATTATTATGAAACTTAATTCTTTACCACTGCCTAGTTATTGCAGGAGCAAATTTGTTTAGCCGATCAGCTAGGCGCATCAAACCTGTAAATTGGGTTGAAATACGACAACCCAATATTTTTCAAGCCTGTAGTCCGTAGATACCCCCCTACTGACACTCTATATTTTCTATTTTGTAATTGAGTCCATTTTGAGCAGAAATATCAAAATTGACGATTGCCTCACTTTGACGCAGTAAATCAAAGGCTTGGTCTTTGCAATACAGAGCTTGGGCGGATTGAATAGACATCATTCCTTTGTTTTTATCGCTTAGACTAACAATGACCACGCCATTTTCTTGGGTAATGGCGGTGATTTCGTGATAACCTGTAGAGAGTTTTTTGGGTAAGGTGCTTTGTAGCTTGGCAATCGCATCGCTTGGCGAAATGCTCGTCTCTTGAGTTATTTGCTTGGCAGAGCTTGGGGGAGTTTGACTAGACTGCGTACCAACTGATGGGGTGGCTGTTGGCGTTTCGTCTGCGTCTTTATTGTCAAAAAAGCACATTTTAACCAGACCAATCAGCACCAACACGCCTACCACTTTTGCCCATTTATGCCACGCAGGAGGTTCATCGGCGATATCATAATCATCATCAGTATTTGGGTGACTTATCAAATAAGTGTAATCTTGTTGTTTGTGATGAAGTAAATAATCAATGACCCAAAATTGCACGCTCAAAAATTTATCTTCATCTTCGCTTGGTAAAGTGCCATTGTTTAAATAAGTGGTTAAAAGTTGTTCGGCAACCTTATCACCTTGTTCATAGGCGGTTTGTAGCGGTCGGCGAGCCAGCCATTTTTGTGCTTTGGGATTGTGTGCATACGCCTTTACCGCTTCATCAATCGCCAAAGGCGAACACCCTTCATTTATCAAAACCAGATTAAAATCCACCATTTCTTTTCTTAAAAAATCTTTAAACAAAATTGGCACAAGCTCTGGAATAGCCAAAGCCAACTTGGTTTGCCAACGCAACGCACAATAATCGCCCAATTTTGATGCGTAATCCAGCCAAAAAAGCCCTTCTTCAATGGTTTGCGGAACATGTTTGCCCGTCAAATACATCAATGCCAAACACAACAAAGCGGTCGTATTATTGGGGGATTGTGTCGTTTTCCCTTCGGTTTCCAACAATTTGGACAGCGAAGTATTGCCCCGCTCCAACAAAAACTGCACCAACTGGGCGGTTTGGGTAGGTGATAAGTTGGACTGCTCTAAGGCGGTCAAAACTTTGGGCAAAGGCTTGGTATTAGGCAAATTGGCAAATTGCGTATTTGCTTCCAAATCTTGCCAAAATGGGGCTAAATTCAGTTTTTGTAACGCATCATAAACCGACTGAGGTGGTAAATCATCATCGTTAGGGTCGTTTTTGTACAAAAATTCATGCCAGCGTAGATATTTACTTTGCATCTCTTTTTGGCAAGTATATAAAAATTGCAAGTTTAAGTGTGTAGATTGCTCAAAATCAGCAGGCGTGTGCGGTGCATTTGGCTTGAACAATTTGGTAAGCACATCGCTTTGTGGTGTGAGCAGTTCCTCGTAATTTTCCCAAAAACGACTGGCTTTTTCACTGGGTAAATTCGCCCACATTGGCACGATTTCTTGACTGGTGTTTAACGATTCACCAAGCCATTTTTGATAAAAATCGCTATCTTTCCAAAAAACAGCAGGCAAAATCATTACTTCATCATTATCATCATTGATAATAATCGGAAAAATCGGCAAAGTCAGCATCGCATCAGGCAAATGCAGTCGCCATACAAATATCGTCTTGGCATACAGCGATACGGTAGTTGTTGGCGGTGCTGGCAACTCGCCTGAAAAACGGGTACTTTCGTTTTGTAGATGTTGGGCGTATTGTTTAAGCTTTGGTGGTAGGTCGTTAGGAATTTGTTGTTTAAATGAAAATAAAGTTTGAGCAATGCCTTGCAATAAGTGCGGTGGCGTACGCCCTGATTTGTCATAAATAATCTCAGCAGGACAACTGGCAGGATTGCCTTCTTCAAAAAGCATCTTGTTGGCTTGTACCAACGCCCCCCACACCACGCGCCCTTTTTGGTAAAGCGTTGGTACAGCCTGCATTTGAGCCATCAAATCATCACCAAACAGCCATCTGGGTGGCAAAATTTGCAAATAACTTTGCCAATGGGATGACAATGTCTGTAAGCTATTTGGCAAATCAATCGGCAAAGATTGGTTTGGGGCAGGTGGGATGACTTCATCAGGGGCAAATGCTTGATAATCACCTGCAATGGTTGAAAAATAGACGGATTTTTCAGGCTCATCAAACTCTGGAAAAAGACGCTCTAAAATGGCAACCATCGGAAAATGCTGATAAATATCATCGGCATGATGATAAGTGGCAACAAAACGGTATTCGTCTATGTCAGGGAAAATGCTTTGCATTTGTGGATTTTTGGCGATATATTCCTCGTAGTCATGCCAAATGGGGGCGACCTTTGCCAACCGTCCACGCATTTCCCCACAATAGTATGCCAATAAAAACAAGAAATTATGATTAGTTGGTGTGCCACCGTCCAAAAAATCGCTACGGTCAAGGCGGTGGGCGATGCGAATGTTATCCAAGAAATTATCAATTCGCTGTAAACTTGCCAGCGTGTAGTCCAATCGGCAGGCTTTAAGTTCGTCTTCAAAGGCAAAGCCTGTTTCAAGGAGCGTGCCTTTTAAAAAAGACTGTAAATAACTCGTAATAATGGCGGTGGTTTGGGTGGGTTGGCGCTGTGTTAAAAAGTCGGTGGCGGTCATTGATGGTTCCTGATAAAATTTGGGGTGAAGTAGATTGATGAGAAGCTGATTGGGGAGCGTTGACGTTTCAATTTGAGTGAAAAATTCAGTGAAATGTTGACCTTTTTAGGCAATAAACTTAAGATAATATTAATAAACTTAAGATAATATTATTGGCAAAGCTTTTAATAACAGTTATTAACAACAAAAGGTAAAAGTTATCTTATCTTCCATCAAAAGTACGTCTAGAGCCTAATATTTAACATTTTTTTAAAGTGTAAAAACCTCAAGCGTTATTTGCACGCTTTTGCCCTATTGTCTTGTGTAGGCATCGTTGTGCATGGGGTGTATGCAGGGACGGACAGTCAAAGCATTTGGCTTGGGTGGCTGTATTTTTTTAGTAACGCCATTCTTGCGGTGGTGCTGATTTATCGGCTACTACAAATCAAAGACAAATGATTAAGCCATTGCCACAAGCCCCATGACAATGACCGCAGGCACCGTTTGAAAAAAGATGATTTTTTTTACTGGCGGTCATTGCTCCAAATACGCCTGCAACTGCCACACAGCCTAGAAGGTGCACTATTTAAGCCCTCTAGGCTGTGGCTGTTTGATGGCAATTGGTTGCTTTAATAATACCGTCAAATACCACATCGCACAGCACCTATACATCAAAAAACACCCGCTCAACCTTGCCCGTCATTGCCTGATTGATAAATGGCGTATTTTTGCCATGTGATTGCATATTCTCTTTGGTCAGCACCCATTGATAATCAGGATCAATCAGCACTGCTCCACCCACTTCTTGCCATATCTGTTCAATACCTGCAATTTTAGCAGGATTGATGGCAATTTTTTCTATTAATTGTTCAGGGGTTAAGATTTTATCCGCCACCAACTGACACCCTAGCGCCACAAAGCTGTCAAAGTTGCTAATCCCTGCGCTGCATTCAGCAAACGGTGCAAGTTTAGCAGACATCGCCAATGGCTCATGATGGCTGCAAATGGCATCAATCGTACCATCTTTTAAGCCTGTAATCAGCGCCTTTTGGTCGGTATTACTGCGCAGGGGTGGCAAAACATAAGCCAGCGCATTAAAGCCGCTAATGGCATCATCCGTTAAATGCAATTGATGCATTGCCACATCACACGTCACAGGCAAGCCTTTGGCTTTGGCGTTGCGCACAAGCTCAATAGAGGATTTACAAGTTAATTGCCCAAAATGTGCTGACACGCCTGTTTCCTCTACAATCAGTAGTTGTTTAGAAAGCGCGACAGTTTCAGCAATCCATGGAATCCCTGCCAAGCCATGATAACTGGCAACATAACCATCATGCACCACCCCATCTTTGGACAAACTAGGCTCATCAGGATAAAAAAAGACTTTTACCCCAAAGGTCGCCGCGTATTCTAAAGCGCGCAATAACACATCATCATTGGCAAAGCCTGCGCGTGCGTTACTCACACCAATAGCACCCCCTTGTTTAATGCCTGCAATATTAGCAGGATTTTCACCCTTTAGCCCCGAGGTTAGCGCCCCCAAGATATGTAGATAAATTCCCCCATCGCTCATCGCCTTATCTCGCAGCCCCCGAAATAGCGACCCATTCTCCAAAACAGGGCTTGTATCTGGTGGGGTTACAATATGCAAAAAGCCGCCCATACGCGCTGCTGCCCCTTCAGATTTAAAATTGCCATGTGCTGACTGTCCTAATTCGCGCAGTCGCGCGCACAAATCCACTAATGGGGGCGCTAGCCATTTTTTATCTGTGTTGATGCCATCTAAATGCGTTAAATCAAATTGCCAGTTGTGAGGGAGTAGGTTTTTCATATGGTTTTTCCTAAAATCCAACCAAAGCCTTAGGGCGTATCAACAATAACAGCGCTTTATTGGGTCACTTTGTGTTTTATTACAGCCTTAAAACTTATCATCTTTTTGGGATATTTTTTAAAATCTGTGCATTTTGCTGATTACTAAATACCACTTAAAATAGCACTAAATCCTAGTTGTTTTACAAGCCAACTTTGATATTTACCACCAAGCTTATACCGATTTGAGTGATTTTTGACCCTGTACTGCCATTGCCAAGACCGCCATACGCACTGCAATGCCATTATTGACTTGTTTTAAAATGACCGACTGATCGCCATCTGCCACGCTAGATGCAATTTCCACCCCTCGATTCATAGGACCTGGATGCATAACAATGGCATCAGACTTGGCAAGCTTGAGACGCTCTTCGGTAATGCCATACATCTTAAAGTATTCCGATGTTGAGGGCAGTAACGGCGACCCAATACGCTCATTTTGAATGCGCAAGCCAATCACTACATCCACATCACGTATACCTTCATCAAGATTGTTATATACCGAAACACCATAGCGCTCTATCCCTTTGGGCAATAACGTGCGCGGTGCCACCACTCGCACATCAGGCACTCCTAGTGCTTGCAGCGCTGCTATGTCAGAGCGCGCCACGCGACTGTGTTTAATGTCCCCCACAATTGCCACGGACAGTTCCTCAAAAGGTCTGGACGCTTCTTTGTAAATGGTGAGCATATCTAACATGGCTTGTGTTGGGTGTGCATGCCATCCATCCCCTGCATTAATAACGGCGATATTAGGGCAAACTTGAGTTGCCATAAACTGCATGGCGCCTGATGAGCCATGACGCACCACAAACGCATCTGCCGTCATTGCCTCCAAATTCCACAAAGTATCGCGTAGGCTTTCACCTTTGTTGGTAGATGAGCGTGCAATATCAAGATTTAGCACATTAGCACCCAATCGCTTTGCCGCCACCTCAAAGGTTGTGCGTGTGCGGGTAGAATTTTCAAAAAACAAATTCATCACCGTACACCCTTCAAGCTCAGTACTATTATGAATGGCGCCTTTTTCACCCAAATATCCTGATGCCTTTTGGATAATTGCCATCAGTTGCGCCCTACCCAGCCCCTCCACACTAATAAAATGACGAATACCGCCTGTAGGGGTCAGCTGGGGAGCAGCTTGAGCTTGATGCATTTTTTCTAGCAAATCAAGATGGGTCATGGCAATGTCCTTAACTGTAGCAAAAAACAAATTAGGTTATTTTACCTTATTTTGCCAAAAGCAGGTAAGTGTTTTTGATGCTGTGATCAGGGCAATCGCACTATAAAAATCAACAAAATTTGTATAAATTTTAAGCAATTTTATTACTATTCATCCATGTTTGATTTGAATTATTAATTATTTTACATACAGAATGCTGGTTTTTTAAAATAATAAAGTGGTTTTTAATAGAATTTCTACTAAAAAACTACACAAATTAAATTTTTGTTGTTTAAACAACAAACATAGTGCGATTGCCCTGATGCTGTGATGATTTGGTAATTTTTATGACACAATCTTTTTTATTATCCTATATTGTGTCAGCTTAGCAACAATAAGCCAACATTTTGCATAAAATTAGCGATGGCATTTTTTTCATAAAACGGTATCATATTGGCTGTTATCAGGTGTGTGCTTCTGGCACTTGATTGGTTCAAATTGGAGCTTAGCTTATGATGATTCATCGCCTACGCACTTGCACTGCTCATCTTTCTGCCATATCCGTCTCAACATTTTTTGTCTTAGGGCTGGGTTTGGCGCAACAAGTTTGGGCAAACACTAGCACACATCTGGACTTATCACAAGTAGAGGTTACTCCTCATGAGTTGGCACTCACTCAAGTGCTTGCCGAAATTTGCCCACCCATGCTTAACCAAACCCAGCGACAAAAGTTCACTCAAGCATATCAAGCGCAACTCAAAGAATTCCTACCCAATCTCAATACAACCCTTGCCATGCAGCAAATTAGCAGCCAAAAATACTATAAAAATATACTAAAAAGCATCAGAACATGGACATTAAGCTATCCTAAAGAAGAAAATAAGGCGCTATGTATTGAGTTTGCTGAAAGCCAACAAACTACCAGTAGTTTTTAAGACTTATAACACATGGGCGCATATTCTGCTACAATATGCGTTTTTTATTTTTAACACAGTGATTGACAAGTATGAAACAGCGTTTTTTTCTAATTACCCTAATCTTTGGACTGGGCATTAGCAGCAGCTATGCCAACATAGGCATCACTCCACCCGCTTTGGACAATGCCGCCTATGTCTTAATGGATTATGATACAGGTGAAATTTTGGCACAAAAAAACGCTGACACCCCCCTCCCACCTGCCTCACTCACTAAGATGATGACAGGCTACATCGTAGAACAACGCCTACTTGATGGCAAGCTCAAAGAAGACACACCCATCATGATGAGTCAGAGTGCATGGTGCCAAGGCTCTAGCAGTGAGTCTTGTATGTATGTGCCTGTGAACACCAGTGCACCTGCCATTGATATGCTGCGCGGCATTATCATTCAATCAGGTAATGACGCCTCAAAAGCCGTCGCTGAACACCTAGCAGGTAGCGAATCTGCTTTTGCCATCATGATGAATGAAGAAGCCAAAAAAATAGGCATGAATAATACCAAATTTGTTAATGCCACAGGTATGCCTGCCGAAGGACATCTTGCCAGCGCCAAAGATTTAGCCATACTTGCGCGCGCCATTATCAAAGACAGTGGGGATTATTATAAAATTTATTCTGAAAAAGAATTCACCTACAATGGCATCACTCAAGGCAATCGCAACACCTTGCTGACTACAGACAATACCGTAGATGGCTTAAAAACAGGGCATACCGCTGAAGCAGGTTATTGCCTTGTGGCATCAAGTAAACGCAATGATATGCGCCTAATTGCTGTGGTGATGGGTGCAAAAAGTATGCAGGCGCGTGCTGACCAAGCTCGAGAATTGCTTGGCTTTGGTTTTGGGCATTTTGAAAATGTTATCAAAGCTCCCAAAGGACAAGCAGTCGCTCAAGCTCCTGTTCGGTTTGGCAAAGAAGAGAGTGTCGCCATCGCTCCTAATCAAGACCTAAAGGTGCTTACCACCAAAACTCATAGCGATAAACTCACCACAGTAGTTCAGCTAAATGACAATATTACTGCCCCCATCACTCAAGGTCAGCCTTTGGGCAAAATGATTGCCATGTTAGATGGCAAACCTGTTGCCAGTGTTGATTTGGTCGCTCAAAATGAGGTAGATGAGGTAGGATTTATTAGCCGTCTATGGCAAAGTTTTACCGCTTGGTTTGGTAACTTATTTTAATTAAGGGCACTCATGACATTCTTTAATCGTACCTTTCCTAATACTCGTTTACGCCGTCTGCGTCTGAATGCCACGCTACGCGACATGGTAAGTGAAACCACCTTAAAGCCTTACCATTTAATTGCACCTGTGTTTGTTATTGAAGGTCATAACGAGCGCCAAGCCATTGCCAGTATGCCAAAGGTAGAGCGCTTATCTATTGATTTACTTATCAAGCACGCCAAAGCCTTGCAAGCTGAAGGGGTAAATGTCATTGACTTATTTCCCGTCATTGATCCCGCTCTTAAAACTTCTGATGGACGTGATGCTTACCACCCCAATACCTTAGCCAGTCGCGCCATCAAGGCACTCAAGGATGCTTGCCCCGACTTACTTGTCATGACTGATGTAGCGCTTGATCCCTACACCACGCACGGTCAAGACGGCGTGATTGATGACACAGGGTATGTCTTAAATGATGTCACCCTTGATGCTTTGGTTAAGCAAACTCTGCTTCATGCCCAAGCAGGAGCAGACATCATCTCCCCAAGCGATATGATGGACGGACGCATCAAAGCCATGCGCGATGCCCTAGAAGCAGACGGCTATCACAACACTGCCATTATGGCATATTCTGCCAAATATGCCTCTGCTTACTATGGTCCGTTTCGCGAGGCTGTTGGTAGTAGCGGCAATCTTAAAGGCAATAAAAAACAATATCAGATGAATCCCGCCAATCGCACCGAAGCATTGCATGAAGTTGCCCTTGATATTGCCGAAGGTGCTGATATGGTCATGGTCAAGCCTGGTCAGCCCTATTTAGATATTGTGCGTGAAGTCAAAGACTGTTTTGAGGTACCTACTTTTGCTTATCAAGTTTCAGGAGAATATGCCATGCACATGGCAGCCATTGAGCGTGGCTGGCTATCTGAAGCGGTTATTTTGGAGAGTTTACTTGGGTTTAGACGCGCAGGTTGTGATGGCATCTTAACCTATTTTGCACTTGATGCTGCCAGAATGCTAAATCACTAACCCAAGCACACAGCCCAAACAATGCCACAACCCAAGCCTCGTCTTGGGTTTTTGTTTGATACCAACCTCATTAGCTTAACCCCCATCACTTTTGTTCACAAAAATTTCACTTGCCAAATATTTTAAAATCAGGCATGATAAAGCACATCAAACAACAATTGTATATTCATTATTACCAATGTTTTGTTTGATGTTGGATTTTATCAGCTAAACAAAAAAGGAGCTTTTTTATGCGTTATGCCAATCCCAATACCGAAGGTGCCAAAGTCCATTTTAAAGCCCAATATGAAAATTTTATTGGAGGCAAATGGGTTGCTCCTGTTAAGGGAGAATACTTTGAAGACATCTCTCCTGTTGATGGCAAACCCTTTGCCAAAGTTGCGCGCTCAAGCAGTGAAGATGTTGAATTGGCACTAGATGCCGCCCATGCTGCCAAAGCCGCTTGGAACAACTCATCCCCCACCGAGCGCTCCAATCTATTACTTAAAATTGCTGACCGCCTAGAAGCCAATTTAGAATTGTTGGCAGTGGCTGAAACTTGGGAAAACGGCAAACCCATTCGCGAAACATTGGCTGCTGACATTCCTTTGGCAATTGACCATTTCCGCTATTTTGCAGGCTGCATCCGCGCTCAAGAAGGCAGCATCTCACAAATTGATGCCGATACTGTTGCTTATCATTTTCATGAGCCTATGGGGGTGGTTGGACAAATTATCCCATGGAACTTCCCCATCTTAATGGCAGCATGGAAACTTGCTCCCGCCTTGGCAGCAGGAAACTGCGTTGTACTTAAACCCGCCGAACAAACCCCTGTGAGCATTTTGGTGTTGGTTGAGCTGATTGAGGACTTATTGCCCGTAGGCGTACTTAATATTGTCAATGGATTTGGGGTGGAAGTTGGCAAACCTCTTGCCACCAACCCACGCATCGCCAAAGTTGCCTTTACAGGTTCTACTGAGGTAGGTCAATACATCATGCAATACGCTACTGAAAACATCATTCCAGTGACGCTAGAGCTTGGTGGCAAATCACCAAACATCTTCTTTGCTGATGTGATGGACAAAGACGATGAGTTTCTTGATAAAGCGCTAGAAGGCTTTGCCATGTTTGCCTTAAATCAAGGTGAAGTTTGTACCTGTCCTTCTCGTGCCTTGGTACACGAAAGTATCGCTGAAGCCTTCTTGAAAAAAGCAGTAGAGCGCGTCAAAAAAATCAAAACAGGTCATCCACTAGATACCGATACAATGATTGGCGCTCAAGCCTCCCAAGAGCAGCAAGACAAAATTCTAGGCTGCATTGCCAAGGGCAAGGGAGAGGGCGCTGAAGTACTGACAGGTGGTGAAGCTCGCCAAGAGGTTGATGGTGGTTTTTATATTGAGCCAACCATCTTCAAAGGCAGTAACGACATGCAGATTTTCCAAGAGGAAATCTTTGGACCTGTATTATCAGTGACCACTTTCAAAGACTTTGATGAAGCCATGGCAATTGCCAATGACACCATGTATGGCTTGGGCGCAGGGGTATGGTCACGAGATGGTTCTACTGCGTATAAGGCGGGTCGCGCCATTCAAGCAGGTCGTGTCTGGACAAACTGCTACCATATCTACCCTGCTCACGCTGCCTTTGGTGGATACAAAAAATCAGGTATTGGACGTGAAACCCACAAAATGATGCTCAATCATTATCAACAAACCAAAAACTTGTTGGTTAGCTATTCACCCAAAGCACTTGGTTTCTTCTAAGTACTTACTACCACTCATAAAAAAATAGCCACTCACACAGTGGCTATTTTTATTAAGAACTATTTAAAAATATTTCTATATATCAACAAAATACATCACACAAAACCATCATATCATCCGCCCTAAGTGCTTATCATAAAACACTTAAGGGCATAATGTTACTTTGATGTGTTGTATATTTGTCTTACTCTACCGTGACCGCCTTGGCAAGGTTTCTAGGCTTATCCACATCGGTGCCGCGTGCTAAGGCGGCATGATAAGACAATAATTGTACAGGAATGGTATGAACAATAGGAGACAGCACGCCAACATGGCGTGGCGTACGAATCACATGAATCCCCGTTTCGTCACCAAACTGACTATCACCATCAGCAAAGACAAACAACTCTCCCCCACGCGCGCCCACTTCTTGCATATTGGCTTTGACTTTATCAAACAAGCTGTCATTTGGCGCAATGACGACTACGGGCATATTTTCATCAACCAATGCCAAAGGTCCATGCTTTAGCTCTCCAGCAGGGTAACTTTCAGCATGAATATAGGTAATTTCTTTCAGCTTTAATGCACCTTCAAGTGCAATGGGATAATGAATGTCCCGACCTAAAAATAATGCACTGCTTTTTTTGGCAAATTTGGCTGCCCACCCTGCAATTTGTGGCTCAAGGTTGAGTGCGTGCTGCACGCTACCTGGCAAAAGACGCAGCTCATCAGCATAAGTAGCCGCCTGCTCATCACTAATCACACCACGCACCCTACCAAGCGTCACTGCAAGCCCAAATAGCGCCACAAGTTGCGTAGTAAACGCTTTGGTACTTGCCACACCAATCTCCGCCCCCGCTCTGGTATAAAGTACCAAATCGCTTGCACGTGGCAACGCCGATTCCATCACATTACAAATAGCCAAACTGTAGCCAGCACCTTGTGCCTTGGCGTACTTTAATGCCTCCATAGTATCCAAGGTTTCACCTGACTGACTAATAGTAATCACCAGCTCATCATCGCTCATAATTACATCACGATAGCGAAATTCACTAGCAATTTCTACATCTGTACGAATTTTGGCGATAGACTCTAGCCAATATTTACTTGCCAATCCTGCATAAAAAGAAGTGCCACACGCCAAAATTTTGATGCGATTAATGTTAGCAAAAATGCGTGGCGCTGCCTCGCCAAAGTTTTGGGCAACAAACCCTCCTTCCAAAAAAATCTCCGCCGTATCTGCCAAGGCGCGGGGTTGCTCATGAATTTCTTTTTGCATAAAGTGGTTGTACTGCCCAAGCTCCAAGCTAGACAAGGACAGATTAGACGTTTGAATGGGACGGTGGGTGTTATTACCCTCTTTATCCACGAGCTTAACAATCCCATCTGCCTCAAGCAGCGCCACATCACCATCTTCCAAATAACTAATTTGACGTGTAAACGCAATCACCGCCGAAACATCAGAAGCAATAAACGTATCTCCCTCTGCAAATGCCACCAACAAAGGACAGCCCATACGTGCCACAACCATTTGACTAGGATTGTCTTGGGCAATGACTGCAATGGCAAATGCCCCGTGAAAACGCGCGATCGCACGTTGGGTTGCCACAAACAACTCTTGACATTCATTGTACTCATGGCAAATGCTGTGTGCAATAACTTCGGTATCAGTTTGTGATTCAAACACAAACCCAAGCGCTTGTAAGCGCCCACGCTCTGACTCAAAATTTTCAATAATGCCATTGTGTACAACAGCGATTTTACCCCCTGAAATATGAGGGTGTGCATTAGGTTCAGTCACCCCTCCATGAGTTGCCCAGCGAGTATGTCCAATGCCCAATAAGCCTGTTAGCCCCTTTTCTTTGGCTGCTGCCTCCATCAATGCCACACGCCCCACTCGGCGCACCCGCTTGATTTTTTCGGGAGTAAAGACAGCAATGCCCGAAGAGTCATACCCTCGATACTCCAAGCGCTTTAATCCATCGCACAAAAAATCAACAACATTCTCTTGACTGCGAACAGCCCCAACGATACCGCACATAAATGTTCCTTAGTATCCAAAAAAAATAAAATAAAATAAATCAACATCACACCGTTCACTTATGCTTTAGTGGCGTGTTGTTGACGATGCAATAGTATAGAATAAAGATGTTTTAAAAACAATGCAAATGCCACATCCATGTGATTATGCTAAAAATTTGTCTATTTGAGTTTGTTTGTATTTTTTATAAATTAATATTAAAATAAATTTTTGTTAAAAATAAAAACTATGTTACCGCACAACCATCCAAATGTCATTTGCTTTTTAGACCATAGTTTTGTAAGCATTTTGTCTTCATTTAAGCATCAGGTAAACGCGCCATCCAAACCCCTGTTGCTAAACATACCAAAGACACCATCCCTGCCAACCACCATAACATGATAGGTAGTCTATAAAATAACATCGCACACGAAATGCTCATCATTATCCATGCCAAGTATTTGGCGTATCTAGGAATGGCTCTGCGCTCCTGCCAGTCTTTAATAAGCTTGCCAAAGGCGGGATGGTGTATCAGCCAACGATGAAAGCGCCTAGAGCTTTTTGCCCAACACGCTGCTGCCAAAATCATAAATGGTGTTGTTGGCAACACTGGCAATATCACACCCACCATTCCCAAGACAAAAAACAACATGCCCAAGCCAAAAAAGCACACTCGTACAACTGTGCTGGTAGTACGTGTTTGTGGCTGATAAGGTCTGGTCAAGCTGGTGCGGTCAGGTTTAGAGTGAGTATCCATGAGCAACAAAATGGCGATAACAAAGACAAAATACAACTTAAAATAACACAACTCCCTATGGATTGTAAATAAAAATAATTATCATTACATTATTTACAAATAAATAGGAATGAGTTATATTATCATTTTTATTATTATACCAAGTTTTACAACTTAGGTTTTAATCAACTTAAGTTATACCATCAGTGTTGAGTTACTTATTTTAGGGTGATTTATGTCCAACCTACCTTTATCTCAAGCCTTAAAAGCACATTCTACCACTACTCATGACAGTGTTGATGCGCTTGTTATGTCCATGAAACCCTTTGAAAACAAAGACAATTACCGCAAATTCTTGCAAGCACAATATGAGTTTCATCGTGCTGTTGCGCCCATTTATCAAAATACTGCATTGGGGGCGCAGTTTGTAGGTTTAGAGCACTTATCTCGTTTTGAGCGTGTTATTGCCGATATGAAAGATTTGGCAGTAACGCCTTTTGAAAATGCACCGTCCACTCCAAGCTTTACAGATGATGAAGCGATTGGCTGGCTATATTGTGTTGAAGGCTCCAATGTTGGCGCTGCCATTTTGTACAAAGAAGCAGGAAAAATTGAGCTAAGTGGTGAGTTTGGTGCTCGTCATTTGGCAGCGCATGAAGATGGTCGTATGCCCCATTGGCGTGACACCAAAGCCAAACTAGATGCCCTGCCCCTTGATGATGTAGCGCGTCAAGCTGCCTTAAAAGGTGCAGATGATGCATTTGCGTATTTTAAAGCGTTAATTCGCGCCATTTATGGCATCAATTAACCCACTCAAAATCATTTAATAAACCACCCAAAGGGTTGATTTTGGGTGGTTTTATGAGCAAAATGCTATGGGTTGTACAGTTTTAACACTTTATTTGGGCTGACAATCAATCACTTGCCCCTTAATGCCACTGGCGTCATCGGTCATAAGGCAGACGTAAGTGCTCATGATGTCTTCGGGGGTTTTAAGTGTCTGTGGGTCTTCACCAGGGAAGGCGTGAGCACGCATATTGGTGCGAGTTGCCCCAGGGTTGATGACATTAAAGCGCAGCGTGGTGTGGTTTTTGGTTTCTTGGGTAAAAATACTGCTCATGCCTTCTGTTGCTTGTTTGGACAAAGCATACGCCCCCCAAAACGCCCGTGGCACAGCGCCAACACCGCTAGATGTAAACACCACCGAACCACTTTGGGCATTTTGTAGTAAGGGAAATAGCGCTTGGGTCAGCATGAATGGCGCTTGTAGATTGACGTGCATGACATCTTCAAAAGTAATGGGGTCGTACATCTCAAGTGGCGTTAATGCCCCCAAAATGGCAGCGTTATGCAAAACACCGTCCAGTCGCCCAAATTCTTTTTGAATCAGTGTTGCTAGCTCATTCATCTGCGCAAAGGTCGCTGTGCGTAAATCCATCGGCAAGATGGCAGGAGTAGGGTAGCCTTGGGTTTCTATGTCGTCATACACCGCTTCTAGTTTGGCTTGGGTTTTGCCAAGCAATAGCACCGTTGCCCCAAGGCGAGCATAGGTTAAAGCAGCAACTTTGCCAATGCCATCGCCTGCCCCTGTAACTAGGATAATTTTGTCTTGTAGGCAGTTGGCGGTGGGGATAAAGTTACGAATGTCGTTATGGGTTAGCATGGGTTTTCTCTTTGATGTTTTCTTTAATGTTAGAATGACCAGTGGCAAATGCGTTTGATGGCAGGATAGACACTGCTGTTTTTGATGGTTTGGTGTGTCTGGGTGTGATGTTTGAAGGTAAACAGCAAACAACATAACCAGTTTTTCATGATAAGTCCTAGCCGTTTAGCCACGCCATTGCATACTCAATCAGCTCATCAGGCGTATCTACAATGCTATCTGCGCCCCATGCGTCCAAATTCTTGTCTTCTGGCGGAATATAGCCAAATGCAGCAATCACCGTGGTCATGCCCGCTCGTTTACCTGCTTCAATATCACGCACATGGTCGCCGATATAGATGGCGTTTTTTGGATTGACAGCCAGCGTCTGACACGCCATCAGTAAGCCTTCGGGGTCGGGCTTGGTGTGCTTGACATCATCGGGGCAAACCAGTACCGAGCAGCGTTTGTCCAGTGCCAATTTTTCAAGTAATTGCACCGCCAAATATCTGGGCTTATTGGTAACAATGCCCCACGGCACGCCTTGTTGCTCCAGTGCGGTCAAAAATTCATCAAATCCAGCAAACAGCCGACTGTCCACACAAATGTCCGCTTCATACAAATCCAAAAATTCTTGACGATAGCCAAGCAGTTTGGGGTTGTCATCGCTGACATTGTGCAGTTCATCGCCAAACATCAGCTTGACCATCGCTCTTGCTCCTGCCGATACTTGGCTGCGAATGTCGTCATCACTGGGACAAGGGTGCTGATAGGTTTGGCACATTTGCTTGATGATACGAATAAAATCAGGGGCGGTGTCAATGAGTGTGCCGTCTAGGTCAAAGAGTATGGCTTTTTTTGGGTAAGTCATGGTTTTTCCTTGTTGTATGCGTGCGTTATGTGAGCAAATGGGCACATCGTCCAAGAGCGGTTAATTTATTGACGGCTTGTTTGTCAAAGGTGATAAAAACTTCGCCACCTGCCTTTTCGCCCAAATACTGATTGATACCATCAGCAAAATCACCGTTGGCTTTTAACATGGCAAGTCCTGCGCCAACTTCATCACGATTGATGATAAGATTGTCGGCGTATGCCACAAAAGTTTCAAGCACTTCTAACACGTCTGCTCGAGACAAACGATAACTGTGCATGAGCACCCAAACCACTTCCACAAAGACACTGGTTGGTATGATAAATTTTGCCGCCAAGCTTATCAGTGCCACAGATTGTTGGTGTTGATGTTCGTCATCTGCAACAAAAAAGCGAATTAACACATTGGTATCCAAGGTGATAAGTTTACCCAAAAATTCATTCATCAATCCAGTCCTTGCTTGCCTGATGCCCCTGCATTGGCGATGGCGTCATTTAGTTCATCAAGGCTTAGGCGCACATCTGTTTTTGTTTTTAAAACCCCTGCAAACTCAAGTATGGATTTTTTGGGTGAGATGGTTTTTGGGGTTTGGGATTTAAATGCCAAAAATTCCAAAAAATCTTGCTCATTGACGCAATAAAATACACGGTTGTCATCGGATATGACCGCCACAGGGTCATCTTGCAAATTTTTTAGCAAAGCCAAAGGGTTTTTGCTTAATTCTTGAAAGCTGATGGTTTGAGGCATAACCGCTCCTTTTATTTAAGTCTTTTTAAACGCCATCATATAATTCACGTCCACATTTTTGTTAGACAGCCAATAGCGTTTGGTAATGGGGTTATAGTGTAGTCCCGTGATGTCTTGGCGATGAAATCCTGCGTTGGTCGCCATTTTGTCAAGCTCGGCAGGGGTGATGAATTTATGCCAGTCATGCGTGCCTTTATCCACCAGATTGAGCACATATTCTGCCCCAACGATGGCAAACAGATACGATTTGGGATTGCGGTTAATGGTGCTCATCACGCACACGCCGTTTGGTTTGAGTAGCTTAAAGCAAGCGTCAATGATGGACTGCGGATTTGGGACGTGCTCAAGCATTTCCATGCAAGTTACCACATCATAAGTGCCCGCTTCACGCACCGCAAGCTCTTCTATGGGGATACATTCAAACGCAAGTCTATCGGTTGTGCCCATTTTTTCGTTATGAACTTGGGCAGCTTTTAAATTGGCATCACCCAAATCAATCCCCAAGACAGTCGCTCCCCGATTTGCCATAGAGTACGCCAAAATACCGCCACCACAGCCCACATCTAGCACCTTTTTGCCTAATAACGGTTCGCCTAGCACCCCAAGAGATGCCTCCTCAATCCAATTAAGGCGCAAAGGATTAATGTCGTGCAAAGGTTTAAATGGACCTGTTCTATCCCACCATTTTTCTGCCAAAGCGGTAAATTTGCCAATTTCATCGTAATCTACATTGATGTGTGGCGTGCTATTTAATTGTGTCATGACTGTATCCATTGCAAAAATATATCTATCTTATCATTATTTCCCTTTTTTTGACCATGACCTGTCACCCCCTACTCCACCAAAATAAGTCAGGCAGATTTACAACCAAGACATTTAATGATATAGTTTTTTGCTATCATTTTGTCAAATAACATCAAGGACTTTGTCATGAAATCTACTTTGTGTGTTGCCTCTCTACTATTGTGCGCAAGCCCTGCTCTTGCCCAAACTACCACTCCCACATTTTATATGGGTGTCATTGATGTTGGTAGCGCTCAAAAAACTCAAATCTCACAAAACACCCTCTCTTTATCCAATCCCAGTCATCAACTGTGCTGGCAAGCCACAGGACTTAATCCCAATACACCACGCTTTATTATCAATGAACACATCACCTCTCCTGCACCAGCCGTCTTCAAAGATAATAGCGCACGCATAGAAAGCACAGGATTGAACCATCAAATTGTGCGCGGTGTCATTTCTGATGGTAGTGGCAACTTGCGGCGCTGTTGGCAATTTGACAAAAGCGATCCTATTGGCAGCTATCGCTTATCCATTACCATTGATGATGCCAGTACTGCCCTAGTGGATTGGGTGTTTCCTGCCCAATACTTTTACCTAACTCCTTAAGGTGCGCTACGACTGACACACCTTAAGAAACATATTAAACGCAAGGTTTTAGACGTGCTTTTGTGTAAATCAACTCCTGCCCATTGTCGCTGATAACCTTGTTAAGATAATGATATTGCCTTAAATTTATCGCCCAAAAAGATAGGCGTTTATCCAACTTTTTTACTCAAACTAAAACACCAATACGCTTTAGCACTCACAACAAAAACACCCCAAAGGTTGTCCAGCTTTGGGGTGTAGTTCAATATTAATTGTGGTTTGATCTAGTGTAGTTTCTTAGCGTTTATTAAAGCCCTTGTCTTGCAAAAATGGCAAAATATCAGGGCGCACAGGCTTACCAAAGGTTGCTGCAATTTGTGCCGCCCAATCCATTTCAATTTTGCGCCCATGATAATACGCTTTGACCACATCATTATAAGCTTGCAAGGTATCATCGCTTGGCTTGGTATAACTGTCAGTAGAAACAAGCACTTCTAGTGGCAGACGAGGGCGCTGTGATTGATTCATCGGCGCACTCCAATCAGGATGCCCCAAGCACAGCCCAAACAACGGCACCACATATTCAGGCAAGTCCAACAATTCACTGGCACGGCGAATGTCATTGCGCACACTGCCAATATACACACCACCAAGCCCCAAACTTTCTGCCGCCGCCAATATATTTTGCGCCATCAAAGCAGCATCAATTGACCCAATCAAACTCACCTCCGTCCAATCAAGTTGTGCGGTGGGGGCAAGCTGTTTGTGGCGATACCCATCCATGCAAAAAATCAAATACTCTGCACAGCTTTCTACATAGCCATGTCCCAAGCGCTTACCCTCTGCCAAGGCTTGATTGTATGCCTCTTCACTCATATCATTGGAAATCTGACGAAAGGCGGTGCGCTTAGCAGGGTCAGTGACACGCACAATACTTACCGCCTGCAAAAAGCTGGAGGTGGAAACAGCACGCCCTGCCTCCAAAATCGCCAACAGCATCTCTTGGCTAATAGGCTCGCCTGTGTATTTGCGAATAGAGCGATGGTTTAGTAATGTTTCCAAAGTGGGTTGACTGTTTAACATATGACCTTCCTAACTGTATTTTGTCCAAAAATAACCAAACCCCATCATACCGCCTATTGTCCGCAAAATCAAAAAATCTGTTATAATGCCAAAAATGATTGGGAAAAATGATTGGAATTGTGAGTATGTCAAAAAAAAGCAAAAAACCTACAGGACAAATTTGCGCCAACAAAAAAGCCCGCCATGAATACTTTATTGAACAAAGTTTTGAGGCAGGACTTGAATTGCTTGGTTGGGAGGTCAAATCCATTCGTGCAGGCAAGATGAGTATTACCGAAAGTTATGTAATTTTTAAAAACAATGAAGCCTTTTTGTTTGGTGCAACCATTCAGCCGCTACTAACCAGCTCCACACACATCAATCCTGACAGTCTGCGCACACGCAAATTACTCTTGCATCGCCGCGAAATTGATAAATTGATGGGGCTAGTCAATCAAAAAGGCTATGCTTGTGTTCCTCTAGCTTGCTACTGGAAAGGCGCACGCGTCAAGTGTGAAATTGCCCTTGCCAAGGGCAAAAAACTACATGACAAACGCGCCACCTTAAAAGAGCGTGATTTTGCGCGCGATAAACAACGTGGCTTTAAAAATATGAGTGATTAATTCATCATGGTCACACAGCGCTGATTTTATTGGAGCATTTATTATGTTGTGCTAGGGGGTTGTTTGCGGTAATGCAAAATAACCCCTTGTGCAATCAGGCACACCACCGCCAACCAAATCAATCCATACCCCATCACCATGGTCATATCAACCACACCACCCAACACTACAACAGACAACACAAATAACAATACAGGCTCAACATAACTTAGCATACCAAACAAACTCACAGACAATAAGCGATTGGATTCCAAATTTAATACAAAAGCAAGGACACTAATCACCCCAACCCCTATCACTTTAGCAAATAATACACCAGAGTGCGTCACCACCTGATAATCTCCCCACAAAATTGCTACCAACGCCACAGGAGCAATAATAGACATATCCAAAAAAATCCCCGTGACCGCTCGCACTCCCAAATGACGGCGCATCACATAATAAATAGGATAAGTGCCACATACCCACACTGTTGCAACGCTTATGCCCCCTGTACGCATTATTTCCATCGCCACGCCTGCACCTGCCAATACCACTGCCAACGTTTGTAGCCGACTTAAGCGCTCAGAAAATAACCCACATCCCACCAATACTAGCACCAAAGGCAACAAAAAATACCCCATCGCCACCTCCACACTCTGTCCATTGACAGGTGCCCACATAAACAGCCACAACTGGCTAGCAAAAATAGGTGTTGGCAGCAGCAGTATTAGCCATGATTTTATCCCACGAATGGCAGTCAATTCATTTTTTACTTGGGCAATCCTACCTGTCACCACCAAAAATAATGCCAAACAGACCCACATCATCGCCATGCGCCATAAAAATACCTGCGTTCCTGTCAAAGGCTCTAGCCATTTGGCATAAGCATACAACACCCCAAACAACACACTAGACAATACTGACAGCATCACCCCTAGTGTTGTGCGATTGATATTGGTGTGTATTTTTGGCAAAGTAACAGGGTGGGTGCGCGTTATCATGACAAGTCTCGCTGTTTAATATCTCAAATTGCTGCTTATTTTAAGAGTTTTTATTGATATTTTTTTATTATTTTTTTGATTATTTAGACTATTTTTTGCAAAAAATTATCTTTTTTGATAAAATTTTTCATATTTTTATCTTATGATAACATTTAATTCCATGTCCCAAAAACTTGACACTCTTGATAAACGCATTTTAAACCTACTACAAGAAGACGCTACACTGCCTTTAAAAACCATTGCTGAACACGCAGGCACTTCACCTGCCACTGCGTTGCGCCGAATTAACGCGCTGACGGATAATAAGGTGATAGAGCGTACCATCGCCATTGTCAATCCAATAAAGGTTGGCAAACCCTTGACTGTGCTAGTGCTCATCAAAATGGTCAAATCCAACACCCCCATGCAACATCGCTTTGAGCGCTTAATGCTGTCACACCCACAAGTCATGAGTTGTTATGAAATTTCAGGGGATTACGATTTTGTCTTGATTGTTACTAATCAAGACATGCAAGCATACCACCAATTCACCCGCCAAATGCTCACCAGTGAAAACAATGTGGCAAATTTCAATAGCCAATTTGTGATGAATTCGGTAAAATCCAGCACCAAAATTACCTTGGAAGACACATAATGACCATCAAACTGTTTGTCGTGATTACCGCCTTACTCCTCATAGGATGTAAAGAAGCATCAACATCTGCCAGCACTCAAGCCCCTGTTGCCACACCCCCAACCAACACTACCGCCACCCCTACAGATGACCCTCATGAACTACAAACCCTCCTAAATGAGCTAGATACTGGCAACTATCCTGATGCACCCACCGCCAAACCTTTGGTGACCGCTGATGGCAGACTACAAATTGATTGGTCACAAATTGACACCAAAGTCACCCCCATTGACCCTGACAGCTATCCCTATCCTTTTGCACTAGATAGTGAACCTGTCAAAAATTATGCCAATGCCTACAACATCACCGCCAAACAAGCCCAGCATAGCATGATGCTGATGATGGCAAGCCCCGAAGCTTTGGGGAAAGTAGCTGACCAACTCACAGGCAAATACTTAGGACATAGCTTTACTGATGGTGCAAAGATGAGCCTTGTCATCTATACCACTTCCGATGTGGTTGCTGAGCGCCACGATTATGTCTTTGCAGATAAATTTGGCGAAGGATTGGTGCTACCCATTGTGATTACACCCAAAGAGATGCCTAAAGAGCAATAACTTACCACCAAAAAAGCCTTTGATATTCTCAAAGGCTTTTTTAATGTGATTTTTTACCACCCACTGACCCTAGATAAATTGCTATCATTGTCAATAACGCCCCACCCCACTGCATAAGATTAATCGGTTTATTTAGCCAAAAATAATCAATCACCAATGCCGCCACAGGCTCAGACAACAATAGCAATCCTGTTACTGCAAGACTCAATCTAGGAATAGAGTACGCAATCAGTCCCCATGCCAAACACTGCATAACAGACCCATAGACCAATACCCAGCCCAATTGCGCCCATGTAGTTGGTATAATTTTACCTACATCAAACATCAACATCAGTGGCAGACACACCAAGGCACCGCCCATACCCACCAATGCCATCAGTGGAAAAATAGCCACCTCCTCTGCCTTATGCGTTTGGCGCACAAAGGTCATTGACAAAGCAAGACACCCACCTGAAACAATCCCTGTCACAAACCCCCAGCCCGCCTTAAGATTGTGTGCAAATTCAGGACTGGCAATTAATCCCACGCCAATAATTGCAAGCACCAAACTAACTAATTGGGCACGCGTTTGCTTTTCTTTAAACATCACAAACCCAATTAATGCCAAAAAGAAAATTTGCAAGCTATTTAATAAGGTAGAAATTCCAGGTCCCACCGCATAAATACTTTCATGCCAAAGCGCCAAATCCATCCCAAGCGCCACCCCTGACAACAAGGCAAATAACAAAGCAGGACGGGTGATGGGAAATTTTTGGCGAAAAATCAGTGCCAATATAACAAAAATCAGCGCCGATACCAGTAGTCGCCAAAACGCCATGGCAAACGCTCCCAAAGGAACGTGTGCCACAATCAGACTGCCCATACCAAAAACCACACAGCCCAACAGTAGCCCTACCATAGATAGGGTATCACCCCCTTTGTGTGTCATCATACCTCCTCGTGGCTTGCTAATAGCGCCAAAAATTCCTCTTCTGTCACAACCACCACCCCAAGACTGATGGCTTTATCTAGTTTAGAGCCTGCTTTTTCACCCGCCAATAGCTTGGTTGTTTTGGCAGAGATGCTTCCTGACACCTTGGCACCTAGCGCCAACAGCTTATCTTTGGCTTCATCACGCCCCATGCTGCCAAGCGTTCCTGTAATTACCCAAGTCTCACCTATCAATGGCAAGGCTTGTTTTTCTTGTACGTTGGGTGCTTGCCAATGCACTCCCGCCTCAAGCAGTGAGCGCACCACCTCCAGATTATGTTCTGCACGCCAAAAATCAAAAATTGCCTGTGCAGTCACTTCGCCCACATCAGTCACTTGGCATAAGCGCTCAAAGTCTGCCTCCATCAGCGCATCAAGCTCGCCAAACTCTTCTGCTAGATTTTGCGCTGTGGTCTCACCAACACCGCGTATCCCCAGTGCAAAAATAAATCGTGTTAACGTGGTGGATTTTGAACGATCAATCGCCGTCAGCATTTTTTGTACAGAACGCTCACCCAAGCCCTCTAGTGTCTTTAGATGGTCTTGGTGATGATGCAACTGATAAATGTCCGCCACCGTCTTAATCAGCCCCATCTCAAAAAAAGCAATCAGCCACTGCTTGCCTAAGCCATCAATATCCATAGCACGCCGTGACACAAAATGAATCAAGGCTTCTTTTTGTTGGGCAGGACAATACAATCCTCCCGTACATCGCGCCAATGCCTCACCCTCGGGCAATACCACAGGTGAGTCACACACAGGACAGACACTTGGCAGATGGATGTCTTTGGCATCTTCTGGGCGCAATTGCGTCATCACACCTGATACTTTGGGGATGACATCGCCTGCACGATGCACACTGACAGTATCCCCAATTTTTAGTCCCAGCCGCCCAATTTCACCAAAATTATGCAAAGTCACGTTGCTCACTGTCACACCACCCACCACAACAGGCAGCAGCTTACCTACAGGTGTTAATTGCCCTGTGCGCCCCACCTGCCACTCTACATCCAGCAAAGTGGTCGTCACAGTTTCAGCAGCAAATTTATAGGCAGTTGCCCATCTAGGCTCTCGACTTAAAAACCCCAAGCGCTCTTGGGCTGTTAAGCTGTTAATTTTTACCACCAAGCCATCAATTTCATAAGGCAACTCACTGCGCTTGGTGCTGATTTGACTATGATATTGCTCAATATCTACCACTGTTTTGGCAACAAAAATAGGCGCAATCTCAAAACCCAATTGCTCAAGCCATCTCATCGCCCCACTTTGAGTGGTAATTGTATCAGGCAGTCCTTGATTGATTGAGTAGCCAAAAAACGCTAAGGGACGGGCAGCGGCAATGGCAGGATTCAACTGGCGCAAACTACCTGCAGCGGCATTGCGCGGATTGGCAAAAATTTTTTCGCCTCGTTCATTTGCCTCTTTGTTGAGGCGCACAAAGCCTGCTTTTGGCATCAGCACCTCCCCACGAATCTCAAGTAAGGCAATGTCTTGGCAGGCTGGCAACACCAGTGGTAGATTGTAAATGGTGCGCACATTGTGTGTAATGTCCTCGCCCACACGCCCATCGCCGCGCGTGACTGCTTGGACAAATTGACCATATTCATACTTTAGTGACACCGCCAATCCATCTAGTTTTAATTCCACCTCAAAATCGCCAAGTGGCTCGCCCAAGCGCTCATGGGCACGGCGTACAAAATCACTAAGCTCGCTTTGATTAAACACATTGCCAAGCGACAACATAGGCACGTCATGCGCCACCTGTGTAAAAAATGGTAGAGGCTCTCCCCCCACCGTCTGTATGGGGCTATCTGGCTGAACAAGGCTGGGGTTGGCTTGTTCTAGCTTCACAAGTTGCTGGCGCAAGCTATCATACTCACCATCACTAATGGTAGGATTATCCAACACATAATACGCATGATTGTGTTTTTTTAAGACATCAATCAAAGCGCGCATTTGGGCAACAACATCACTCATAAAATTTCCTATTGTATGTACACCTAAAAAGTCAATCGCCACCATATTGGCGCCAGTTTATATTGCCTAAAAAAGCAAGTTTATCACTTGCTTTTTTAATTGGCATCACTGATATGTTGGTAATGGTAAATGGCTTCAAAGCTCTGATGGAGGGCTAACATAATCCCCCACGCTATTGCGCAATCGTTGCAACTCTGCTGCATCTAGCAAATACCCTGCCTCATCATGGATATCTGCATCCAGCTCTTTGGCAATGGCTTGTGCCACAGAAACCATACTATCAAACCCCTTTAGTGCTTGTGGGTGTGGCAAGGACAAAAATAGCGCAAGTCCTCGATAGTGCGATTTAGGCAGTTCAATCAAATCAAAAGATTGCACCCCGTCATGTCCTACGCCAAGCATACTAAACCAAAGCTTGCCTCGTCCCTCTGGGTGCTCATATCGATGAAACATATTCATCACCCCATATTTCATGGCATAATCACGCACCAAGCGCATAATGGTTCTGCCCTCAATGACGGTAAAGCCATTTTTTGGAGTAATGACGATTGTCACAGTCTCTTGATGAGCAAACAACACCTCATCATCTCTTTGATGCGCCATATCAGCACTGGCTTGAGCTTGAAAGTACTCATCTAGCGCAGGTGATTGCGCCTCAAATGCCGACAGCTCACCTTCTTGAAATTCTCGCACAGGTATTTCTTGGGCAACAGGCGTGCTTTGATGGTCTGCCACCACAGGCTCTGAAGTTACTGACGTTACTGAAGTCACTTGATTTCTATTGGCAGCCTCTGCCATGGCACTAAGTGCATCATGACTGGGTTCTGATGGCACATCTGTAGCCACGTCTTCTGCTGATTGCGCCTGCAATGCCGTATCATCAAGACTACGCTCACTTCTAGGCAAAATAGGTACGCCATCTTTTTCATGTACCTGTAGTGGCAAGGGCTTGCTGCCCGTCTTTTTTAATCCACCCCATGCTATCAAAAACCCAAAAAATATTGCGCAAATACCCAATATCCATAGCACGATATTCTGTCCCATACCACCACCAACACACTCAATTTACAAAAAAATAAAAAATAAATAAAACGCAGATGCTTATTATTTTATCACTTTAGGCGCATTTGCCCAAGCTGTTTTGCGACCAATTTTCTCACCCTCCCTTTGGGGCGTGTTGATATTTCACACACCCTAAAAACAAGATCGGATTTAAGAACCTGCATTCACAACATCATACCATTCATATTGATTGTAAAAGCAAACACTAAATTTTTCGCTTTTGCATGAAAACCAGCCAAATCTTGCTTTTTAAGCATCAAAAACTTGCTTGATAAAATCACCATCAAGCTGAATTTTCCTTAAAAAGCGGGGGATTTATCTAAAAGCTTCGTCACAAAAATGATATAAATACAAGTTCTAAGAGGGTTTTTGCTTTTGACAAACCAGATTTTCCCTTCACTTATTGCACCATTGCAAGGATATCCACCCCTTGCACGCCATGTCTTTGGGATGATGTGACTTGCTTTTGTGGCAAACATCAAAGTATAACAAGCATTAACGCTTAACGCACTTAAAACCAACTTTTTGTCAAAAACCATGGCGCACAAAAAAGACACTCTGATAAACAGAGTGTCTTTGTGATATTGGATTATTTTTTGCCGCGAGTTGCAAAAGCACCAAAACGCTTGTTAAAGCTTGCCACACGACCTTCATTGGCAGCTTTGCGTTGCTCACCTGTATAAAATGGGTGTGACGCACTAGAAATATCCAGTGGGAAGTAAGGATATTCTTGACCTTGGTATTCACGAGTGGTTTTGGTGGCTGCAGTAGAACGTGTCAAAAAATACACATCTGCGTTGGTGTCATGAAATAATACTTCACGATAGTTTGGGTGAATGTCTTTACGCATAAAAATCCTATCCAAAAACCTTAAGCACTAAGGAAACACTTTAGCCACATCATCATCAACCAATTTGACATGAAGCACCAAAGCATACTCAACACTTAGCCTTCTTAAGTGGGAAAATAAAGGGCGCATTTTATCAAAAATACACCCAATCATCAAGCTTGTTTTGACTTTATTTAAGAAATCTTTTGTCCAACATCACGTTCAGTCAATGATGGCTGCTGGCTGCGCTGACTTTGGTTGTGATGCTCACCTTTTTTATGGGCAGCCTTGGCAGGCTTTTCAAACCCTTTGGCACTCATACACTCATCAATACTTTTCTTTTGTGCTTCGGTCAATTTTGGACGCTCACCTTTGGGCTTGGGCTGACCTGCTTTGTCTTGCTGGGTAGCATTTTGTTGAGTTGGCGCTTGCATTTTTTGTGGCGCTGGCACCCCTGCTTTGGCATGGCATTCGCTGATGGCTTGCTCAAAAGCAGGATTTGGGGTAGATTTACCTTGAGATGGATTTGCCATTGCTGTACCCGTCACCACACTTAACACCAGAGCAGTCATGGCAATTACTGATTTTTTCATCTTAACACTCCATAAAAAATAAATAAACAATTTTAATTAACTCAACCAATAGTTATTAACTTTTGGCGATGGGTGTATTATAAAAACAAAATTTTAATCAAGTATTTGGCAATCATAGAAAAATGTCGCAATTTTCTTGCCAGAAAAACCACAGTTTATCGCTTTTTTTGCCATTTCCACAAACCCCCTACTTATGTTGCGTGTTTGTGCAAAGTGCGTTAAGATGATACGCTACCTTATCAAGATGACCCAATGATGACACCTACTCCAGAACAATTAACTCAATTTTTACACCATCACATCCCTGCTTCGCGCCTACTTGCCATTGATGCCACTGAAGCTACAGCACATACTGTGACCTTGCGCGCACCCTTTGCGCTCAATCAAAATCATCACCATACTATTTTTGGTGGCAGTGGTGCGCTTTTGGCAACCTTGTGTGCTTGGTCTTTGGTGCACCTCAATTTCCCCACAGCGCAGGGCAATATTGTGATTCAGCAGAGCACCATTTATTATGACAAACCTGCACCCAATGATTTATTAGCAACTTGTGTACGTCATGATGAGATACCGTGGCAAAAATGCCAAACCATGCTCACACGGTTTAATAAAGGTAGGATTCAAGTGGACTGTACTTTGATGAGTGACGGACAAGTAGTAGGCAGATGGCAAGGGCAATTTGTAATCACCATCAATTCACCCTAAAATAAAATGTCCATCATAGACGTTTTTTGGTGTATTAATTGATATCAGTTACCATGCAACCGCGCATTCAACTCCTCAACCGCATTCACAAAGACAGCATCCATTTGCCATGCTTCGGTAATGAACGCGCGCTGTGCTTCATTAAAAAAAGGCGCTTGATTGATTTGCACATCATCAGGTAGTTGATGTGCTTTGATAAATTGTTTAATTGCCTCATCACTATTATCCAATCCCAATTGAGCAAATAACTCATTCATGGTACAGCCATCACTTGTATTAACCAACATAGACACTCCTTATTATGTTTTGGTGCTGACATCATTTTTTTGTAAGCACTATCATTATAACACATTGATACTTTTGGATAAATTTATAAAAATTACCAAAAATGAATATTGCCCATGAGCAGTCACTTAATATACCTCATGGTCTACTATCCAATCCTATAGTAACATTAATTCACCTAAAAAGTCATCAACAATAACAGCAAAGCCGACTTAATTTATGCTAATAGTTTTGTTGAATTTATGCGCTATAAATCCAGCGGTCAGCCATTATTAAACTCATCACTCACCCAAACTTGGATAATCAATATATCCTTTACTCGCCCCCACCAAACATAGTGCTACGGTCAGCTTGATTTAATGGTGCATTTACTTCAAATCGTTTTGGCAAATCAGGATTGGCTAAAAATGGCGAGCCGTAGGCAATCAAACTTGCAATGCCTTTTTGCAATTCTTCTTCACCTGTTTTTTGTGTATATGCCGCACCTGCAATCAAGGTTTGTTTGATTTTTCGTCCAAATAATTCAATTTCATCATCTTGGGGATAATGGGCGAGCAATGGAAACATTGGGCTACGCTTCATCAATTCCACAAATGCAAAATCCAATTGATTTAACTTAGCAATCAAATAATCATAACTTGCCACAGGGTCATCAAAAGCAATACCTGCATACGGGTGAAGTGGCGAAATTTTAATGCTCACCTTGTCGCCCCCAAGTGCGTCTATCAAGCCTTGCATAATTTCTAAAGTAAAACGGGCTTTATTTTCAATACTTCCGCCATACTCATCATCACGCACATTGCTACTATCGGCAAAAAATTGTTGTGGTAAATAGCCATTCGCCATGTGTAATTGTACACCGTCAAATCCTGCTTCAATCGCATTTTTACCTGCTTGGATATAATCCGCTTGAATGCGTTTAATCTCATCATAAGTTAAGGCTTTTGGTGTTTCAAAGTCTTGTAAGCCTTGTGATGTAAAATGTTGCATTCCTTCAATTTTGATAGCAGATGGGGCAACAGGTAACTCACCCTCTTTGTCAATAGAATGAGCCACTCGCCCTGTATGCCATAATTAAGCGATGATTTTTCCGCCTTTATCATGTACCGCTTGCGTTACTTTTTTCCATGATTCAATCTGAGCTTGTGTATAAATACTTGGGGTCATCGGACTACCAATCGCATCTTTGGAAATGTTAATGGCTTCAGAAATAATCATGCCTGCACTGGCACGCTGTGCATAATAGGTTGCCATCATGTCAGTTGCTGTACCATCAGCATTGGCACGGCTACGGGTCATGGCAGACATCACCATACGATTATTTAAGTTTAAATGAGCGGTTTGAATTGGGGTTAAAAGTTTCATGATAGATTACCTTTTTAATGATAGCTTGTTGATAAGGTGTATTATAATGATTTAAAATTTTGGATAAATAGGGTAAAATTGAAAACATTATTCCATATTTTGAATAATAAAGGTATTTTATGAATCTTGATGATATGGCCTTATTTGTGGAAGTGGTGAAAGCAAAAGGATTTACTCGAGCGTCAGAACAATTAGGCATTCCAACATCAACCCTTTCTGTACGCATTAATAAGTTAGAAAAAAATCTTGGTTTACAATTACTTAATCGCACCACTCGCCGTGTAGAATTAACAGAAGTTGGACAGCTTTATTTTCAGCGTGCATTACATATTATTGAAGAAAGCAAGGCGTTACATCATCAGCTTGATGAAATGCTCAATTACCCTTCTGGTTTGGTGCGTGTCTCCATGCCTGTGGATTTTGCTTATCAAGCGTTTGCTCCACTTGTGCCACTTTTTTATCAGACCTTTCCCCATATTCGCCTAGATATTGACACTACACCTAGAAAAATTGACTTAATCAGCGAGCCGTTTGATGTTGCCATTCGTGTAGGAAAAAATCAAGATTCTACGCTGGTCGCTCGGTTATTGACGACTTATGCATTTCGTTTATACGCATCAAAAACTTATTTGACAACGCATGGCACGCCACATTCACTTGATGAACTAAAAGAGCATCATTGTTTAGCATTTCGTCAAGCGTCATGGGAATTATTTGATAGTCAAGAAAAACGTACCATTGCCTTTGACAGCCGTATTATTTGCCAAAGTTTGGGACTGCTTGAACGGCTGGTGCATCAAGATATGGGCATTGCGTTATTGCCTGATGTTGCTGTGGCAGATAAGAGCTTGGTAAATATTTTACCTAACTGGACAGGGCAATCCATGCCTTTATATGCCTTGACCAGTACACGGCTATTGCCTAAAAAAGTGCAAGTATTTATTGAGTTTTTAAAACAGCATTTATAAAAAAAATATAAAAAAGCCATACCCAAATGGATATGACAATCGGTCAGATAATTAGTCAAACAATAAAGTTGTGGCACATTAAACTTAGAGTTATTTCCACCATAAAATTTAACTTATGTTTTTTTAATTATAAAAATAACTTATAAAAAGCACTTGGCATTCTAGATTTTTTCTGTAAAATATGCCCTGCCAGACAGATTGGTACAGTTGTATTCTCATTCAGTTTTCAATGACGGCTTGCCATCAGTCAACTGGCTAATTTTTTATTATCACTGGAGAAACATGATGAACACCAAACTGCTTGTATCAGCCTTGGTTGCCACTTTGGCTTTGACCGCTTGTTCTAAACCAGCCGAAGAAAAAGCCGCCGACGCTGCTACCGAAGCCAAGGAAGCTGCCGCTGCACAAGTTCAAGAAGCTGCGACCGCAGTAGAAAAAGCCAAAGACGCTGCTCAAACCAATGCTACTGACACAAAAGAAGCTGTTGCAACTGAAACTGCCAAAGCAAAAGACGCCATCAAAGTTGCTGCTGCCGCTGCCATTACGGCTGAAGCTGCATCACAAGCCACCGCTAATACTGCCGCAACCACCGAAACTGTTGACAAGAAATAATTTGCTCACCTAAAAAGAGTTATAAATTGGCTCTTTTTAGGCGAAACCCATCTTACCACACTGTCAGCACCAAGCAAACTGGTAGCCAAAGCACATCAATTGATATGTTAAGACCGCCCTGTAGAAAGCCCTGCTTTACCATTGGCAATAATGGTTTTAGCAAGCACTTTCCACGGTGAGAGTTTAGGGTTAGGCTGTTTGCCCTGTCCAATGAGTGCCATTTGTGCCATATACCAATCCATTTCAAGCACCGCACCAAGTTTGCTATCCACAGCTTTTACGCCTGTTTTAATCCGCTCAGTCGTCATGGTTTGATAAGTACCATTTTTGATTTGGTTTGGTAAATCAGGCATAATGGCAAGCGGACGAGCAATACCAATAAAATCCAAATGTCCACTATTTAACGCATCATTCATTGCAGATTCAGAGCGGAAACCCCCTGTAATAATAAGAGGAACTTGACTCACCTTTCTTGCTTTTTCGGCATAATCAATAAAAAATGCTTCACGTTTTTGAGTGCTAGATTTGGCGGACATCATCGCAGGGCTTTCATAATTGCCGCCTGAAATCTCAATAAAATCAATGCCTAATTCCGACATTTTTTGCACCACTTGAATACTATCCGTTTCATCAAAACCGCCTTTTTGGAAATCGGCAGAATTAAGTTTAAGACCGACCAAAAATTCAGGACGTACCACCGCA
>JBHBMT010000104.1:0-9093 GCA_041773075.1 Moraxella sp.
ACAAAGTTAAATTTGGATAATATTACTGATTTTAGCGATAAGATGGTTAATGTTATCAAGTCAGATGACATCTATTACTTTTTTGATGAGTTTCTGCCAACGTTGGTGCTTGTAGTTTTTGATGACACATACCCCAAATCTCATATTGTGCATGACCAGAATGATGCCAAAGCCTTGCCATTCTGCATATACTCTCAATGCGATTATCATTGGTGTTAATGGTGGCAAAATACACCAAAAAATGACATATCTTGGCAAGCCATTGCCACTCAGAGGTAATGTTGTTAACATCAAAAGGGTCAAGGTCATACAGACTTGCAATAAATGCCCGAAATTGATAGCTTTTATTACTCAGGCGTCCTTTGTAGCTTTCAAAAGCCTCTTTGAGGTCATTGGGTAGATGAGTGCCAGATTGTTTGGTGTGGATGCCCATAAAAGATGATGACACCAAGCCAAGCAGTACCTTAAAGGTTTGCTTAATGCTTTTATCATGCTTGTTATCATCAATGTCGGGCATTAGGGTGGCAATGGCATCTTGAATGACACGCTCATCATAAGCTCTCATTAATTACCTCTATAACCAAATCATCAAATGTTGGCATGCCTTGATGATGGGGTGGTACTGATAACTTCTTGTCTTGATAATCAAATCTGTATCGTGGCTCTTTGAGGTGTCTTAAAACATCAGCAATTTTAAGCTTGCCTTGATACTCTATGTCTTTAATAACAACATCATCAGGAAGTGCCTTGATAAATGCTCTAATGATATCAGGTTTGATTGGATGAATTATTTTAATAAAATCAAAAACCGCATTCCAGCCAGCTTGCTTGATATTGACTTCATGACCATTAGTTAATCTAGCATAAATGATATCATCATCTTGCAAGTTGATAAAATATTCGTAATCATCAAAAAAGTAATAGATGTCATCTGACTTGATAACATTAACCATCTTATCGCTAAAATCAGTAATATTATCCAAATTTAACTTTGTATAAATATCGCAAAATAACTCATAGGAATCTTTAGCAGACTCATGAGTCAATATTGTCATTTTTGGTGAAAATTTTAGCGTAGTGATTTTGCCAAATTTCTGAGGTTTTTGTGCAGCCATAATGATAAAATAATTTTGGTTGGTGTAATTTTACAGTAAAATTACTATGCCTAAATCAAATTTATTCTACCTAAAATTACCTTTATTTGCAAATAATTTTCACAAAAAAATAAGCTGTAAGTGCTTGTTATATATTATTTTTAATAATAAAGTCATCTAAGGTAATTTTGGTGGCTGACCTTGCCAAGGTTGGGGTTCGCGAGTTCGAATCTCATTTCCCGCTCCAAATTGTAAAAAGCTCAAATCAGATGATTTGGGCTTTTTTTTGTTGTTTGAGATCAAGTGTTTGGCATTTCTTGATTAGTTTGATGTCAATTCAATGGCGTAATTATTGTAATGACTATTGCTCAACTTACTTGGAATTTATAGACAAACTACCGTTTTGATGGGGTGTTGAACACAAAAAGCCAATACTATTTAGGGTGTTGGATTTTTTGATAAATGATTTAAAAATATTATCAAAAAATACCAATCTTAATAAAAAATCAAATTTACATCAATAAAAAAAACATATGTACTATGTACAATAAACCATGTCTTGCTACCATCATTACTTGTCAAAACAGTTGGCAATTGATAACTATGATGGTATTGCTATGGTAATAATATGAGGCATGGTGATGAGCCATAAAAACAACTTAAGAATAAAAACTTTTACCTTGGGTAAAATTTGTTGTAAATCAAAATTTTTTGATACAATTAGTGTATATATTTGCCATGGAGTTTATTGTGAATTCTTTTTTATTATGGATAACGATGAATCTTTTTTATGCTTGGATAATTTTTGGTAATGGTGCAAAAGTTTTTGAATATTTTGAAAATTTGCCCATTATTTCTTTTTTGACTGCCAATAGAAGCCAAGAAATTATTCGTTCTACAGCTGTTATGGCGTGTATATTATGTAATATCATGATGTTTTATGATGTATTCATCAAAGATAAGCAAGCAGAAATTCCACTTCATCATGGTTATTTTAAGATGTTTTGGCGAACGCTTGAGGGAATATTTTTATGAAATTGTTTATATGTTTAATTTTTATATTATTAGTTGGTTGCTCCAATTCTAGCTCTAGTGAGATTCATGAAACTAATAGTAATGAAAAATCTCAACAATATGAGAAATATTGTATTAAAGATAAACCCAAAGAAGATATTTTAAATTTAGCAACCAATGGAGATGCTAAGCAACAGTTGTTACTTGCGATGATTTATGATGCAGGTTTTTGTCAAGTTGCAGATATAGAACTTGCAGAATCATGGTATATCAAATCAGCTAATCAAAATTATGTTCCTGCTCAAGCAAGCCTAGGAGCTTTTTATTTATCACCTGATTATTATCAGAAACATAAATCTTTCAATATTGAACAAGCTCAATATTGGCTTGATAAGGCTATCAACCAAAATAATAGTCAAGCTATGTTTTATAAATCGGCATTATATTGTGATAACACATATGGTCTTGAAGATATGAAAGAATGTAAATACTGGCTAAAAAAATCAGCAGACTTTGGCAATAAACAGGCAATTGAAATTTTATCCAACTAAGAACATGGACGTTTTTATGTTAAAAATCATTAAAAATCTTGCAGATGCTTATAAGGCAGCTAATGAAAGTACTGAGAATTGGTCAAGAGATAAAGTGCCTGAGACAGTTCAGACAGGCTATGGTGTTTATGAAAAACTATCCGAAGCGGAAAAACACAGAAAAAATGAAGAACACACAAAAGAAGGAGAAGTCGCTGGAGAAGCTGCTGGAGAGTTGCTCAACCTTCATCCAATAAATTGGTTTGATCCTACAGGACAAGTAGTAGATCCTTTAAAAGAAAAAATCAAAGATACAGGCAAGATTTTGGGTGGTCGTCATGATTACATAGAAGATATAGTTAATGACACTGAAGGAAATCCCAATCAAGACCCAACAAAGAAAGACCCCACCAAACCCTATCAACCCCAACCAGACGAATCCCCTACTCAAGGCTATCACAAACAATACTATGACCCTATCATTCTTGACTTGAATGGCGATGTTATCGCTACAGCGACAGGATGGATAGCGGTCAATGACGAATGGCGGGAGATGGTGGTGTGACATATTTATTTTGGAAATGTTCTTATGAATGAGCATTATAGTTTTTCAAGATTAGCAGAAAAAATTTTGGTAAAACCTAAGATTTTTTTCTTGTTAATTCCCATGATGTCACTTTGTTTATTATTGTTTGCTCCCGACCAATACAATGGACTTACCGCCCACTCAAAATCTCTAAATGGTGAATATCAAGGTTTAAGATTAGCTGTAGACCTAACCTATATCATTGTAATTTTGAATATTATTTATGTTCAAATAAGATATTTATTTATTGGAAACGAAGTCAAATATTATTGGAAGTATGGATTGTCTGAAATATTCAAGATGAACGGCAATCCCAAGATTTTGTCTTATATATTCTATCTATTATCTTTTTTGTTCTTAACAACAGCTTTTATGGCTTCAGCCAATCCAAGCAGGTATCTTTTGTCTGTAAGCTCACAAAAAGATATCTTGGTATTTATTCAATATTTTTTTATATTTTTTTAATTTATTATCCGCAATTAATATTTTCGTTAATTGCTTTACTACCCAAGGAAAACCAAAATGACTTGCAATAAATAAAATAACTACCAGTCCCTACCGCCTTTGTAGCATTGCCAAACTCTCTTAAAGCATTTATGATAATGGTTTTATTGTTATCAAACTTCAAATATGCCAAATAGTACTCTTAACAACGCCGAACTGACTCGTTATAGCCGTCAAATCCTACTAGATAGCTGGGATATAGATGCTCAATTACGCCTAAAAAACAGTACCATCGCCATCATTGGTATGGGCGGACTAGGGACAGTCATCGCTCCGATTTTGGTGCGAGCAGGGGTGGGCGTGGTGCATTTGTTTGATTTTGATACGATTGATGACAGCAATCTACAACGCCAGCTACTTTATACCAAAGCCGACATTGGACAGTCCAAAGCCTTGATTGCCAAGGCTGTCTTGATGACGCACAATGAATTGGTTGAGATTCATGCCCACCCTATTCGCCTTGATGATGATAACATCTTATCTAGCCTTGGGGGACTAGGTCTGGATTTATGGATTGATTGTAGTGATAATTTTGCCATTCGCCATTTGCTCAATCAAACATCTATTGAGCTAAACACCCCCTTATTGTCGCTGTCGGCAATCGGTGAAGTCGGTCAGGTGTGCTTGTTTGAGCCATCACAGACGGGCTGTTATGCGTGCTTGTTTGGCAATCAGTCGTCCACACAGGCAAGCTGTGCTGACCTAGGGGTGCTAGCAAGTACCGTGGCAGTTATCTCAGCCATGGGAGCGGATGTGGCATTGAAATTTTTGGGCAAAGCTCAAAATACCCTTGCCAATCAGCTCTTGCTATGGCAAGGCTCTCGCCTAACTTTCCAAAAAATACACTTCCAAAAAAACACCAACTGCTCTGTATGCCAAAACCACTAAAGCACCCACCACAAAAAAAAACGGCTTTAGATGAAGCCGTTTTTGATTTACTTGACAAGAATAATCAGCAAGGATATTCTGCCCCTTTGCGACTATAATACCACCATGTCAATGCAATACAAATCACATAAAACACAATCAACGCTATAAACGTACCATTGACCCCCAAGGATGAGCCAAACATCTTGGGAATAAAAAATCCACCATAAGCTGCAAAGCCCCCAGAAAATCCAACAACCGCCGCCGACTCTTTGCGAGCTTGATTGATCAAATCAGGAGAATTAAGTCGCTCATGCAAGGTACGGAAAATCACAGGAATCATCCGAAACGTCGAGCCATTACCGATGCCTGTCGTCATAAACAACAGCATAAATCCTGCAAAATAGCCTGCAAAACTACCAATTTTCAAAAAGTACATCACCGCCACGACCGCTGCCGCCATGATGATATAATTCCAAAAGGTAACTCTAGCTCCGCCGATTTTGTCAGCCAGCCAGCCGCCCACAGGACGGAACAACGCCCCCACCAACGGCCCCAAAAATGCCACTTTCAAAGGGTCAACATCTGCAAAAGACTGCTTGATGACCATAGGAAACGCCGCACTAAAGCCGATAAACGACCCAAAAGTCGCCAAATACAGTATGCACATAATCCAGTTGTGCTGTCTTTTGAAAATTACCGCCTGGTCTTTGAACGATGCCTTTGCCCCTGCCAAGTCATTCATACCAAACCACGCCAAAACTGTCATGATGGCAATCGGTATCACCCATACAAAGGCAGCATTTTGTAGGTAGAGCGTCTTACCACTTTGGGTAACTTGTCCATCACCTGCCAGCGAACCAAACAAGGCAAAGCCAATCACAAATGGCACGACAAACTGCATGGTGGACACACCTAGATTGCCCAAGCCTGCATTTAGTCCCAATGCCATGCCCTGCTTGGATTTGGGATAAAAAAACGAGATATTGGACATACTAGATGAGAAGTTCGCCCCACCAAAGCCACAAAGCAAAGCAATGGTCGCAAAAGTAGCAAAGGACGTATTGGGATTTTGGATAGCAAACCCAAGCCAAATCATCGGAATCAGTAGCGATGCGGTAGAAATGGTCGTCCAGCGTCTACCCCCAAAAATCGGCACCATAAACGAATAAAAAATCCGCATGGTCGCCCCTGACAACGCAGGCAAGGCAAGCAGCCACGATAGCTGAGCTTTGTCAAATTTAAAGCCCACTTCAGGCATACGCACCACAATCACCGACCAAATCACCCACACCGAAAACGCCAGTAACAACGCAGGGATAGAAATCATCAAGTTTCTAGTCGCTGTCTGTTTACCGCCATTTTCCCAAAACTGCTCATCTTCAGGTCGCCAGTCTTCAATACGGCGACCGCCTTTTAGTTCATCTTTTGTCATCTTAATATTCCAAATTAGCGTTGATTGTTGTTAGCGATTAGGCTAGGTTATTTGACCGCTCGCTGAGCTTGGTAGTCTTTTTCCATCTTGGGCTTGACTTCGGATAAATAAATCCAAATCAAGCTTACCCACACCACCCCAAACATAATCATAAACGCCGAGCTTCTAATACCTGTAATATCCACCGCCGCCCCAAACATAATGGGCAACACAAATCCACCTAAACCACCCGCTAGACCAACCACGCCAGACACCGCCCCCATATTGTCCTTATAATCATCAGACAAGTATTTAAAGACGGACGCTTTGCCAATCGCAAAGGCAATTCCCAACAAGAAAATTAAGATGGTAAAGATGGTAGAATTAAGCCCAATATAAAAGCTTTTTTCGCCATTGATGGTTTGAATGGTCAAAAAGGTCTGCGGATAAGACAACACAAACAACAACAAAAACGATGACCACAGCACCCACCAAGTAACGGTATGAGCAGAATATTTATCCGATAGCCAGCCACCCAAGGCACGTAGTACACCCCCTGGTAGGCTAAAGCACGCCGCCAAAAACGCCGCCGTCTGCAAGCTAAAGCCGTACTCACCGACATAATATTTGGTCATCCAAAGAGCCAATGCCACATAGCCACCAAAGACGATGGAATAGTATTGGGAGTACCGCCACACATTTTTGTCCTTGAGTACTGCCAACTGACTGGCAAGGCTGACATTGCTAGCGGTGCGGTGATTTTTATTATCAAAGCTAAAAAACCAAAACCCAATAGCGGTAACTAGCATAATGGCTGCATAGACCTTTGGTAAAAACCGCCACCCTTCAGCAGCACTTACTGCCATCGATGCCCCAATGGTAATGATAGATGGCCCGATGATTTTGGTGAGTGCCGAGCCTGCATTACCCGCTCCAAACACCCCCATGGCAAAGCCTTGTTTGGATGGCTCAAACCATTTGGCGACATAGGCAATCCCCACCGAAAATGAGCCACCTGCCAGTCCCACAAACAACCCTAACACCAAAAACTGCCAATACTGCGTCGCATAACCCATCAAAAAAATCGGTATAACCGTCGCTATCATCAACACAAAAAAGACAATACGCCCACCATATTTATCCGTCATCATACCCAGTGGCAGACGCACCAATGAGCCTGTCAATACAGGTGTGGCTGCCAATAGCCCAAATTGAGTATCATTAAGATTGAGTGCTTTTTGAATGGGAATGCCTAGTACAGCAAACATCATCCACACCATAAAGCACACAGTAAAGGCAATGGTTGATGAGATTAGGACAATATTTTGTTTGGATAGCATATTACCCCCTATTAGGATTTTTTTAAGATATTTTTTTAAAAATTTATAAAAAAAATACTTTTATTGATATCTTAAAAATTTATAATATTTAAGGCAGTGCCAAGCTTTTGATTGCACAAAAAGATTGACAGATACCCCAGTGATTTTTTATTTTAATGGATTTTAATACGGATTTTTAGGGGAAAAATTTGAGCAAAAACTGCTATATACCACTTAAGTAGTAGTTAATTTTCCTTTGGATTAGCGTATAATTTTTATATATTTCAATAACTTGTTATAGATATTATAAATACTTATCTATTTTTTGTGGTCTTGTTGTTTTTTATGGCTTTTTAGGGGTATGTGATGATACCGACCTTTTTACGCAGAATTTTGCCAGAATCTTTGCCTGTGCGGGCATGGATGGCGGTCGGTGTGATTGCATTTTTGGCAGTATCGGTAGCTAGCACTTCAGCGGTGTTGGCGTGGATTGCCAAATCTGATGCCAAAGCCATCAATTCTGCTGGTACGATTCGTATGGCAACCTATCGTATCAATTATTTGCTTGCCAGTCAGTCTAGCCTGCCACACACTCTTATCATAGACGACACATTACAGCTAAGCCCAGATACGCCCATCAATGATCAGCTTATTGCTGATATGAATGTCAAGCTAACACAACTAAACACCTATCAGTCTTTTACTCCCAATCGTGATAATCGCATTGATGATCAATACCAACAGCTTGTATCCATTTGGCAAACCCAGCTAAAACCTGCCATACAACAAAACGACACCCAAGCGGTCTATCAACACGCCATCACCTATATCAATCATGTAGATAGGCTTATCCACGATATCCAAAAACGCAACGAACAACGACAGCATTTTCAGCAAGTGCTACAACTGTCGGCACTGTTGATTATTGTCATGATTTTGATGATGGGTATGTATGAGCTTAAGCACAATGTCTTACGCCCCATTGATGAGCTAATGCAAAGCACCATTCGTTTTCAGTCGGGTAAATACACCCCTACCAAGCTACTGGGCTATCGTGAATTTCAGGTGCTAGCCCAATCATTTAACGCCATGGGGCAGACCATTCACGCCCATCAAGAGCTACTTCATCAAGAAGTCATCAAAAAGACCGAACACCTTACCCAAGCCAATCAGCTATTGACCTTGCTTTATAATTTTGCTCATCAGCTTAGTAGCGAATCGGTTACCATGCCCAAGCTTTATGATTTGCTAGAAAAATTTGCCAAAGCCGCGCCCGATATTATTCTGTCTTTGTGTATTCATGGCGAACAAAAATACAGTACCTTTGCTTATCCCATCACTCATTCTACGCTTGACCCCAACAAAGACAGCGTCTCGGTACACAGTCAGCTTATCGCCACAACACAGCTACCCCAAACACCGCCGAGCTTGCCTAGCTCCAAAATTTGTAGCCATGGCGACTGCCAAAGCTGTCAATTAAAAAACGAAAAACACACCAAGATTTTTACGATTCATGGGCAAAATACCCAATGGGGCGAGCTGTTGGTACAGTATCAGCCATCACACACTGGCAAGGCATTTATTGAGTACGAAGAGCTATTGAACACCCTTGCCAACCTTATCGGCATGGCGTTTGTTAGCCAAAAACAACGCCAACAAGAACATCAGCTGGTATTACTAGAAGAGCGAAACACCATCGCCAGAGAACTCCACGACTCTTTGGCTCAGTCGCTGTCTTATCTTAAAATCCAGCTTGCCATGCTTG